>CAYHCX010000012.1:0-6383 GCA_964355095.1 uncultured Acidobacterium sp.
AGACGCAGATTAGACACAGATACGGCGTCACGAAATGCGCCGACTCCCAGTCTGCGGTTCGCTGGCGCCGCTTCGCGGCGCTGCTCAGGTAATGAGGACGGGAAATGAGTCGGCATTGACGAGCCCATTCGACTCATTTCCCGTCCTCATTACCTGAGCAAGCTCCGGCCAGTAAGGCCGGAGCCAGCGAACCCGCATCTGCGTCTAATCTGTGATTAATCTGCGGCTGTCTTCTGCGGCTCGACGGCGGCGGCCGCCAGGGCCGGATGGCGCTCGGCGGCGTCCTGCAATCTCGCGTAGCTGGCGGTCATCTCGACGCCGTACAGCAGGATGACCACGCTCACGTAGATCCACAGCAGAAACACGACGACGGCGGCAATCGAGCCGTGAATCAGGTTCCAGGTGGCCAGGTCGCTGGCGTACCAGGCGAACAGCGAAAAGGCCCCGCGCCACAGGATGCCGACCATGATGGCGCCCGGCCACACGTCGCGGAAGCGCACCTTGGTGTTCGGAATGAAATAGAACACGAGGGCGACGCAGAGGATCAGCAGGATGCTGGCGGCGTAGTGCGCGGTGATGCCGCTCGCCCACGTCAGCCACGGCAAGTTCGCGATGGCGGTCCCGAAGCGGCTGCTCTCGGCCAGCCTGACGAAGCTGGCCAGGATCAGGCCGAGGAGCAGCACCGCGCCCGCCGACACCAGCATCAGGAAGGCGACCAGCCGATGCTTCAGGAAGCTGCGGCGCTTCTCGACACCCCAGGCGTGATTGACGGCGGAGGTCAGCGCGTTGAAGACGCCCGTGGATGCCCAGACCAGGGTGAGGATGCCGCCGGCACCGAAGCTGACGGGCGCCGTTTGGAAGGCGTCGAGCTGGCCGGTGATGAAATCAAACTGCCGCGGGAAGTAGCGGAACACGAACCGGACGACCGCGTCGCGCTCCCCCGCGTCCGCGGTGACGCCGCCCAGGATGGCCAGCGACAGCAGGAAGAACGGGAACAGCGAAATGAGGGCGTAGTAGGCGACCGCCGCGGCATGCGTGAGGCCGTCGCTGTTGTAGAGCTCGCCCACGCCCCGCCACACCGCGAGGCTAATCAGGCGAAAGTGCCCGGCCGCCTGCCGCTGGCCCTGCGTCACGCTACTTGGTCCGGCGCGGCCATGTCGCGGCGCCGGCGCCGCGTTCCTGCGCCACGGGCCGCCCGCTCTTCAAGTCGTCCACGGCCTGGGTCAGTTGCATGGCTTCGCGGATCACGGTCTCGATCTCCGGCTGCAGTTCGGCGCGCAGCTGGCGCCCGCGCTTGGTGAACAACAGAAAGCCGACCCCCACGCCCACGGCTGCCCCAAGCACGCCGCCGAGAATCATCAGGTTGCGCTCGCTCATCCGGTCTCCTCGACCACGCGCCCCGGAGTGCGCGGGTCCTTGATGTCGTGTTTCTTGATTTTGCTATACAACGTCGGCCGGTACAACCCCAGAATCTGGGCGGCCTCCTGCTTGTTCCAGTTGGTCCGCTGCAGCGTCTGCAGCACCGCCATGCGCTCGATCTCCGCCAGCGTGTGGTGCGGCGGCACCGTGAAAGCGTCGTCGGCCACCGCGTCGCCGCGAATCGGCTCGGGCAGGTCCGCGGGCTGTACCTCGCCCGACTTGGCCACCAGCACCGCCCGCTCAATCGCGTTCTCGAGCTCGCGCACGTTCCCGGGCCAGCGGAACCGGATCAACAGGTGGTAGGCGGCCGGAGAAATGCCCTTCACGTTCTTCTGGTAGCGCGTGTTGAACTTGTCGAGAAAGTGCGCGCACAGCAGCGGCACGTCTTCCGAGTGCTCGCGCAACGGCGGCACGCGCAGGGTGACGGTGTTGATGCGGAAGTACAGGTCTTCGCGAAGCCGGCCGGCCTTGAGCGCGGCTTCGGGCTCGATGTTGGTGGCGCAGATCAACCGGAAGTCCACCTTGACCAGGCGGTCGCTGCCAATCGGCCGGTAGTCGCGCTCCTGCAGCACGCGCAGCAACTTGGTTTGCAGCAGCAGCGGCATCTCGCCGATCTCGTCGAGCATCAGCGAGCCGCCGGCGGCGAGCTCCAGCAGGCCCACCTTGTCGGCGGTCGCCCCGGTAAACGCGCCTTTCTTGTAGCCGAACAGCTCCGACTCGATCAGGTCCTTCGGCAACGCCGCGCAATTGATCTTGATGAAGGGGCCGTGCGATCGTCGGCTGCGCACGTGGATGGCGTTGGCGAACAGCTCCTTGCCGACACCGTTCTCACCCTGGATCAGGATGTTGGCGTCGCTTTCCGCCACCGCCTCGATCAGCTCGAACAGGTCGCGCATGTTCGTGCTCTTGCCGATGATGTTGGAGAAGGCGTACTGCCCGCGCACCTGTTCCTTGAGGCGCTCGTGCTGCGCGCGCTCCACTTGCAGGTTGCCCGCCCGATCCAGGATCGACAGCAGGCCGGCCGGGTCGAGATTCGATTTTTCGAGGAAGTAGAACGCGCCGGCCTGTCCGGCTTCCAGCGCGCGGGTAATCGTGCCCACGCCGCTGATCACGATCATCTCCGGCGACGGGTCAATCGCCTTGAGCTGGCGCAGCAGCGCGATGCCGTCGATATCCGGCAGGACAATGTCGAGCAGGACCACGTCGGGACGCCACGACTTGAACAGCTCGATGGCCCGCGACCCGACCGCCGCGGCACGCACTTCGTAGCCGGGCGTGCGGTCGGCCTGCTCCACCACCATCTTGAGCCAGTCGATGACCATCGGCTCGTCATCAACGACGAGGACGCGGCGCCGGTTGGCAGGTTTGGCTGATGGCATGGCTGGAGCGCAACTGCACACACTGTAGCGTATCGATACAGCCGTGGCGACAGGGGCTTGGGAGGCGGAATCAATCCGCCTCCCCGGCGGCCGCGCCTATATGGGTTTCCGGCCCTGGATGACCCGAATCAGCATCACGGCGATCGCCACCACCAGCAGGACATGGATGAACCCGCCCAGCGTGTAGGAGCTCACCATGCCGAGCAGCCAGAGGATGACGAGCACGATGAGTATTGTGTTCAACATGGTCTGCCTCCGCTCTACGAGTGACGGACGTTAGTGGGACCGCCGGCGCTGCCGTCGCGCATGGCCGCGACACGCGACGTCGCCTGCCCGATCTTGCTCGACGCCGCATCCAGCGCCTCGCGCGCGGACGACTCGAGCTGGTTTGCGAGCTGGTCGGCCTTCTCCTCGATGTCCTCGAGCTGCACACCGGCCCGCTCCGCCATCTCGCGATAGCGACGCGCGGCGGCGTCGCGCAGCGAGGTGAAGCCGGCATTCAGATCCTGCCGCATCTCGGTGCCGGCCTTCGGCGCCATCAGCAGGGCGACACCTGCACCGACCAGCGCGCCGGCGACGGCGCCCAGCAGGAAGATGCCGCTGCCGGAGGATTCGTTCTCGTTCATCATTCTCATGTCCCTGTCTCCTTTGAATCTAAAACTCACGATCAACTAAAACTCACGATTAAGATGTCCCGGTGCCGCGGCAGCCGCGGCGATGCGCTGCGACGCCCGCCGCTTGCGCCACATCGCCGCGCCACGCCACAACCCGATCGCCAGTGCCGCGCGCGGCGCGGAGACGACGGAGGCGACGGAGCCCACGGAGTTGCGGACCGTGCCCATCACGTCGCGCACGTCCGACACCACGTCGCCAACGGCGGTGGTGCTCCGGCGCACGGAGCCGGCCACCTCATCCACGGTGCCGGCCAGGTGATCGACATGCGCCTTGAGGTACTCGATCTGCCCGTTGAGGGAGTCCTTGGCCTCGTCAAACGCCTGATTCGCCTTGCGCCAGGCGAACAACGCGCCGATCGCCGCGGCGACGAACAACAACGTCTGCACCGTCAACGCGGCGGCCATGACCATCAACGCCCGTTCCACCACAGCAATATCTGTCGTCATTTACTCCACCAGTAGGTAACTACTTACCCATTGTTATGAGGCAGCTCCACAGCCGAACGGCTGGGCTGGAGCTGTTCACGGCCAGCAGGCAGCAGGCGTTCGATCTCCTGCACCAGCATGTCGGGATCGCACGGCTTCACCACGACGGCGTCGAAGCCGCTCTGGCGCGCCAGGTCGAGCTGCCGCGCATGGGAGTACCCGGTGGCGGCAATCAGTGGAATTTCACGAGTCGCGGGGTCTTCCCGCAAGCGCTTGGCGGCCTCGAAGCCAGAGAGACCCGGCAGCTCGAGGTCCAGCACGATCAGGTCCGGCAGGAGCCGTCCTGCCTGGGCGACGGCGCTCAGGCCGTCGGCCGCGGTTGACACCCGATACCCCATCGTTTGCAGGTAGATCGCCCAGATGTCGAGCGCGTCGGCGTAGTCGTCAACAACCAGAATGTGCTTGCAGCTCTGAGGGTTCGCCATGGTCTACGGGGTCCACATCCGCGGCTTCCTATTTCAAGGGGCGTGCCAGACGGCTCGACTGGCCGCGTGTTAGATTGACTTGATGCAGCCGAACATGGCGCAAGTCTTGAGTACACTGGCCCACGAGATACGCACGCCGCTCGCGGTGTCGCAGGGGTACTTGAAGCTCTATGCCGACGGCCGGCTCACCACGCCAGACGAACAACGCCGCGCGCTGCAACAATCGCGCGAGGCGCTCGGCGTGATCGCCACGCTGTGTGCGGAGATGGGCAAGGTCAGTGCCCTCTCCGAGGTGCCGGCGCCGACGCTGGCGGCCCGAATCGACGCCGCTGACCTCGTGCAGGAGCTGACCTCGGCGAGCGAACTCGCGGGCGCGGCGTGGGCCGGCGGCCGGCCGGCCGGGGCACGGATCGCGACCAACGCCCCGCGTGACCTGACACGAGCCATCACCGTGTGGGTCAAGGCGGCGTTCGACCAGGCGAAGACCGCACCCCACGCCGTTGAGATTCACACCGGCCAGGACGCGCTGATCCTCCTGGCCGGCGCGGAAAGCACCGTCGGCGCGCTGCGGGCCGGACCGGGCGGCGACACCACCAGGGCGATTGACGTCGTGCACGGCGGCAAGGGGCTGTCACTGATCTGGGCGGCGTTCGTCCTGGAACAGCATCACGTCGAGGCATGGACCCTGCAGGATTACAAGGCGTCGATCGGGTTTCGGATTCCATTGGTAACAGCATGAGCAGCGCCACACTCGCGATCGTTGACGACGACAAGCCCTTTACCGACTACCTGCAGACCCTCCTGCGGTCGCGGGGCTACAACACCTCGACGTTCGACAGCGGCGACGCCTTGCTGGCCGGGCTGCGCGAAGGGGCGCTGCCCGACGTCATCCTGCTCGACGTGCTGATGCCCGGGCTCGACGGCCTTGAAACCCTGCGCGCCATCCGCCTCGCGCATCCCGGCGCGCAAGTGGTGATGCTCTCCGGCGGCCAGACCCCGGCCACCATCGTCGAAGCGGTACGGCTCGGCGCAATCGACTACGTGGTCAAGCCCGGCGACCCCGACGGCGTCGGTGAAGTGGCCCTCGAAGCCGCCATCCGCAACGCGCTCGAACGGCTGTCGCTGACCAGCGAAGTGCAGCGCCTGCGCACGCAGGTCGGGCAGGACCCCGATGGCGCGCAGCCCTGCTGGAGTTCGGGCAGGGCCATGCAGCCGGTCATGACCATGGTCGATCGCGTCGCCGACAACGACGTCAGCGTGCTGCTGCGCGGTGAAAGCGGCGTCGGCAAGGAAGTGATCGCGCGCGAGATTCACCGCCGCTCGCCGCGCCGCACCGCGCCGTTCGTCAAGGTCAACTGCGCGGCGCTGCCGGCCGAACTGCTGGAGAGCGAGCTGTTCGGGCACGAGCGCGGCGCCTTCACCGGGGCGGCGTCCACCCGCGTCGGCAAGTTCGAGTTCGCGCAGCACGGCACGATCCTGCTGGACGAAATCGGCGAGATGCCGCAGGCCCTGCAGGCCAAGATCCTGCATGTGCTGCAGGACCGCCAGTTCACGAAGCTGGGCAGCAACCGCACCATCGAGGTGGACGTGCGGATCATTGCCGCGACCAACCGCGACCTCGAGGCGATGATGCGCGCCGGGACGTTCCGCGAAGACCTCTACTACCGCCTGCAGGTGATCGAAGTCCACATTCCGCCCCTGCGCGAACGGCGCGAGGAGATCCCGCAACTGCTGGAGTACTTCCTGTTGAAGTTCGCGGCAGTGTATCGCCGGCCGGCGGTGCGTCCGTCACTCGTGCTCCAGGACGCGTTGCTGTCGTACGAGTGGCCCGGCAACATTCGCGAGCTCGAGAACATGATGAAGCGGCTGGTGGTGCTGCAGGATGAAACCCTGATCCTCGCCGAACTCGGCCGGCTGCGGGCATCGCGCGCGGCCGCCGAACACGAACACCCCGGCTCGGCGCCGGCCTATGCCGTCCCGGCCCCGCGCCAGGCGGCCGC
>CAYHCX010000012.1:6483-32880 GCA_964355095.1 uncultured Acidobacterium sp.
AACACCCCGGCTCGGCGCCGGCCTATGCCGTCCCGGCCCCGCGCCAGGCGGCCGCGGCCCAGGCGGCCGCCGTCGCCGCACCGGTCGTGCCCGCCGCGGCCGTCACGAACGGCGCCGAGGGCGTCAACCTGCAGGAACTGGCCCGGCACGCCGCCATGGGCGCCGAGAAAGAAGCGATTCAGCACGCGCTCGAGCGCTTCCGCTGGAACCGGCGCAAGACCGCCGAGTACCTGCAGGTGAGCTACAAGACCTTGCTGAACAAGATGAAGGAGTGCGGGATCAGCGAGTCGCCGGTGGCCTAGGCCGCAGATTGACGCAGATTACACAGGCAGGCTCCTGGCGGCGACTCACCCGGCGGAAGCGCCGGGCGCGACTCTCACCGCTGACGCAATCTCGCGCAGCAGGCTCACCGGGTCCAACGGTTTCGACAAGTGCGCCACGAAGCCGGCGGCCAGCGCCCGCACGCGGTCTTCGGCGCGGGCGTATGCCGTCAACGCAATCGCCGGAGTCTTCTCGCCGCCCGGCAGGTTCCGCAACCGCCGCAGCAACCCGTATCCGTCATCGTCCGGAAGGCCGATGTCGCAGACGAGCACATCGGTGTGCCACTCGCCCGTGATCCGCAGGCACTCCGACGCCGTCGCCGCGGTCCGCGTCTCGCAGCCATGCAGCCGCAGGATGGCCGTCACCGCCGCCGCGGAATCCGCGTCGTCTTCAGCCACCAGGACGTGCAGTTTCTGGAACAGCCGATCGGGCGTGGCCTGACCGGCGAGGGCCGGCGCCGAGGCCGGCGCCAGCGGCAGCGAGATGGTGAACCGGGCACCCTTGCCGAGGCCCGCGCTTTCGGCGGTGATACTGCCGCCGTGCAGACCCACCAGGCGCCGCACAATCGCGAGCCCCAACCCCATGCCCGACCGCACGGCGGCCGACTCGCCCTGGCGGAACGGCTCGAACAGGTGCGGCAGGAACACCGGGGCGATGCCTTCACCGGTATCGGTCACCGAGATGATGACGCGCTCATCGGCCGGCTGGACCGCGACCGTGATTCGGCCGCCGCGTGGCGTGTACTTGACGGCGTTGGCAAGGACGTTCGACACCGCCTGCTGGAGCCGATGGTCGTCGCCGATGATCGGCACCGGCTGCGGCGGCATCTCCACGCTGAGCGCGATCTCCTTGGCGATGGCGCCCGCCCGCGTGGTGTCAGCGGCTGCGGCCACCACCGCGCGCACGTCGATCGGCGCCAGCGTCAGGTCGACACGTCCCTGGATCATCCGCGACACATCCAGCAGGTCTTCGATTAACCGGGTCTGGATCCTGGCGTTGCGGGCAATCGCCTCAAGCGCGTGCTGCCGCTGCACCTCATCGGTCGCCGCCCCTGACTGCAGCACGTGGGCCCATCCGACAATGGCATTGAGGGGCGTCCGCAGTTCGTGCGACGCCGTCGCCAGGAACTCGTCCTTGAGGTGGCTGGCGTCCTCGGCCACCCGGCGCGCCTCTTCAGCCGTGACCACCGCGGCCGCGCGCTCATCGATCGCCTTCTCGAGTTCGACCAGCGCCCGCGACAACGCGGCCGTGCGCTCGGCCACTTGATGCTCGACCGAGGCCAGCGCGTGCTGGAGCTCCAGTTCCACCTGCTGGCGATGCTCCCACTCCGAGCGCATTTGCAAACCCGCGAACAGCACCGAGAGCAGCGCAAAGGCGCTGCTCGCCACCACCACGGACTGCAGCGTGCCGACCGACAGCGTGGTGGCCGGGCGTACCGCAGCTGCCGTCTCGCCCGCCTGGCGATTGAGCCGTTGGTAGGTAAACACTCCGATGATGAGTAGTGAGGCGGCTGCAAGAACCAGCCAATAGCTCACGATCCGGTGCTGCGAAAACATTCGAGGGACCCGCCCATCGACTCTCACTGCATAGACTGTTCCGCAACGAACCACCCGGCCCCTGCCGCAACTGACCCCTCCGCTGCCACTGTTGGGCAGGACCGTGGTGGTCGCAGGGTTTCGGACGGCCCAATAGGTGGAATACGGCTTGCTCTAGGGCAGGTAAGCCCTCTAATCGGGCTGACACTCACAATGGAGGTTGGTTATGGGTTTGTTGATGCCGCTTGGAGCCGTGTTGGTCACCGTGGGCCTCGCCGGCTCGGCGGCGGCATGCTATCAGAGCGGAAGCTTCTCGGAAGACGTGGCGACGGGCCATACCGATACCCGGTTGGCTGAAGCAGACGCCCCGCGTCCGAGCGTCGTGCTGGCGCCGCTGTCAGGGCTCTTCCTGGCCGCCGGCGTCGTCTTTCTGGGCGTTGGCGCCGGGCACTGGAAGCGTCCGACTCCGTCGGATGTCCGTCCGGCCAACCCGTGGAGCGACAAGCCGAGCGAGCACGGCGATCCCCCCAAGGGTCTGGTCTAGTTTTCTAGCGCCGGCTGACGGCCGACGACGGCTGCGCGGTCACGAGATGCAGCCGTCGATCGCGCCGATCGATCGTCCAGCCGGGCGTCTCGTAGCCGCACAGCAGGCACTCCTGATAGAGCTTGGTGGCGGTCCGGGCACGGTAGAGCTCGTGGCCGCCATGAAGCACGCCGCACATGCCGTGGCGGCACTTCTGGTGAAGCCGGCTCACTACCTGCCTGAACGTGGCGGCGACGTCCACATTTCCGGTAACCAACGTCATCGATGTCGCCCCTGCGTGGTGATTGACACCTCTCATCTCGACCTCCACCCCAGTCCATAGCAAGGTTGGTTCCGCTTTCGCTGGAACGCGAGTTGCAAAGGACAATCACAGATTCGGTCATGAGGAGGATTGAATGAAATACGGAGTTGCGTGGTTACTGGGAGTTCCGGTCTCGATCATTGCGCTTTGGTTCGTCGTGAACCAGATGGGTTGTGGGTTCTAACCATGAAAGCCATCGGCATCGTCCTCGTCGTACTCGGCATCATCGGCCTCGCCTACGGTGGCCTCTCCTGGACGCGCAAAGACACCATCGTCGACGCGGGACCGATCCAGATCACCACGGACAAGACCGAACGGCTGCCGCTGCCTCCCATTGCCGGAGGGCTGCTGCTGATCGCGGGCGTCGTCCTGATCATGAAGAAGTAAGGCGTACTGCCACCGGCCCGCGCGCCGCCGGGAAGCGCGCGGAGGCCGGTATAATGCCCGGGTGGACAAGCCTCCGGTCAAGTTGGTTGTCACGCCTGTCACGCAGGCCTGATGGATCCCCTCACCTCACACATCGATCCGGCGTCTGCCGACTTCCGGGCCAACCGGGAGCGGATGCAGGCGCTCGTGCAGGAGCACCGCGATCGGCTGGCGCGGGCCAGGCTTGGCGGCGGCCCGAAGTACCTCGCCCGCCATCGCGAGCAGGGCAAGATGCCGGTCCGCGAGCGGATCGAGGCGCTGATCGATCCCGGCTCCGCCTTCCTCGAACTCTCCCCACTCGCGGCATGGGGCATGTACGAGGACGAGGCGCCGGCCGCCGGCGTGGTCACCGGCATCGGCCGCGTGTCGGGGCGCGACGTCATGATCGTGGCCAACGATGCCACGGTGAAGGGCGGCACGTACTACCCGCTCACGGTCAAGAAGCACTTGCGCGCGCAGGAAGTCGCGCTGCAGAACCACTTGCCGTGCGTCTATCTGGTGGACTCGGGTGGCGCCTTCCTGCCCCTCCAGGCCGAGGTGTTTCCTGATCGGGATCACTTCGGCCGCATCTTCTTCAACCAGGCGCGCATGTCGGCGGAACGGATTCCGCAAATCGCGGTGGTCATGGGATCGTGCACCGCCGGCGGCGCCTATGTGCCGGCGATGTCGGACGAAACCATCATCGTCAAGAACACCGGCACCATCTTCCTGGGCGGCCCGCCGCTGGTGAAGGCGGCCACCGGCGAAGAGGTCACGGCCGAGGAACTCGGCGGCGCCGACGTGCACACGCGGTTGTCGGGCGTGGCGGATTACCTGGCGGAGGATGACGCCCACGCCCTGCACCAGGCGCGCATCGTCATCTCGACGCTGAACACGCGAAAGAGCCTGCCGGCCGACATGGCCCAGCCCGAAGACCCGGCCTACGACCCGGCCGAGTTGTACGGCATCGTCAACCTCGACCTGCGGAAGGCCTACGACGTGCGCGAGGTGATCGCCCGCGTCGTGGACGGATCGCGATTCGACGAATTCAAGGAGCGATACGCCACCACGGTGGTGTGCGGCTTCGCCCGGCTGCACGGCTTCCTGGTCGGCGTCATCGCCAACAACGGCGTGCTGTTTTCGGAGTCGGCGCTCAAGGTCACGCATTTCATCGAGATGTGCAACCTTCGCGGCGTGCCCCTGGTGTTTCTGCAGAACATCACGGGATTCATGGTCGGCAAGCAGTACGAGCGCGGCGGCATTGCCAAGGACGGCGCCAAGATGGTGCACGCCGTCGCCAACTCGGTGGTGCCGAAATTCACGGTGATTGTCGGCGGCTCGTTCGGCGCCGGCAACTACGGCATGTGTGGCCGGGCCTACGAACCGAGACTGTTATGGATGTGGCCGAACGCGCGCATTTCGGTGATGGGCGGCGAGCAGGCGGCGGGCGTGCTCACCACCGTGAAACGCGATCAGATGGCGCGCGAGGGCGGGGCCTTCTCCGCCGACGCCGAAGCCGCCATCCGCGAGCCCATCCTCCAGAAGTACGACACCGAGGGCTCGCCGTATTACTCGACGGCGCGGCTGTGGGACGACGGGATCCTGGACCCGGCGGAGACGAGATCGGCATTGGCCCTCGGCCTGTCGGCGGCCTACAACGCCCCCATCCCGCCGCCGAAGTTCGGCATCTTCCGTATGTAGCATCCGGCTTTAGCCGGATTAATGTGACGCTGGCCCCATGACCTTTCAATTCCTCTCCATCGAACGCCGCGGCGCCGTCGAGTACGTCACGCTCAACCGGCCGGACGTCCGCAACGCCTTCAACGAGACCGTGATTGCCGAGCTCACCAGGTGGGCGCGGGGCGCGCACGCCGATCCATCACTGCGGGTGGTGGTCTTCAGCGGTGCCGGCAAGGTCTTCAGCGCCGGTGCCGACGCGGCGTGGATGGCGAAAATGGCCGGCTACTCACACCTGGACAACTTGCGTGATGCCACGGCGGGCGCCGAGATGTTCCTGGCCATCAATACGATCCCGGCCGTCGTGATTGGCCGCATTCACGGCGCCGCGCTCGGCGGCGGATCGGGCCTGGCCGCGGTGTGCGACGTCGTGGTGACCGAGAACACGGCCGTGTTCGGGTTCACCGAGACCAAGCTGGGCATTCTCCCGGCGATGATCTCGCCGTACGTCATTCAAAAGATCGGCGCGTCGGCGGCGCGCGAGTTGTTTCTCACCGGCATGCGCTTCGACGCCGCCCGCGCCAAGGACATCGGCCTCGTCCACGCCGTGGTCACGACCGACCAGCTCGACGCGACGGTGCGGCACTACGTGCGCGAGGCGCTCAGCGCCTCTCCCACCGCGGTGGCGCGCGCCAAGGCGCTGATTTCGCGCGTGCTCGGACAGCCGCCGGCCGCCGTGATGACCATCACCGCCGAAGCGATCGCGGCCCAGCGCGTGTCGCCGGAAGGCCAGGACGGCCTCAAGGCCTTTCTCGCCAAGAGCAAGCCCGGCTGGATCGAGGAGCCGCTGTGACCGGCGCCGGCCGCGGCATTCGCCGGCTCCTCATCGCCAACCGCGGTGAGATCGCCGTCCGCATTATTCGCGCCTGCGGCGAGCTCGGGATTGAGACCGTCGCGGTGTATTCGGATGCCGACGCAGAGGCCGTGCACGTGCGGGCGGCCGACCGGGCGGTGCGCCTGGGCCCGGCGCCGGCCCGAGACAGCTATCTCGATGCGACGAAGGTGATCGCGGCGGCCCTGGCCGCCGGCGCCGACGCCGTGCATCCCGGCTACGGCTTTCTCTCGGAGCGCGCGCACTTCGCGCGGGCGTGCGAAGAGGCCGGCCTCATCTTCGTCGGTCCACCCTCCGCCGCCATCGAGCGCATGGGCTCCAAGGTCGGCGCCCGACGCCTGATGGTCGAAGCGGGCGTGCCGGTCGTTCCCGGCGAGGCGCCCGCGGACCAGTCCGACGCGTCGCTCGTGGCCGCCATCGCGCGGGTCGGCTTCCCGGCATTGATCAAGCCGTCGGCGGGTGGCGGCGGCATCGGCATGAAGGTCGTGCGAGCGGCCGCGGAGGCGCCTGACGCCCTGGCCGCGGCCAGGCGCGAAGCCACGGCGTCGTTCGGCGACAGCACGCTTTACGTCGAGCGCCTGATCGAACGCCCGCGCCACGTGGAAATCCAGGTCTTCGCCGACGCGCATGGTCACGTCGTGCACCTGTTCGAGCGCGAGTGTTCGGCGCAACGCCGTCACCAGAAGATGGTCGAAGAAAGCCCCTGCCCTGCCCTCGGCGCGACGGTTCGCGACGCGATGGGCCGGGCGGCGGTGGCCGCCGCGACGGCCGTTGGCTACCGCAACGCCGGCACCTGCGAGTTCCTGCTCGAGGGCGAAGGCGATGCGGCGCGATTCTATTTTCTCGAGATGAACACGCGGCTGCAGGTCGAGCATCCGGTCACCGAGTGCGTGGTGGGCGTGGACCTGGTGCGCGCGCAACTGCTGGTCGCGGCGGGCGAGCCCCTCCCGTTCACGCAAGCCTCGCTATCGCAGCGCGGGCACGCCATCGAATGCCGCATCTACGCCGAAGACCCGGCGCAAGGCTTCATCCCGCAGGCCGGACCGATCCTGCTGTACCGGGAACCGCAGGGCCCCGGCATCCGCGTGGATAGCGGCGTGACGCGCGGCTCGACGGTGTCGGTGCACTACGATCCGATGCTGGCCAAGCTGATCGTGTGGGGCGAGACGCGCGAGTCGGCCCGCCGCCGGGCGATCGGCGCGCTGAAGGACTTCGCCGTGCTCGGCGTCCGCACGAACATCCCGTTCATGCGGCAACTGCTCGAACACCCGCAGTTCATCGCCGCCGCCATCGACACGGGCTTCCTGGATCGCGAAGGTGCGGCGCTGGCGGGGGCCTCGGTCTCGGCGCTCCCCGAAGCGGCGTTGGCCGCACTGGCCGAGCACCTCCGCACCTTAGGCACCTCAGGCACCGTAGGCACCCCAGGCACCTTAGACAGCGATCCCTTTGTGTCGTTGAAAGATTGGCGTGGATAACTTCTCCATCACTCCCCTCGGCGACGGCTGGTACCTGGTCGATGACGGTACTGAGCGATGGCGGGTGGCCGTGGCCGCCGATCGCGACGCGCAGTGGGTGTTCGTCAACGGCCAGGTGGCCATCGTTGACACCCCAAAGCCGGGACGCAGGCGCGCCGGCAGTCGTGATGCCGGAGTGATGTCGCCGATGCCGGCCACCGTGGTGGCGGTGCACGCCGCACCGGGCCAGCAGGTGTCGGAGGGCGACACGCTGCTCGTGCTCGAGGCCATGAAGATGGAGATGCCCATTCGCGCGCCGCGCGGTGGCGTCATCAAGACCGTGTCGTGCGCCAAGGGGGACCTGGTGCAGCCGGGCGTCAACCTGCTGGAGTTCGAATAGGTGCGCACGCCCGCCCGCGTCGCCATCGTCGAGGTCGGCCCGCGCGACGGGCTGCAGAACGAGAAGGCGGTGATCACGACCGCCGACAAAATCGCGTTTGTTGATCAACTGACCGCGGCCGGCCACCGCACCATCGAGGTGTCGGCGTTCGTATCGCCGAAGTGGGTGCCGCAGATGGCTGACGCCGCCGCGGTCTTTGCCGGCATCGCCAGGAGGCCAGGTGTGCGCTACACCGCCCTGGTCCCCAACCGCGCCGGGCTCGCACGCGCCCTGGCGGCGGGCGTCACCGAGATTGCGATCTTCGCCGCGGCTTCCGAAACCTTCTCCCAGCGCAACATCAACCAGTCCATCGACGCGTCGCTGGCCGCCTACACGGCCGTGTGCCGGGACGCACTGGCCGCCGGCGTCGACGTGCGCGGCTACCTGTCCACCTGCTTCGGCTGCCCGTACGAAGGCGCCGTGCCTCCTGCCCGGGTCACGCACGTCGCGCAGCGCCTGCTGGAGATGGGGGTGTTCGAAGTGGCGATCAGCGACACCATCGGCGTGGCGCACCCGGGGCAGGTACGCGTGGTGCTCGACGCGGTGACGGCCACACTCCCCATCACGCAGGTCGCGCTCCATTTCCACGACACGCGCGGTATGGCGCTCGCGAACGTCCTCGCCGGACTCGACTACGGCGTCACCACGTTCGACAGCTCGGCCGGCGGCCTCGGCGGCTGCCCGTTCGCGCCGGGAGCGGCCGGCAACCTCGCCACCGAAGACCTCCTCTATATGCTGGATGGCCTGGGCGTCGAGACCGGCGTGGCGATCGACCAGGTCACCACCGCGTCGCGGGCCATCGAGGCCAGGCTTGACCACCGCCTGCCGTCACGCTACCTGCAATCTGTCCGGTGAATCCCGGCACCCCGTTTGCTGTACACCACGCGGGCAGGCTCTTGAATGTATTTGGCTACCCATCTTGGGAAGCGATCTGGCCACTTTAGGGCGAATTAGATGCGGCATCAGGCTGCAATAGCAGCGAAGCGCTCCACTATCTGGGAAGACATCGGTATGGGGGTCGCGGTCTTCGGGCTGTGCCTTGCCATCGTTGTCGGTCTCGGCCTGTGGACCCATTACGTCGCCGGGTCCGTCTTCATCCTGGGCGTTGCCATCCTGGCCTGGCACAACGGGTTTGGCCCGGCCCTGGTCGCGTCGATCCTCGGCGGCGCGGTCACCGGTCCGCTGATCGTGGCCCTCGACGCCCGGGCCGACACCCTTAACCTGCCCATCCGCATCGTTTCCATCCTGGTCGTGTCGCTCGTGGTGGCCTGGCTGTGTGACAACCTCTATCGATCGCGCGAGCGGCTCATGGTCGAGCAATTGCGCCTGCGCGAAAGTGAGGGATTCCACCGCCTGATTGGCGAACTGGCGTCGGACTTCGCCTTCCACGCCCGCATCGACCCCGGCGGTCACATCGTCATCGATTCGGCGACCAGCGGCCTGACGGTGTTACTCGGTTACACCCTCGACGAACTGCAACTGCGTCCGGGACTGGCGCTGATTCATCCTGAGGACCGTGGCGCCCTCCAGGCCGCGCTCAGCCGCGCCGGCGCCGGTGAGGATGTCCACGGCGAGTCACGGGTGATTGCCAAGGATGGCCACCTGGTGCACGTCGAGTACAGCGCCCACCCGGAACGAGCCGACGACGGCACCTTGACCGGCGTGCTGGGCGCATTCCGCGACGTGTCCGTCCAGCGCGCGCAACAGATCACCCTGGCCGAAGAGCGGCAGCGGCTGCTCGTCGACATCGCCAAACGGCGCGAAGTGGAAGGCCAGTTGCGCCAGGCCAAAGACGAGGCCGAGCACCGCGCCAACGAGGCGGAAGAAGCGCGAGCGGCCCTGAAGGATCGCGAGCGCCGGCTGCAATACGAGGCGCAGTTGAAGGACGAGTTCCTCGCCACGCTGGCCCACGAGCTCCGCAATCCTCTCGCGCCCCTCCGCAACGTCGTCGAGATCCTGCGACTTGAAACGCTGCCCGAAACGGCGCGACAGGCCACCGGCATCATGGAACGGCAGATCACGCAGCTCGTGCGCCTGATCGACGACCTGATGGACGTCAGCCGCATCACGCGCGGGCACCTCACGCTGCGGCGCGAGCCCGTTAACCTGCGGGCGATCATCGAGAGCGCGGTTGAAACCGCGCAGCCGCAGCTCACGGCCGCCGGCGTCAGCCTGACCACCGAGATTCCCCCGCAACCGTGCATCCTCGACGCCGACGCCACGCGCATCTCCCAGATTTTCCTGAACCTGTTGACCAACGCGGCCAAGTTCACGCCGGCCGGCGGCCGCATCTGGCTGACGGTGCAGCCGCAGGCCGACCGGGTCGTGGTGGTCGTGCGCGACAGCGGCATCGGCATTCCGGTCGAGGATCAGGATCGCGTGTTCGGCATGTTTGTCCAGCTCAACCGCGACATGCGCCGGTCGCAGACGGGCCTCGGCATCGGCTTGACGCTCGTCAAGCAGATGGCCGAAATGCACGGCGGCAGCGTGTCAATGTGGAGTGAGGGCGTCGGTCATGGCTGCGAGTTCACCGTGACCTTGCCGCTCGCGCCGGTGGACACCGACGCCAATGCCGTGGCGACCGCGGCGCCCGCGAAGCGCCCGTCGTGGCGGATCCTGCTCGCCGACGACAGTCAGGACGGCGCCGACAGCCTCGCCTTCCTCCTGCGCGCGGCCGGGCACGAGGTGCACACGGCCTACGACGGCCGCACGGCGATTCGCCTGGCCGAAGAGCTCCGGCCCGACGTCGTGCTGCTCGACATTGGCATGCCGGAGGTGTCGGGATACGACGTGGCCCGGGCGATCCGCCGCGAGGCCTGGGGACGCGGCATGCGCCTGATCGCGCTCACCGGATGGGGTCAGGCCGAACATCGGCGCCGATCGCTCGAGGTCGGTTTCGATGATCACCTTGTGAAGCCGGTTGAGCTGGATGTGCTTGAGGATGTGCTGCAGATGGGCACGCCAGCACCCATTCCCGGCAATAGCCAGCCCATCGGCTGAGTCCTACCCCACCGCTACGGTGGCACGCGGTTTGTAAGAGTCCTGACTGATGCGCGTTACCGCGCACAGGAGGACAGAACACCGATGAGTGCCACACCTTGGTTGATCGCGGGCCTGCTCGTGATCGCCGTGCCCGCGGCAGCCCAACAGCCGGCCGCTAGCACGAGCCAGCAACCTGCCGATTCGCCGGCCGCTGATGAGCGCGGCCGCGTTGCGGTTTCAACCGACGGCGACGCCGGCCTCTGGTGGGTTCCGATCGCGGACACCAACGGCAAGGGCAAATGGCGGGGTTCTGCCCAACGGAACTCGCGCAACACGCCGCAGGGCCTGATGAACATCGCCAATTTCAGCGCCAATGTCTCGTACGGTTTCAGCGACCGGTTCGACGTCTACACGACGTGGAACTTCATTGAACGGGTCGACCGCGACCTGGCCACGCTGTTCGTGCCCGCGGATCCGGACCAGGGCGGTCTCGATACGAGGGCCCCGTACGCGCGCCAACGCTGGACCGGAAACAAGCTCGGCGACCTGCGCGTCGGCGCGAAGTTCGCGTTCGCGAGTGAAGGCGCCGGCGACCCCGTCAGCGCGGCCGCACGCGTGACCCTGAACCTCCCGACCGGCGATTCGGATAACGGCGCCGGCCAGGGATCAGTGGGCGCCGACTTCTCTGGCGTCTTGAGCCGCTGGATCTCCAATAAGGTCGTGGTCTCCGGCACGGCCGGCTACTACCTCCGCAAGAACCCGTCGGACCCGGTCGTCATCCACGTGCCGAACAGCTTCCATTGGGGCGCGGGTATCGGGATCACGCCGACGCCTTCGTGGCTGATCCATGGCGAGATCCTCGGCGACCACCCGGTCCGCGACAACGCCACCCTGGAGACTCGGCTGGTGGCGGAAGACGGCAGCTTGAGCACGGACGTGGGCTTCGTCGATCGTCAAACCTCGTTCACCACCGGCCTGACGTGGTTTGCCGACAACGGGTTCTTCATCGGCGGTGAAGTTCGCATCGACACGCCGATGCCTGACCGGATTGCGGCCTCGCAGAGCTCGCGGGCCGACTATGTCGACTACCACGTGCGCGTCGGCTGGAGCCCGCGTCGCACGCCGCCGCCGGCGCCACTCCCGACGCCCCCGCCGCCCCCACCTCCCGCTCCGCCCGCCAACCGTCCGCCCACGGTCAAGGCCAGCTGCGACCCATGCACGGTGGAAGTGGGCACGCGCTCGCAGTTGTCCGCGGATGCGAACGACCCCGACGGCGATCCGCTGACCTACGCGTGGAGCGCCCCGGCCGGCACCGTCGAGCAGCCCACCATCATCAAGCCCACGTGGCTCGCACCCATGGTGGTCGGGCCGGTACCCGTCACCGTGACCGTGAACGACGGCAGGGGTGGCACGGCTTCCGACACGGTCACCATCCAGGTGATTCGCAAGGAACAGAAGGTCTACACGTTCGAAGACGTCCACTTCGACTTCGATCGCTACACCTTGCGTGCAGAAGCCCAGCGCGTGCTCGAACAGGCGCTGGCCGCGATGAAAGAGAACCCCTCGCTGCGGCTGACCGTCGAAGGGCACACCTGCAGCATCGGCACCGCCGAATACAACATCGCCCTGGGCGAACGCCGCTCGAACGCCGTGCGCGATTATCTGACGACCAACGGCATCGCGGCCAGCCGCCTGACGTCGGCGAGCTTCGGCGAAGAACGGCCGAAGCACGACAACTCGCGTGAAGAGACGCGACGCCTCAACCGCCGCGCCGCCCTCGTCGTGCGACTCGACTCGGCGCCGCAATAGCGGCGCCGCTCGCCGGCGCGGATTCATAACCGCCACCGGGCGTGGTTCCCGTCGTTTATAATTCAGGGACCGCGCCCGGCATCTCGTCCGGGCGCGGGGCCGGGTTGCTTGTGGAGCCCCGCTCCGTTGACCAGGAGTCTCCAGCCATGCGCCGGCGCATGAAGGTTGTCGCGGCGATCCTCTCGGCCGCACTTGTCGTGGCCGCGGTCATCCTCCTTGTCACGCTTCGACAGCTCGAACCGCGGCTTGACGCGTGGGTGACCTCGTCGCTCAGCCAGTCGCTGGAAAGCGAGGTCACACTCGGGGCGGTCCAGGTCAACTGGTTTCCCCTGCGCCTGACGGCGCACGACCTCACCGTGCGACATCACGGCCGGACCGACATTCCGCCGCTGCTGGTGGTGTCGTCCTTCACCGCCGATCTCCAGTTGGCGCACCTGTGGTCTTCAACCATCAGCGACGTCCGGGTGGACGGCATGGAGATCCACATCCCTCCCAAGGACGACGACACCGGCAAGCGGCCCATTCCGCGCCCGAAGCGCGGCAGCGACGGCGGCGGCACCGGCCTGCACGTGCGGCACCTGACCGCCACTAACACCCGTCTCGCCGTGGTGCCGCGAGACAGACGCAAGAACGCCAGGATCTGGGACATCTTCAAGCTCGAGATGGACAACCTCGGCTCCGGCACGCCCTCGCCGTTTCGCGCCGCCCTGACCAACCCGATTCCCTACGGCCAAATCGCGGCGAGGGGCAATTTCGGGCCGTGGAATTCCACGGCACCAGGCGCCAGCCCGCTCGATGGCACGTACACCTTCGCCGCGGACCTGGGCACCATCAGGGGCCTGCAAGGCCAGCTGGACGCGACCGGCACCATGAGCGGCATCCTCGAGCAGATCGCGACCCGAGGCGAAACCCGCACGCCGGATTTCAAGGTCACGACGCTGGACGGCGACACCCTCCCGCTCAACACGACCTATGAGGCTCTTGTTGACGGAACGAAGGGCGACGTCGAGCTCACGCGCGTGGACGTGATGCTGGGTAGTTCGCCCCTGCAGGCAAGGGGTGTCGTCAGCGGCACGCACGGGCTCAAAGGCAAGCGCGTGGCGCTGAACATCACGAGCTCCTCGGTCAACCTCGCGGAACTCCTCCACCTTATCAGCAGGCACGATCCGCCGATGGCTCGCGGCAACGTCACGCTTGATGCCGCGTTCGATTTGCCCCAGGGTGACGCGGACGTTCTCGACCGACTCATGCTCGAAGGGTCGTTCCGGGCCGACCGGCTCCGGTTTGCCGACGACGGCGTTCAGGAAAAGCTCGATACCCTGAGCCGGCGCGGCCAAGGGCGGCCCAATGACAAATCGATCGACAACGTGGCCTCCAAGGTCGCCAGCAAGTTCGATCTCAAGAACGGCGTGTTACGGTACCGGAACCTCACCTTCAACATCGAGGGCGCGACGGTGAAGCTCGACGGCACGCACGGGCTGACATCGAAGGCATTGGCGCTGGAGGGCGAAGTCCTGCTGCAGTCATCCGCGTCGAACACGCTGACCGGGTTCAAGCGATGGCTGGTCAAGCCTTTCGACGCGCTGCTCCGGAATCACGGTGCCGGCACGCGACTGGTCATCCGGGTCGAGGGCACCCAGGACCAGCCGAAGGTGGCCCTGGAAATCGGCAAGACGTTGCGCGGGCAGTGACGGCCGCCGCCCGCGCTGCCTCAGGCGCTACCGCCGATTCAGGCTCGCCACCACGATGAACTCGCCGGCATTGTCGGAGCGTTCATCGTCGTTGACCGCCAGATACAGGAGGCCGCTGTCGGGCATCGGTATGCTGGCCTGATCCCCGATGCCGAAGGCCGCGCCATTGGTGCCAATGCGGCCGATCAAGGCGCCGGCATTGACGGTGGGCAACGGCGACCCTGGCGCCATGCGCGGGGTCCCGGTCACGCGCGCGCGATCGCTGCCGTTGTCGGACAGTTGCACCTCGCCGCTCGCCTCGAAGAACACCGTGTCGCCCCTGCGCACGGCGAGGCCGGTCGCGACCCAACCCGACCTGGCCGGCACCCTGACACCGCCCGCGGGCACTGCCACCGGTGTCACGTCGGTCTGCCGCACTGCCGCCTCGAACGGATACGAACCCAGGTAGATGCGCGAGACCTGGTCGGGCGAGTAGTTGCGTTCCTCGCCGGCGGAAGTGCGGAAGATGTAGACGCGCGGGCCTTCGTCGCCCGAACCCTCGCCACCGCGAATCTGCACGAGCTGCCCCTTGACGCTCGAGCCATTGGTCAGCAGCAACAGGTGCTCGGCATTACGAGCTTCACGCACTTCGGTCTCGGGCAGGCCCGACGCGCCACCCTTGCGGTCGATCAGGGCCACGCTCTGGATCGGAATGGGCCGTTGATCGGCAAGCGACACGCGAAGGAAGAGGGTGCCCTTCCCCAACGCCTCGATCCGGCCTTCAACCTTGCTGCCGTCCCGCAACTGCACGGTGGCACGGTCCTGGGGTTCCTGCGCCGCCACGGCCGACACACCGATTGCGCACGCGACGACTGTCATCCGGAAAGTATTCAGATTCATTGATCAGCTCCACAGATTAGTTAGCAAGGTAGCCGCCAATCGGGACGGCCCTGGGGAAAACACGTGCAACTCACTTTTGGCACACCGTTGGATACATTATGAATCCGCACGGACACCCTGGCGCGCGCCAACCGAGGAATCGCAAAGCGGCGCCGCTTTCTTGACCCGCGCCGTGGCACCGGACATGCACATAATTGTGGCCGGAGCTCGACCCGTCGATGAACACCACTCACACTGCACATGATCTCACCGACCTCGCCACGCGCGCCCGCGCGGAGTTCCGCGAAATGCCCGGGATGTGCCTCACCACCGCCCAGGCGTCACGCCTGTGGCAGCTCAGCCCCGACCAGGCTGAAGCCCTGCTTCGCGAACTCGTGCAGGCTGGTTTTCTCGTTCGCCGAGACGGCCATCACTATCGTCTGCCCTCGTCGGTTTAAGACGCTCCGCGTTCCATGCCAGCGCCGTTCGGCGGTATCGTAGATATCGCCGATGTCGCTTGATCAGGTTCCACGCCCGGTGCGGGGCAAGCCCCGGGCGAACGAGTTCGTGTTCGCCCGCCTTCGCTACGATTCAGGCGACTGGGACTACAACCCGAAGGTGGCGGCCAACATCCTCAACTCGGTGGTCGAATACACCAACATCCCGGTCTACCCCGAGGAAGTGGTCATCACCGCGGATTCCGACGAGTTGTTGTCGTTTCCGTTCCTCTTCATGACCGGGCACAAGCTGGTGCGATTCAGTGAAGCCGAGCGCGGCCGGCTCCGGACCTTCGTCGAGCGGGGAGGACTACTCTTCTCGGACGACTGCAACCACGACGTCGCCGGCCTGTATGCCACGTCGTTCGAGCAGGAGATGCACCGCGCCTTCCCCACCCTTCGAACTCTCGAGAAGCTCCCCCGCTCCCACCCGCTGTACCGTGCCTTCTTCCCGTTCCCGGACGGCCCGCCGCAGACCGCTCACGAATTGAACGGCTGGGGCGATGATCTCGTGCACGACTACCTGCGGGGCATCGCGCACAACGGCCGCGTCGGCGTGCTCTATTCCAACAAGGACTACGGCTGCGAATGGGACTACGACTGGCGGAACAAGCGCTTCCAGCGCGACGACAACACGCGCTTCGGCGTCAACGTGGTCGTCTACGCGATGGGCTCCTAGGCGCCTGCCGCCCGCGGCCAACCAGGGCCCTCGACCTCCGAGTGGCAGCGCGACACCAGGGTTGCGCCCCGCGCTTCCACTAATTGCCGGGAATGACCGGTCTTCCACCCCAAATGGCTGGCACCGAACTTGATATGTCAGTCCGTGTCGGGCACCTAAGCCCGTAGGAGGACCGATGAGCCTGAAGAACGGATATCTCACGATCGCACTGATGAGCGGCCTCTCGCTGGCGGCGTGCTCCAACACGGCGGCCGGCGTCGAGAAGGACGCGGAGCGCAATGCCGACAAGGCGGCCACCGCCGCCGCTGAGACCAAGGCTGACGTCAAGGAAGCTACCCGTGACGCCACCGCCGTGGCCAAGGAAGCCGTCGCCAACGCGGGTGGCGCCATCGCCGCCGTCGTCGAAACCATCGACGTCAAGTCGGCCCTGATGGCCGACCGCACGGTGGATGCCAGCCACATCAACGTGGACACGTTCCACGAAACCAAGACCGTGGTGCTCAAGGGGTCGGTGAAGACCGCGGCCCAGCGCGAAGAAGCGGCCCGCATTGCCGCCGCCGAAGCGCCGGGCTACCGCATCGACAACCAGTTGACGGTGGTCGCCAACCCCTAAACGGTTCAGGAAGGTTCGGAAAGATTCGGAAAGATTCGGAGTCCGGCCAGGTCCGGACGCTCGACCTCATCCGGGGGTAGGACCGAAGGAGTCGTGCATCGCACGGACTCCTTCGGTCCCTTTTTTCGTGACGGTCCGGCCACGGCCGGACGGTGCATCATGAGAACGCGGCGCCGACCATGATGCGGCGGATCCGGACCCACGGCGAGCCGTGCGACGGATGGTTGATCTGCACCGGCTGCCCCTTGGCATCTCCGGTCGTGCCGAACATCTCCCACGACTCCTTGCCCGACGTCGCGTCGAGGTTCTGCCAGAAGTCCGTGGTGATGGCGTTGTAGGTGACGTCGCTCAGCATGCGCGTCTTCTTGCCGTTCTTCACTTCCCAGAACGCGTCGCCGCCGAACTGGCCGTTGAAGCGCTGCTGGTCGATCGAGTAGCTGCCACGGCCGTCGATCAGGATGCCGTCCCTGGTGTCGGCGATGATCTCTTCCGGCGTCGGCGAGCCCGGCGGGCCCGGCTCGACGTGCACGTTCGGCATGCGCAGGAACGGGTAGTTGCGCCACGAGGTCGCGAAGGTGCAGCCCTTCGACGCGGTCTGGCCGATGTAGTGCGCCGTCTCGCGGTTGGTCTGCAGGTCCACCAGCCGGCCCTCGCGGATGATCGGCCACCGTTGCGACTTCACACCGTCATCGTCGTAGCCCACCGTGCACATGCCGCCTTCCAGCGTGCGATCGCAGGTGACGTTGAACAGCTTCGAACCCATCATCAGCTTGCCGACGTCCGAGGTCTTGACGAAGCTGGTGCCGGCGTAATTGGCCTCGTAGCCGACCACGCGATCGAGCTCGGTCGGGTGCGCGACGATTTCGTGGATGGTGAGCATGGCGTGCGCGGGCGTCATGATCAGGTCCTTGAGGCCCACGCCGGCCGGCGGAGCGGTGCAGTGCTCCACCGCCTCGTTGGCGATGCGCTCCACGTTCTCCAGCATCCTGGCGTTCAGCACCACTTCATAACCGGCCGACTTCGGCGCCACCGAGAAGGTGCGCGACTTGGCCTTGCCGTTCTTGAGCGCGGTCACGGTGAACCCGGGTGACGTGCGCCAGATCTCCTGCTCGATGTAGGAGCCCTCCGAGGTGGCGAGGTACTTCCACTCGTAGTCGAACGCCATGTTCGACTGCACGCGGATCACGCCCGGCACCGTGAGCGCCGCTTCGTTGATCTTCATCAGGAACGCGATCTTGTCGTCGAGCGACACGTCCTCGGGCTTCTGCTTGACCGGTACGGACCAGTAATCCTGGTAGGCCTCAACCGGGGCCAGCTTGACCTCGAACCGTTTGCTAACGGCACTGGCCTTCGCGACTTCCGTGGCCTGGGCGGTGATCTTCTTGATGTCGCCCTCGGTAACGAACGGGCTGCTGGCAAAGCCCCACACGCCGCTGTGAATCACGCGGACGCCGAAGCCAGCGCTGGTCTCCATGCCGCCGGCGCCGAAGCCGAACGAGTCGGTGACGATGCGGTCGCGGACGGCGACGCTGTCGTTGACGTTGCGGGTGAAGCGGATGTCGGCATAGGTGCAGCCGAGGCGCTTGGCCTCCGACAGGGCGATGTCCGACAGCCCCTTGAAGCGGGACTCCATGACCCGCGCCTTCGGCGACTGGGCGATCAGGTCGCCGACCAGGTCGCTGGCGTAGAGGGCGACGCCGGTGGCGCCGAGGGTCTTGACGAATTCTCTTCTCTTCATCGTGGTCTCCGGCACCCCATAAAGGGGCGCCCTACCCGTCTAGACCGCTGGGGAAATGGATGTCATGGTGAAATCTTCGAGCTTCATGGCCGGCACCAGCGCCGTGCCCGGGTTGTCGTAGGCCTCGCCGGTATGCATCGGCACCTGCGGGCCGAGCGCCGAGATGTTGTTGAAGCTCACCGCCGGCGATTCGTTCCAGCGGAAGTTCTGCACCGGCCCGACGATCTCGCCGTTCTCGATCAGGAACAGGCCATCGCGGGTCATGCCCGTGTTGAGCAGCGTCATCTGATCGACCGGCCGGATGTACCAGAAGAACGAGACCAGCAGCCCGCGCTTGGTGCTCTTAATCATCTCTTCGACGCTGGTCGTGCCGCCCTCCATCACCAGGCTCATGTTGGGCGTGGTGCCGGTCGGTTCTTTCTTCTGCCGGTTGGCCCAGAAGCGGTCGTGGAACAGGTTCTTGACGACGCCCTTCTCCACCCAGGTAATGCTCTTGGCGGCGAGGCCGTCCTGGCCAATCGGCGACTGGCGCAGAATCGGGTTGCCAATCTCGCTGCGCAGCGTGAAGTTGTCGCCAAACACCTTCTCGCCCAGGCGTGTCTCGCCGCGCTGCTTGCCGCTCATGAAGCTGCGGCCTTCTTCGGCGTTGCGGGCATTGAGCGAGTTGGTCATCAGCGACAGGTAGCGCGCCGCCGGACGCGGTTCGAGGATCACGGTGTAGTTGCCGGGCTCAATCGCCCGCGGCTGGCGCGACTTGATGGCCTTGTCGGCCGCCACGTTGGTGAGCATCTCGGCGTCGATGTTCTTGATGTCTTTCACGCCGGTCGTGCCCGCCCAGCCCGAGCCGGTCTGGTCCGGCGTGCGGCAGGTCAGGATGAAGCTGGCGTCGGCGTAGTGGAAGTAGGTAAACAGGCCCTCGGAATTGGCGCTGCCGTCCACCCAGTCGAACTTGGGAATGTAGCCGGCGCCGAGCACGCCCTTCTTCTCGCAGATGTCGGTGCTGGCCTTCACCATCCGGGCGCGTTCGGCGGGGCCGAAATTGACCGCCGACGGCAGGGCGGCGTCGAACTCCAGGTAGGTCTGGGGCGGCTTCACCAGCGGCATCAGTTCCGGGTTGTCGGGCTTGCGCCGTGCCAGCGCCTGCACGGCATCGATGGTGCGCTTGAGCGAGTCATCATCGAACTGGTGCGTGGTCGCGCTCGCCGACTTCTGCCCATACCGGACCGTCACCTGCACTTCCTGATCGTGCTCGATCAGGTTGGCCGTGATGCTGGAGTTGGCAAAGCGCGTCGCCGACCGCTCGCCGCCGGAGAAGCGCACCTCCACGGCGTCGGCCTTGCACATGTTGAGCACCTTGTCGGTGATCTGCTTGATTTCGTCTCGTGAATACGCCATTTCGGTCATCCTCGGCCCGGCTGAAGCCGGACCTTGCCGTCATTTGAATGCGGTTCCAACCATGATCTTGCGCATGAGGATCGGCGAGGCGCCGTGTGACGGCCGGTTCGACTGCACCGGCTGCCCTTTCGCGTCGCCGCCCATGCCGATGTGCTTCCATTCCTCGGGCGGGCCCACCGCGTCGAGGTTGGACCAGAAGTCCGTGGTAATCGCGTTATAGGTGAAGTCCGTCACCATCCGCGTCTTCTTGCCGTTCTTGATCTCCCAGAAGCAGTCGCCGCCGAACTGGCCGTTGTAGCGCTGCTGGTCGATGCTGAAGCTGCCCTGGCCGTCGACCAGCACGCCGTCCTGGATGCTGGCAATCATCTGATCGAGCGTCGGCGAGCCCTTCGGCCCCGGTTCCATCTGGATGTTGGGCATGCGAAGGAAGGGATAGTTGCGCCAGTGGTTGGCGAACGTGCAGCCGCGCGAGGTGGCTTCACCCATGTAATGAGCGGTCTCGCGGTTGGTCTGCAACCCGACCAGGATGCCGTCACGGATGATCGGCCACTTCTGCGCCTCCACCCCATCATCGTCGTAGCCGACGGTCGAGGCGCCGCCGGGGTGCGTGCGATCCGCGGTGATGTTGAGATGCGTCGAGCCGTACTTCAGCTTGCCGACGTCGCTCAGCTTCACGAAGCTGGTGCCCGCGTAGTTGGCTTCGTAGCCGACGATGCGATCGAGCTCGGTGGGGTGCGCGATGATCTCGTGGATGGTCAGGGCCGAGTGGTTCGGCAGCAGGATGAGGTCCTTCAGGCCGGAGCCAACCGGCTTGGCCATGGCGAACTCGACCGCCTCCGCCGCCACGCGCTCGGCGTTGCCCGTCAGGTCGTTGTCGGTGACGAACTCCCACCCGCGCGTCTCGGTGCCGGGGTCGAAGGTGCGCGTCTTGACCACGCCGTCCTTGCGCGCCGTGGCGCTGATCGCGGCCGCGGTGTAGTAGAAGACCTGCTCGATGAACGAGCCCTCGGAGGTGGCCAGGAACTTCCACTCGTAGTTGAAGTTCACCGCCGCGTTCCCGAACATCACGTCCGGGTTCTTCTGCATCGTCCGGGTGACGTCCACGAGCAACGCCACCTTGTCTTCGAGCGGGATGCTCCACGGATCCACCTTGATCGGCGTCTGCCAGTAGGTGTCGTAGGCCCTGACCGGCGCCAGCCGCACGTCGAACTTCTTGGCCATGGCGCTGGCCTTGGCGACCTCGGTGGCCAGGCCCACCACGCGCTTGATCTCCGCGGGCGTCACGTTGGGGCTGCTGGAGAAGCCCCACACGCCGGAGTGAATCACGCGGACGCCGAACCCGTAGGTGTCTTCGTCGCCGAACTGCCCGAAGCCGATGTTGCCGGCGCTCTGGATCTCGCCGTTGCGGACCGCCACGCCGTTGGAGCGGTTCAGCGTGAAGCGGATGTCGGCGTAGGTGCAGCCCAGGCGCCTGGCTTCGCGCAGCGCGTCTTCGGACCAGGTGCGATAGACCGGGTTCTTGACGGCGGGAAATGGCGTGGCGGATTGCCGCGCGAAGATCGACGGCCCAAGACTGAGGCCAATCGTGCCGAGGCCGATGGTCTTTGCAAAGTCACGTCGCGATTGCATGGCGGGATCAACTCTACCTCAGTCCGGCGCGGCGTCGCAGCCACCACTCGGCGCCAAGACAGGCGACCAACGGCAGCATCCACCACGGCGATTGCATGGGATGAACCGGGACGTTCGTCTCCTTTTGCAACGCCGCGCTCCCGATCGCCTGCGCGACCTTGCCTTCGTCACCCGGCGCGACGATGACGCCGCCAGTGCTCGACGCGTAACGCGCGAGCTTGGCAATCACCGCGCTGACGCTGCGCGTCGCGCCGGTGGTCACCGCGATCCCCCCGGTCACGCTCGCCCCACCATCGATGGCCACCGTGATCGCGCACGCCTCCGTGCCATCGATCGGCAGGGTGCCCGTAAACACACCCGCCGGTCCTTTCGGCCACAGCCGAATCACGCGCG
Source organism: uncultured Acidobacterium sp. (assembly GCA_964355095.1). Classification (GTDB taxonomy): domain Bacteria; phylum Acidobacteriota; class Vicinamibacteria; order Vicinamibacterales; family UBA2999; genus 12-FULL-67-14b. The sequence goes on from CAYHCX010000012.1 coordinate 28,336, forward strand.
CCGGCCGGTCGCCGCAACCCGCCGTCGCCGTGATGGCGGTGACGGCCGCCGCGTCCATCCGGCGATGCCGGACTTCGAACGACACGGCGGAACCCGGCGCCGCGACCGGCGTGGCGAGGTCCAGGCGCAACGGCGCGCCGGCCGTGGCCGACTCGAGGACGACCGAGCGCCAGAAGCGATCGAACGCGCCGCCGTCGGCGTCCCGGTATCGCCACGCGTCCATCGCGCCCGACACCACGATTCGGCCATCGCCAGACGGCGACAGCACGACGGCCGGACTCCCCTTCACCGAACCGAGCACGACATCCACCGGCGATGGATCCAACAAGCGAATCGTTTCGGACGCCTGGAGCGCGCCGATCGCCGACGGTGACGCCTCCAGGTGTTCCGACCATCGCCCGTGGAAGAGCCGCGCGGCCGCGCCCGATGGCGCCCGATCGGGCAACAGGATCAGCACGCCCCCTCGCACGCGCACGAACCGATCCAGGAGATCGACCTCACCGGCGATCAAGCCATCAGGCGCGCCGACAATCACCACCGGCGCGGCGTCGAGCGTCCGCCGGTCGAGGCGGCCGCCGGCGGTGCCCGCCGACAGCGACGGCCCGAGGCGAGTCTGGTGCTCCACCAGGAAGCGCGGGTCGTCTTCGAGCGCGCGACGCACGAACGTGCTCGCCCACGACGGTCTCGGGTCGAACACGAGTACCCGCGCACGCGTGGACGAGACGGACACGCCGAGGCTCACCGCGTTGTCGCGCAACGACGCCTCGCCCGCGAACGGCACGGCCTCGACGCGAAGCGCGCGCGGCCCGTCGCCCAGGGGCCACCACGGCAGGTCGATCGCCGCGGCGCCATCCGCCTTCCACTCGTGAACCGCGGATCCGACGATGGCGGCCCCGTCGCTGACCCGCAGCTCGGTCCGGCGCCCCGCCATGGCGGTGCCGGTCATCTCGACGCGGATCGAGCCGGCCGCCGCCGCATGCTGGGCGATCGACGCCGCCGCGGAGCGGATCCCGACATTCGGGCCCGGCGCGGGACCGAGTGTGATCAGCGACACCGGCCCGGCGACGTCATCCGGCACCTCGACGTCAACCGATCCGTCGGCCACGATCACGCACGGCTCGTCCTGGACGCACGGCAGTCGCCCCCCGTCGGGGTTGCGAGCGACCCACTCGACATCCGGAAACGCCGACCGCAGCGCCCGTTCAACCGGCCCGGCCGCGGATGAGGCGAGACGCGCGATCACCGCGGAGCGCGGTGCGGATCTCGCCAGCGTCATGACCGGATCCACCAGCGCGGCCACGGCAATCAGCACCGCCACCGCACGCAGGACACCGCGGAGCATCGGGTGCGGCATCACCGCCCGCCTCGTGCCGGCCGCTGGAGTTCATCGGCCAATCGTCCGGCCAGTGGGTCAACACCCGGCCGCGGTTCGACCGGGGTGACCAGCAGCTTCATCGCATGCGTGGTCACCGCCTGCATCGCGGCCCACACGGCATCGCGCCTGGCCGCATCGGTCGCGGCTGAGGCGACCGCGACGGCGGCCTGCTGTAGCGCCGGGAACGCCGGGTCCAGCGCCGCCACCCGCGCCGCCAGCGCGGCGTCCACGCCGCCACGGTTCGCCGCGGCCGACAGATCGCGCATCAGCGCGCGTCGTTGCGCGAGGCCCGCGGCCGGTTCCGTCAGGACCCGATCGCGCGTCCATGGCCGCGCCTCCTTTATCACGCCCGTCAAGCGGCGGCTGGTGTCGATCCGCGACCGATCGGGCAGGGTCCGCAAGAAGTAGCGACGCCGGTCGAACGCCAGCTCGAGGCTGCGCAGCGCCTGGCGCTCCAGGACCAGCGCTTCGGTCGCCTTGCCGTCGTTCAGCTGCGCTTCCGCGCGCGACATGAAGTTGATGGCCTTCAGCATCTCGGCGCGCCCGGAATTCTCGAGACGGCCTTCCACCACGTCCTGCGACTGCTTGGCCTCCTCGACCTCGTCTTCGACTTCTCCGCCGCCGAGGAACACGACCTCCGCCCGCACCATTCGCTGTTCGATGGCCAGCATCCGGTTCTGGTCGAGCCAGCCTTCGCCAAGGCTACGGCTCGGCAGGCCCTTGCCCTTGGCTGAGGCGATCAGTTGCTCGGTCTTGTAGATCACCATCTGCTGGCTGATGGCGTACTTCTTCTCTTCGGCCGGCAGCGCGAAGCCGGCACCCGCGGCATCGGACCGGCGTCCGACTTCGATCAGGAACTGCTCCGATCGCACGGGGCTGCTGTTCGGATTCCGGTCGCGCGCGATGGCCTGGTAGACGAGCACATCGCCATTTGACAGCTCGAGGCCATCCAGGACCCATTCGGCGCGGCCGCGCCAGCCGCGCTCGTCCGCGCGCGTGACCGTCAACGCGACCTCGCCTTCCGTGAAGGTGAGGGCCTCACCGCCACCGGAGGCCTTGGTGAACTTCACCGACAGCGCCGCCAGGCCGAGGTCGTCCCGGGCGTCGACATCCAGTGCGATGCGGCCCTTCGGTCCGGCAATCGCGACGTCCCTTCCAGGTGTCAGGATCCGGACAGTGGGCGGTGCGTCGGGCACGACGACCACCGACAGGAACTTCGCGTCGCGGCCCTCTCCGCCGGCCGGCCGGATCGCCACCGCCACCGAATCCGCGGCGGTCCACTCGCCCACGAAGCGGTTGCCCTCACGCGTCAGCGTGATCGGCCTCTGCCCGGCGATTTCGGCGAACACGTCATCGGCAGTCGAAGCCACTTCCAACCACACGCGGCTCCCCGCGATCGCGCTGACCTGGACCGGATTGGCAAACAACTCCTCGCGCCGTCCGGAGTACGCGGGCGGGACCACCTTCACGCTGATACCGTCGATGCCCCGGGTGTGCGCCTCGAGTGCGGCACCAAGTGACGGCGGCAACACCACCGTCCCGGGTCCGAGCATCAGCAGCGCCAGCGAACCGATGCCGACGGCGACCATGACCAGCAACGGTTGCCGGAGCGGCACCGCGGCGGCGACATTCACCTGCGAGATCCGGTCCTCCGCCTGGCGCAGGACCTCGTCGCGAATCTCCGTCCTCACCGGCCTCGGCCGCTCGCTCAACTCGACTGCCGTGACGACCAGGTTGTCGAATGATGTGCCGGTGTTCTCGATCAGCCGCGCCGCGGATGCCGGAGTCACGCGCCCATGCGCGCGCGTCGTCCACGCGGCCATGACCAGTCCGATCAGGGCAGAAGCAAGCAGCCGGGCCGTGACCGGCGCCGCCAACGTGGCGGCCGCCACGTCGACGGCGGCAAACGCCGCGCCGCCGGCGGCCACGGCCCACAGCACGGCCCGCAGCCGCGCTCGTGCGCGGACGCGGGCAATGGCCGAGGCGAGCCGTGTTTCAGGCAACGCGCGCCTCCACCGGTGGCTCAACCGCTTCGCGCTGCCGGACGGATGCACGACGGAGCCAATGCTCGAGGGCGAGGAGGGCCAGGGCGAGGAGCCAGAACCACCGGCGATCGCCTTCATCCACCGGCCGCGCATCGGCCGGCGGCGCCCCGGGCGGCCGCGACCACGACCGCAGGTCCTCGTCACTGACGTGGACCGGCTCGAAGGCCTCAAGCGATGCCGAGGCGACCCGCGACACCGCATCGGCGACGGCCGATGCGGCCTCCGCGACTGGCGCCGGCCGCTCCATCCTGATCACGAGCGCGCCGCCTTGAACGCGCTGGACCGCGGACTCGTCTGCGCCGGCCCACACCACCAGCACCCGCGTCGATGAACTGGACCAGCGGATCCCAGCGCCGACCGCGGCTCTCAATGCCGCGTCGGCCAACGGCTGGTCGGCCGGGGCCGCCACGATCCGCACCATGTCATCGCTGGCGCGGCTGACCGCTCCGTCGGTGACCCTCGTGGCATCGTCGTCGAGACCTAGTTGCCGGTTCTCGATGGCGAAGCCGCCATCATGAATGGTCAGGATCGGTACCAGTAGTTCCCGCGAGGCGGGTGCGGAGGGCGTCGAGACGAACCGAATCCCCGTGGCCGACGCGACCCCTCGCAGGAGATGCGGTGTGATCTCTCCGCGACGGAACGTCCCCACAAACACCATCTCCCGGGCGGCCGGCGGCTGCTCGCTCAGCCACCGCTGGCCGTCGGCGACGGCGTCGGCGAGGTCGCGCCTGACGAACGTCTTCAACACGAACGCGTCACCGGCGGCCTCCCCGGCGTCGGAGACCGGCGCGCCTGGCTCGAGGATCACTGCTCGGGCCACGCGTTGGGCATGGCTGGCGGAACGGGCGGCCGTCTGAAACACGGGACCAGCCAACGCCGCCACTGCGGCAGTGATGATGGCGACGCGGCAGGTGAGAAGCAGGGCGTCCTGGATGATCCGCCGCCGGAACGCGGCCAGCTGCGACTGCCGGAGGAACCGCAGCGACGGATAGTCCACCCTGCGGCTCTGTTGCCGCACCAGCAGGTGAATCGCGATCGGCAGCGCCGCCAGGGCCAGTCCGAACAACGCAGCCGGCGCCAGCCAGAGGATGGACATGCCGCTCACCCGCCCCCGCGCCGCGACAT
>CAYHCX010000012.1:32980-59653 GCA_964355095.1 uncultured Acidobacterium sp.
GCCGGCGCCAGCCAGAGGATGGACATGCCGCTCACCCGCCCCCGCGCCGCGACATCAGGAACCGCCGCAACGCCGGCTCGAGCGCCGCGCCTGTGACCAGGCGGACGTAATCCATCCCGTCGCGCGTCACCTCGCGCTGCACCTTCGCCAGCCACTGCTGCACGGCGGCGGTGTAGCCCTCGCGAACGGCCGACGGCTGCACCATCAGCGTGTGTCCGCTCTCGAGATCGACGAACTCCGCGGCGCCGCCGACATCGAGCGCCAGCTCCTCGCGGGCCAGCACCTGCACCACGACCACGTCGTGTCCCATGCGCGCCAGCCGGCGCACCTGCGCGAGCGAGTCGTCTTCCTCGTAGAAGTCCGACACCACGACCACGAGGCCGCGCCGCTTCATCACCGTGGCCGCGCGCCGCAGCGCCTCGCCGAGGCCGGTGTGGCCGGACGGCGTCAGCTGTGCCAGCTGCGACAGGAAGACGCGGAGGTGATGGTGGCCGCTTCGCGGCGGCACGAGGTGGGCGCGGTCGTCCACCGCCAGCACGCCGGCGGAATCCCCCTGGTCGAGCACGAGCGTGCCGAGAATGGCGGTCACCTGCCGGGCCAGGTCGAACTTGCCGGCGAAGTCCATCGAGCGGCTGACGTCGATCACGAACAGCGCCGCGAGGTTCGTGGTTTCCCTGAACTGCCGGGTGTAGAGGCGATCGGTGCGCGCAAAGGCCTTCCAATCCACGTACTTGAGGTCATCACCCGGCCGGTAGTGCCGGTATTGGCTGAACTCGGCGCTGTAGCCGTGGAACGGGCTGCGGTGCAGCCCCTGTCGCAGGCCGTCCACCGTCTTGCGCGTGACCAGCTCGAGGTCCCGCAGCGACTGCAGTTCCGACGAGGACACGACGTGCGGGCGCGACATGGTCCTCAGCGGGCGGGTACCGCATCCAGCAGGCGCGACACCACGGTTTCGGCGTCGATGCCGTCGGCCTCGGCCTGGAAGTTCACCAGCAGGCGATGGCGCAGCACGGGCGGCGCCACCGCGCGAATGTCCTCGAGCGACACCGCCGGCCGGCCGTGCAGCACCGCGCGCGCCTTGCCGGCCAGCAGCAACGCCTGTCCGGCGCGCGGGCCGGCGCCCCACCGCAGCCACTGCTTGACGAAGTCGGGCACCTGGTCGGCGTCGGTGCCGGACGGCCGCGAGGCGCGCACGATCCGCGTGGCGTAGTCCACGACGTTGTCGGCGGCGACGATGTCGCGCACGAGCATCCGCGCGCGCTCGATCTGCTCGCCGCTGGCGACGGCGGACACCGTGGGCTCGTCACCGGCTGTGGTCTGCGCCAGGATCTGGCGCTCGTCGCTGGCGCTCGGATAGTTGATCACCACGTTCAGCATGAAGCGGTCGAGTTGCGCTTCGGGCAGCGGATACGTGCCTTCCTGCTCGATCGGGTTCTGCGTGGCCAGCACGAACAGCGGCCGCTCCAGTGTGTGGCGCACGCCGCCCACGGTCACCTGGTATTCCTGCATCGCCTCGAGCAACGCCGCCTGCGTTTTCGGCGGCGTGCGGTTGATCTCGTCGGCCAGGATGATGTTCGCGAAGATCGGGCCCGGGATGAAGCGGATGTTGCGCGCGCCGGTGCCGCGGTCCTCTTCGATCACCTCGGTGCCGATGATATCGGACGGCATCAGGTCGGGCGTGAACTGGATGCGGCTGAACTTCAGGTGCACGGCCTGCGCCAGCGTCTTGATCAGCAGCGTTTTGGCCAGCCCCGGGACGCCCCGCAACAGGCAGTGCCCGCCGGCGAGAAACGCGGTGAGGATCTCGGCGATCACCTCGTCTTGCCCGATGATGACGCGGCGCAGTTCTTTCTGGAGGGAACTGACCAGGGCTGAGGTCTCGGACAGGCTCATTCAGTCCAAATTCTATCCCTATCCCTTCGACGGTTCCGCGGCGGGAGACGATTCGTTACCTTTGGCGACCCGATGAGTCTCGCCACAGAGGCACCGAGACACCGAGAAGACATCTATTGGGCTGTCCCAATGGCTAAAGGTCTTCTCTGCGTCTCGGTGCCTCTGTGGCCGTCTTTCGTGGGGCTACTCCGACAGCGCGATCATCGGGTCGGTCTTCGCCGCCCTGCGCGCGGGCAGCAGGCACGCGACGAGCGCCACCACCGTCAGAACCCCGGCCACCGCCGCGACCACGCGCGCGTCCATCGCGCCGACCTCATACAACTGCGCCTGGATCGTCTGGCGCATCGCGAAGGCGCCGGCCAATCCGAAGGCCGTGCCCAGGGCCACGATCAATCCGCCCTCGCGCAACACCAGCGTGAAGATGCTGCTGTTGGCGGCGCCCAGCGCCATGCGGATGCCGATTTCGCGACGACGCTGAGACACCTGGTAGGCCAGCACGCCGTAGATGCCGATGCCGGCGAGCAACAGCGCGACCACCGCGAAGCCGGTGGCGAGCAGCATGGGCGTGCGGCGATCGAGCACGGACGCCGACAGCCGCTCCGCCATCGTCCGCACGCCGTAGAACGGCATCTCCGCGTCGATCTGCGCGATTTCGCGGCGCACCGCGTTGATCACCGCCTCCGGTTGCTGGCTGGTGCGGATGGCCAGCGCGATGGTGCGCGACGGGCTCTGACGCAGAGGAAAGAAGTAATTGCCCGTGCGACGGTTACTGGCTGAATCCACCAGCCCGCGAATCCGCATCGGCGCAATCACGCCGACAATCGTCAGCATGTCGGCGTCGGCCGGCTTCTGCAGCAGGTCGCTGACGTTGTTCGGGAAGTACATGCGCTTGCCGAGGGCGTCGCCGTTCGGCCAGAAGCGCTTGGCCAGCGGCTCATCGATCACCAGCACCCGCGGCCGTCCCTCGACGTCGCCGGCAGCGAACAGCCGGCCTTCCAGCAGGCGCACGCCCATCGCCTCGAAGTAGCCGTCTGACGCCGAGATCTGGCCCGGGGAGATCAGCGACTCGCCCTTCTGCATCTGATATCCCTCGGCGAGGATCACGCTGTCGCTGTAGGCGCCGCCGAAGGGGATGCTGCTGGTCGCCCCGGCGGCTTGCACGCCGGGCACGGCGCGGACGCGCTCGAGAATGCGGTCGCCGGTGGCGCGCAGGCTGTCGTCGTTGGCGTAGCGCGCGGCCGGCAGACTGATGGTGCCGGTCAGGACGTTGGCGGCGCGGAAGCCGGGGTCAATCCGCAGCACCCGATCGAAACTGGCCAGCAACACGCCGGCGCCGATCAGCAGCATGAGCGCGAACGCGACCTGGCTCGTCACCAGCACCCGCCGCATCATCCGTGGCGCGCGGCCCTGGGTGCCGCCGCGGCCCTCTTCCCTGACGACCTGGGCGATGTTGGCGCGGCGCATGGCGACAATCGGAATCATCCCGACCGCGACGCCGACCACGGTCACGAGCAGCATGGTGAAGCCGACGACCCGGGTGTCGATCGTGATTTCGGAACCGGCGGGTAGCTGATCGAATCCGAAGAACGGCGCCGCCCGCAGGGCCCACCAGCCCATGCCAAGGCCGGCCGCACCGCCGAGCAAGGCCAGCAGCACGGATTCGGTCAGCGACTGCCTGGCCAGGCGCGAAAGGGTGGCGCCGAGCGCGTGGCGCGTCGCCAGCTCACGCACCCGCGCGGTGGCGCGCACCAGCGCGAGGTTGGCGACGTTGACGCAGCCAATCAGCAGCACGAACAGCGCGCCGCCCCACAGCATCGACAAGGTCGGTCGGGTCTCGCCGACCAGCTCCGCCTGAAAGTCGAGCACGTCGGTGCCGAACCTGGCGTTGGTGAGAATTTCGCGGAACGCGGGGAACCGCTCGAAGTTGGCGGCGTTGATCGCATCCACCTGGCTTTGCGCCTGATCGAGCGTGGCACCTGGCCGCAGGCGGCCGAACTGCTGGTAGTTGTTGCTGTGCCTCCCGTCGTCCGACTTCTCTTGCGCGGTGAACGCCGCCGGACGATACAGCTGGATCTCGGGGTCGAGGAACCTGAAGCCCGGCGCCATCACGCCGACCACGCGATGTGGCTCGCCGCCAAGCCGCAGGTCCTGGCCAACGGCGTCGTCGCGGCCGCCAAACACGCGCTGCCAGAAGCCGTAGCCGAGAATGACGACCTTCTCCTGGCCGATCTCGCCTTGCGCGTCGGTGAAGACCTGCCCGCGAATGGGCCGCACCTTGAGCACGCGGAAGAACGACGGCGTCACCGTCATGGCCTGCACGCGCTCGGCGTCGCCCAGCCCGCTGCCGCTGATGGTGACACCGGCCTGGCGGAACATGGCGATCTCTTCGAGCGCCGACAGGTCGCGCTTGCGGTCGAAGTAGTCGGGCACGCCGTTGGCGGCAATCGCCACGCCCGCGCCCGGATATTTGTTGTAGATGCGGACCAGACGGTCCGGCTGGTCGAACGGCAGCGGCTTCAGCAGCACGCCGTCGACAATCGCGAAAATGGCGACATTGGCCGCGAGGCACAAGGCCAGGGTGGCGACCGTGGTGATGGCGAAACCGCGGTCCTTCCAGAGCAGCCGTGCGGCAAAACGCAGATCCTGTAGCAGTCGATCCATGGCTACGAGAGTCTACGGACGCAGGAACTGCCAGGTTCCGAGGGGTCTGACCCCGAGCTGGAATTCCTGCGGCAACCGAGGGGTCTGACCCCTATGATCCCCACCGTGTCAAATCTCGAGCACCAGGCGCTCGCCAAGGTCCGTTGGCGGCTAATCCCATTTCTCTTTCTGCTCTATGTGGTCGCGTATCTCGACCGGGTCAACGTCGGCTATGCGGCCCTCGACATGAACCGCGAGCTCGGCTTCAGCGCCGCGGTCTACGGCTTCGGGTCTGGCATCTTCTTTCTGAGCTATACCCTGCTCGAAGTTCCCAGCAACCTGGTGCTCGCCCGGGTCGGCGCGCGTCTCTGGATCGCGCGGATCATGGTCACCTGGGGCCTGGTGTCGATGGCCATGGTGTTCGTGGACAGCCCGGCCAGCTTTTACGTCTTGCGCTTCATTCTGGGCGCGGCCGAGGCCGGCTTCTTTCCGGGCCTGATCCTCTACCTGACCCATTGGTTCCCCGCCCGCGAACGGGCGCGGGCCGTCGCCCTGTTCATGACGGCGACCGCGATGGCCGGCGTGATCGGAGCGCCGATTTCGAGCGCCATCCTCCAGCTCCACGGCTTCGGCGGCCTGCAGGGGTGGCAGTGGCTCTTCATTGTCGAGGGGTTGCCGGCCGTGCTGCTGGCGCCGGTGGTGTTGCGCCGCCTGACGGAGCGGCCGGCGGATGCGGCGTGGTTGACAGCGGCGGAACGCGAGTGGCTCACCGGCGAGATGGCCCGCGAGCACGACCAGACCCACGACGTGCACCTGACGTTCCGGGCCGCGGCCACCAGCGGCCGCCTGTGGGCGCTGGCGGCGCTGTATTTCTGCATCGTGATCGCGTTTTACGGCGTCAGCTTCTGGCTGCCGCAAATCGTGCAGGCGACCGGTCACCTGAGCTCGGCCACCGTCATCCTGCTGACGGCCATTCCCTACATTGCCGCCACGGTCGGGCTGGTCGTCGTCGGCTCGCGGTCCGACACCATGGCCGAGCGACGGTGGCACGTGGCCATCCCCTGCCTGATTGGCGCCGCGGGGTTCGTCCTGACCGTGCTCGCGCCGCAGACGGCGACCGCGTCCCTGCTCACGTTGTCGCTGGCCGCGTTCGGGATCTGGGGGGCGCTCGGGCCGTTCTGGACCATGCCCACGGCGTTCCTGCGCGGCACGGCGGCCGCCGGCGGCATTGCGATTGTGAATTCGGTCGGCAACATCGGCGGCTTCGCCGGGCCCTTCCTCATTGGCTGGGTCCGCGAAGCCACGGGCAGCTTCGAGGGCGGCCTCCTCGCGCTCGCGGCCGCGCTCGTGGTCGGCGCCGCCATCGCCGTCAGCCTGCCGAAGACGACCTCAACAGCGCAATAACGGCCAGGTGCCCGTCCAAGTGACGAGGTTGCCGAGGTTGAGCGGCGAAAGTCAATTTCTGCTACTCTGGGCGCAAGCAGGCTCTTCGCCAGCAGACGCCGGCTTCCCGAGGTAGTAGCGATGACTCACGACGGCCAGCGTTTGCGCGGTCTCCTGGTGAGTGTGTGTGCGACCCTGTCACTGGTCGGCCTGCCGGCCCCGGCGGCTGCTCAGAACCCGACCCCCCCGTCACCCGCCAGCTTCCAGGCGCCAGCCAGCCCCGACTTCATGCTCGGCCGTCCTCGGGCCAGCGTGGGCGTGCGGGGTGGATGGGTGTTTGCCAGCGCCGGGTCCGACATCTACGACTTCGTCACCGATCAACTGACGGTCGAGAAGTCGTCGTTCAACGCGCCAGGCTTCGGCGCGGAAGTCGGCGTCAACCTCACGCCGCGCCTCGACGTCATCGCCGGCTTCGACATTGCCAAGTCGACGACCCCGTCCGAGTACCGCAAGTTCGTGGACAATCGAAACCTGCCGATTCAGCAGACCACCTCGCTTCGCCAGTCGAACGTGTTTGCCGCGATCAAGTTCGCGGTGCTGCCCCGCGGGCGCCTCGTCAGCCGCTTCGCCTGGATTCCGTCCACCATCGTCCCCTACGTGGGCGCCGGCGGCGGGCTCGTCAGCTACGACTTCCAGCAGCGCGGCGACTTCGTGGACTTCAGCGACAGCCGCGTGTTCGCCGAGTCGTTCCAGTCGCACGGCTGGGCCCCCGCCGTGCACCTGTTCGGCGGCGCCGACATCCAGGTCTACAAGCGCGTATTCATGTCGGTCGAAGGACGCTACGTCTGGGCCAACGCCAAGCTCAGCGCCGACTTTATTGACTTCGACCCGATGGACCTCGGGGGGATCCGGTTTGGCGCCGGCTTCCACCTCGTGTTTTGAGCGGAGACCGACCATGACAACGACACTGCTTCTCGCGTTCTCACTGGCGGCCGGCGTCGCGCACGCCCAACAGACCGCCCCGGCGCCGCGACCGGCCACCGCCCAGGTTGACGCGCGCTTCGCCAACTGGCTTGGCTGCTGGCGCCTCGAAGACGACCTGGCCGGCACCGGCGCGCGCCTCTGCATCACGCCCGACACCCCGGGCGTCCGGCTGGAAACGGTGGTCGGCAAGGTCAGCGGCGCCACCGAAATCCTGCGAACCGATGGCGTGGCGCGGCCCATCACCGACACCGAGTGCAAAGGCAGCGAGCGCGCCGAGTGGTCGCGCGATGGCCAGCGCGTGTTCCGCTACACCGACGTCACCTGCGGCGCCGAACCGCCGCGCAAGGTGACGAGCATCGCGTTCCTCAAGGGCGGGCCGTCGTGGATCAACGTCCAGTTTGTGGAGGGCGGCCCGAACAAGACGGTGCGCGTCCAGCGCTACCGGCGGGCCCTCGACCAGAAGCTGGCCGACGGTTCACTCGCCATGCAAGTGGTCGGCTCGGCAACCCGCGCGCTGACCGAGGCCGACACGCTCTGGAACGTGGACGATGTGATCGAGGCCACCGGCAAGGTGCCGGCCGAAGCCGTGCAGGCGGCCGTGGCCGAAGCCAAGGGCCGCTTCGTGATCAACAAGAAGACGCTGGTGGCGATGGCTGACGCAGGCGTGGCGGAGAACGTCATCGACCTGATGATCGGCCTGGCCTATCCCGAGCGCTTCGTCGTCGAACGCCGCGGCAGCGGCATGGCCTCGGCCCCCGTCGGCATCTCGATGGGCGGCGGCTACTACGACCCGTTCATGTCGCCGATCATGTTCGGCAATTCCTACGCCGACTGCTACGGACACGACACCTACGGCTATCGCAGCTATTACTCATCGTGCGGGTATTCGCCGTACTCGAACTTCTACCCGTATAACGGCTACGGCTACTACTACCCGAACAGCGGCGGATGGGTGATCGTGGACAACGGGACGGGGACGGGGACCGGCACCGGCACGCCGGCGCCTGAAGGCCGCGTCGTCAACGGCCGCGGCTACACGCTGGTGCGGCCGCGCGACAACGAGCCGGCACCGGTGCGGACGAGCGGTAACGGTAACAGCAACGGCTCCAGCGCCGGATGGTCCGGCAGCAACACCGGGTCGAGCGGCGTGTCGTCGCAGGGGTATTCGGGCGGCTCTTCCGGCTCCTCTGGATCCAGCGGCGACTCGGGCGCCCGCACCGCCGTTCCGCGTCCGCCCGGCGGCGGACTCTAGCCACCGCGAACTGAAGTAACCTGCCAAGGCCTGAGGGCATCGTAGCCTTCAGGCCTTTGGCCTTTTCAGAGGCCTTTCTCAGAATCTCAGGCGAGCGACGCGGCGTTTGACGCCGCCACCGGCACCTACGGGTTCTGCAACACCGCCACCACCGAGATCGGAGCAATCGCCCCGTCGGTGATGGTGATGTACATCACCTGCAGGTTCGGGTCGCCCGTCGGCGCGAGGAAGTGGTAGTCGTCGATATACCCTTCGGCGCCCGCGTCCATCTGATCGCCGTTCGGCCACAGGAACACAACGTCCCTCGCCGAGGTCTGCGCCTCCCAGTCTTCGAAGTCCACCACCGCCGGCGAACCGCTGACCGAGCCGTCGGCATAGATCAGCTTCTTCGGCCCGAGGAACGGCAGGTTCGACGTGCCGCGGCCCGTGCTGATCGACGGATCCCCGTAGTAGAGCCGATACCGCGCGCCGCCGCTGTGAAGCGGAAATGCGGCCTGCGCGCTCGTGAAGAGCTTCGGGCAACCGTTATCGCGATACTGCACGACCCACTTGGTGCCGTCCCACACGGCATAGCCGTGGTTCATCTGATAGTCGGAGCACCCTGCCACGCGATCCGTCGTGAACACCATAAACGAGCCAACTGACATGTCCCAGTGCGGCGAATCGAGGGTCGGCCAGGCGACCTTGAATTGCCGCGAGTGGGTGATGCGGCTGTTGCCGTTGACGTCGCCATCCACGGCGATCGCCACCGTCGGCTCGCAACCGCCCCCTGGGGAGTAGTCGGCCGCGGTGCTGCACGTCGTCTCGGGACCGGCGTTGAAGTCGAGGCCGTAGTAGCCGTCCTTGCTGTCGATCCACATCGCGCGGGTGCGGCCGTCGGCGCCTTGGGCCTCGAAGAACAGGCGCACGAACCCGCCTCGCTCGCGGGTAACCGGCACGCCCTGCCCCGTCGCCATGTTCGTCACCAGGGTGGCCGCCGTCGTCGGTCCGATCAGGCCGCTTGCTCCCGCGCGGCTGGTGAAGGTCAGGTAGCTCTCCGGGTTGGAAGCGTCGGCCTCGCCAGACGCGACCGCCACCGACAGTTGCGACGGCCGGTTGGACACCATGGGGCCGTAGTACAACTGCACCCGATTTGCCAGGGCCCCGGCGTCGGGACCGAAGCGCGTGGCGCTCAACCGGGCGTTGCCGTCGCTCACGGCCTTACTCAGCCCGCTCACGTTGTTGCCTGTCCCACGTAACTGCCAGTACTCAGTGTCGGTGTCGGCGCTCGCGCTGGCAGATGCGCTGGGTGCCGGGCACTCCTCGTTTGCACACGACTGCACCGTGACCGAATAGGTGGTGGCCGCCTTCAACCCCGTCAGCGTGGCGCTGGTGGCCGAGGACGCGGCAGAGGCCTTCACCTCGGTGTTCTGCACAGCCTCCCGGGCCACCACCTCGAAATGGTGGACCTGTTCGCCGGCCGCGGGCGACCACGTCACGTTCAGCTGTGAGGACGAGTAGATCGCCCGGCCACCGACGGTGGTCGCGGCCACCCTGGCCACCGACACGATGGTTGGCGCCGCGTCCGCGGTGGCGGCGGTCAGCAACAGTCCCGTGAGAAATCCGAGCGTAATGTGGCGCATTGACGAGTTTGACCGGGTATCGGCAGAAAAGGTTAATCCGTTAAAGGCAGCCATCACTCTATCCGGTTCTTATGGGTCCTGGCGACCTCCCGCACAGGTGCGCTACCCTAGCGTCATGAGACTGCGTCATACGCTCGCCCTGGCACTGTTCGCGTTCATCCCTGCCTGTTCCAGTCCTGCCCCGGCCCCGGCCCCCACGCCGGCGGCGACGGCCCCGGTGCCCCCACCAGCGGATCGCAAGTACCTGCTCGAGCGGGTGGACGACGCGTCGGTGGTGCAGTTGTATGCGGACGGCTTTTCATCGCTGCCGCTCAAGCAGAAAACGCTGATTTGGCACCTCTATCAGGCGGCGATCGCGGGCCGCGACATCTACATCGACCAGAAGCACGAGAGCGCGCTCGAGATGCGCGGCATCCTCGAGCAGATCGTCGCGCATCCGCAGGGCGTGGACGCCGCCACCCTCGCCGAGGTGCAGCGCTACACCAAGCTGTTCTGGCTGAACAACGGCCCCTACAACAACCTGACGGCGCGCAAGTTCGTGCTGACCTGCACGCCGCAGGCGTTCGCCGCCGCGGCCAAGGCCGCCGGCGCCGGCGAAGCCGCGGTGGCGCGCCTCCAGCCCATGTTCTTCGACGCGGCCGTCGATCCCATCGTCACCAACAAGACTCCGGGAGCCGGCAAGGACATCCTGCAGGCCAGCGCCAACAACCTCTACGACGGCGTGGCGGTGGCCGACCTCAAGGGCTTCGAGGAGAAGTACGGGCTCAACTCGCGCCTGGTGAAGACCAACGGCACACTGGTGGAAGAGGTCTATCGCATCGACGGCCGTTATGGGAAGTACATCACCGAGATCGTGAAGCACCTCGACGCGGCGAAGGCGTTCGCGGAGCCGCCGATGGCGAAGGCGCTCGACGCGCTGGCGACGTTCTATCGCACCGGCGAAGTGAAGGACCGCGAGGCCTACGACATTGCCTGGGTGCAGGACAAGGCATCGCCGGTTGACACCATCAACGGCTTCATCGAGGTCTACCTCGACCCGCGCGGCATCAAGGGCGGCTGGGAGGCCCTCGTCTTCTACGTCAACCAGGAGAAGACGGCGCGCATCAAGACCATCGCCGCCAACGCGCAGTGGTTCGAGGACCACATGCCGTGGGACGCGAACTACCGCAAGGCCAGCGTCCAGGGCATTGTCGCCAACGCCATCGACGTCGTGGTGGAAACCGGCGACTCCGGCCCGGTGACGCCGGTCGGCATCAACCTGCCGAACGACCAGGCCATCCGCGAGCAGCACGGCAGCAAGTCGGTGGCGCTGTCGAACGTCAGCGACGCCTACGCGCGATCGACACCGGGCGCGATGCGCGGCGAGTTCACGTGGGCGCCCGACGAGACCGAACGCGCCGCGAAGTATGCCGAGGAGGCCGGCTCGTTGACCACCGACATGCATGAAGTGATCGGCCACGCCTCGGGCAAGCAGGCCGACGGCAAGGCCAATCCGCAAGCGCTGATCAAGGAAGAGTTCTCGGCCCTCGAAGAAGGCCGCGCCGACCTCGTCGGGCTGTACTTCATCGCCGACCCGAAGCTGGTGGAGCTCGGCGTCGTCCCCGCCGCCGATCACGACGCCATGGTCCGCGCCGAGTACGAGTCCTACACCCGCAACGCGCTGGTCCAGTTGCGGCGGGTGCGCGAGGGCACGCAGATCGAGGAAGACCACATGCGCAACCGGCAGATGATCGTCCGCTGGCTGATGGCGAACACCAAGGCCATCGAGGAGCGCACGCGCGACGGCAAGACCTACCTGGTGATGGTCGACGCGAAGGCCTTCCGCGACGGCGTCGGCCAGCTGCTGGCGGAAGTGCAGCGCATCAAATCCGAGGGCGACTACGCCGGCGCGAAGAAGCTCTTCTCCACCTACGGCGTGCACTTCGACGCGAAGCTGCGCGACCAGATCGTGGCGCGCGTGGAGAAGCTGAACCTGCCGTCGTACACGGGGTTCGTGATGCCGAAGCTGACACCGGTGATGGGCGCCAACGGCCAGATCACGGACGTGACGATTTCGTATCCGCTGGATTTAACGCAGCAGATGCTGGAGTACTCGGGGGCGCGGCGCTAGGCGCCAGCCGGCGCGACGGGGGGTAAGGGCCCGACGCCTGTCGCGGCGGTATTCTGGGTCATGGCACGGTCTCACGGCCGCGGCTTCACGAGATACCGCGTGCACCAGTCGGTGGCCAGGCGCGATACGGCTTCGAGGGTGCCGGGCTCCTCGAACAAGTGGCTCGCGCCGGGCACGATCTCCAGCTGCACCGGCGCGCGCATGCGCAGCATCGCCGCGCGATTGAGATCGATCACCGGCTCGTCATGGCCGCCCACAATCAGCAGCGTCGGCGCCTGCACGCGCGGGAGCGCCTCGCCGGCCAGGTCCGGCCGGCCGCCGCGCGAAATCACCGCGCGCACGAACTCCGGCCTCTCGGCCGCGGCAATCAGCGCGGCGGCGGCGCCCGTGCTGGCGCCGAAGCAGCCGATTGGCAGCGCCGCGATGCCGGGTTCGGTCTGCGCCCAATCGACGGCGGCGGTCACGCGGCGCCCCAGCAGCTCGATGTCGAACCGGTACTCCCGGGTCTGCACATCAACGGCGTCCTCTTCCCGCGTCAGCAGGTCCATCATCAGCGTCGCGAAGCCGCCCTGCTGCAGCACCTGCGACACGGCACGGTTGCGGCTGCTGAACCGGCTGCTCCCGCTGCCGTGGGCGAACACGACCAGGCCGGCCGCGCCCGGCGGCGTCGCCAGGTCACCGTCGATCAGGTCGGTGCCAACGCGGATCTCGATGGGAAACGTCTTGAGCACGTCACACTCCAGTCGGATAGGTTTCCGGCAAATCGGCTTCGTGACGCGCCCACGTCTCGAGCGGCTCGAGCGCGCGGGTGTCGTCCACGTGCACGACGACATCGAACTGGGCGGGCAAGCGGGCGGAAAAGTAATGACTGCCCCGCTCGGTTTCTGGTTTGTAGATCACGCCAATGGCCCGCTCGAGTCGCGCCGGCGCCAGCACCGGCTCGAGGTGCCGGTCGTGCAGCCGCAACAGGAACATCGGCACACCGGTGTCGTGAAACAGCCGTTCATAGGAACCGGCGAGCGAAGGACGCACCTGCCGGTGCTCGGCTGGCTGACCCCATTCCCCGGCCGCCGTCACGGCCCCCCGGTGCGTGGTCATGCCGATCAGGCAGGCCGGCTTGCCGAACCGCTCGCGCACGAGCTGGCCGAGGTTGAGTTCGCCAGTCGAGGCCATGGCCGTGGCCCGCGCGTCACCGAGGTGGGAGTTGTGCGCCCACACCACGGCCTTGCCAGGGCCGCCCGCCGCCTTGTCGAAGGCCAGCAGCGCGTCCAGGGTTGACATCATGTGCCGGTCGCGGAGGTTCCACGACTCGGCGCGGCCGCGGAACATCGAGCGGTAGTACGCCTCCGCGTCGCGGACCACACCGGCGTTCTGCTGCGCCGCAAACAGATCGTCGGCCGCCACGCGCCCGTCGAGACTCAGGTAGTCCGGGCCGCGGCGCCGCAGGTCCAGCAGCTGCTTCATGGCCTCGTCTTCACAGGAGCGGCTGACGTTGATCGTGGCGGCGTAGCCGTAGGCCTGCGGGTCCTCGCCGAACATGTCGAAGCACGCGTACTGCCGGCGCGCCTGGTTCGCCGCGGGCGGATCCACCTGGTCCAGGTAGTCGATGACGCAGGCCATCGAGCGATGGAGGCTGTAGAGATCGAGCCCGTAGAAGCCGGCGCGCGTGCCGGGGCCGCGCTCGGCGTTCGCCGCTCGCAGCCACCGCAAGAACCGCACGACCTCGCGGTTGCGCCACATCCAGCGCGGGAACCGCGTGAAGTCCGACAAGGCCGCTTCGGCGGTGTCGTCCGCTCCCAGCCCGCGGACCCATCGATTCGCGCGGTAGGCGTCGGGCCAGTCCGCTTCGACGGCGACGATGGTGTAGCCGCGCTGCTCGATCAGCGCGCGCGTGAGGTCGGCGCGGATGCGATAGAACTCCTGCGTGCCGTGCGACGCCTCGCCAATCAGCACCACGGGCGCGTCGGGCGGAATGACCTCGATCAACCTCTCGGCCGCGGTGTCCGCGTCGAAGCGCACGGCGTGCCGGCGAACGACGTCAACCGTATTGGGCATTACGCGCTCCGTTTCGTGACCGGGCGGCTTGCGGACGCGGCGAGGAGCCGGCGCACTTCCTCGTCGGTGGTCTGCGAGAAGTCGTCGTACCACAGTCCAACGGCCGTGAACGGGTCCGGTGTGTACACGCACACCACCTCGTCGGCGACCTGCTCCAGGGCCCGGCACGTCTCGGACGCGCCCACCGGCACGGCGACGATGATGCGGGACGGCCTCAGGTCACGGGCCGCCTGCACCGCCGCCCGCATGGACGACCCCGTCGCCAGGCCGTCGTCCACGATGATGACGACGCGCCCCTTAAGGGGCTCCGGCGCCCGGCCGTCGCGATACGCGCGTTCACGGCGCTCGAGCTCCGCGCCCTCGACGCGGGCCACGGTCTCGATGGTCACGTCGGAGAGCTGGTACCACCGCACGACGTCTTCATTGAGCACGCGGACGCCGCCGCTGGCGATGGCGCCCATGGCCAGCTCTTCGTGTCCGGGCACGCCGAGCTTGCGGACCACGAACACGTCGAGCGGCGCGTGCAGGGATTGGGCGACCTCGCAGGCCACCGGCACGCCGCCGCGCGGCAGGCCGAGCACAACGACATCCTCACGACCGGCGTAGCGTTGGAGTTCGGTGGCGAGGGCCTTGCCGGCCTCCTGCCGATCGGCGTACCGCGGCCGGGATCCCGGAAAGTGCTTGTTCATGACTGCTTCGTCGCGTGATTTCGATGCAATTCGAGTACCGGTCACGCGCCAGCCGCGCGGCGGAATCGCACCCGTGGCCTGCGAAATCTTTCCCATGTCTGAGGGTTTTTCAACCCCTCGGTTCTCATCCGGCTTCGAGCGCCGGCGGCGATGTTCCGCATGCCATCCGCGACGATGGTGTGCGCGAGGAGGGTCGAGGTCGTGGTGCCATTCCCCACCGCATCGCCGGTGCGCTCCGCGGCGCCGCGCAGCACTTTCTCGCGGGCTTCCGAGCGGAAGAGCACCTGCATGTGAGGCATGGCACCAACCCTCCGCGGTGCCGCTTCGATCACGCGCTAAAACAAGTTGAAGGCCAGTGGCCAGCAGCTTCGGCCTGCGGATTCGCTCGCTAACCGCGGAAACTATTTCAGGCCGGCCGGCGGGGCGGTTCGAACCGCCAGGCCAAGCGGGAGAGCGCCTCGGCCAGTGCCCAGGCCAGCGCCGCCGCCCCGAACACGAGGGCCCAGAGTTCCACCGGGATGGTCGCGTTCCCGAGGAGGATGGCGGTGAACGGCAGGAACGACGCGCCCACCTGGATGGCGATGCCCGCCGCCACGGCCGCATGCAGGTAGAGGTTGGGCAGCGGGAAATTGCGCGTGTGCCGGGATGGATACGTCAGCAGCAACTGCCCGATGGCCATGAAATGAAACGCGGCCGCTCGCGTCAGGTCGAGATCGTAACCGAGCCGCGGCACCACGCCGAGCACCAGGAGCGCGAGCAACGCCTTCATGGTGCCGGCGGTGACGATGAACCGCAGCGACGGACGGTCGAGGAGCGGTGACCGGGAGGGCCGGGGCCGGTCCCCCATGACGCCCGGCGTGCGATCAAACGCCAGCGCCAGCGCCGGAAGCCCGTCGGTCGTCAGGTTGATCCAGAGGATCTGCGCGGCGGTGAGCGGCAGCAGCAGGCCGCCGGCCGCGTCACGCAGGTCGAGCGAGAACGCCACCACCGCCCCGCCCGCCACCAGCAGCACTTCCGACAGGTTCGTGGTGAACAGGAAGCGGAGGAACTTCTGGATGTTCTCGTAGATGCCCCGGCCCTCTTCGACGGCGCCGACAATGGTGGCGAAGTTGTCGTCGAGGAGCACGAGGTCGGCGACTTCGCGCGTGACGTCGGAGCCGCGCTGCCCCATCGCCACACCGACATCGGAGCGCTTGAGCGCCGGCGCGTCGTTGACGCCGTCGCCGGTCATGGCCACGACCTGGCCTTGCGCGCGCAGCGTCTCGACGATCCGCAGCTTCTGTTGGGCCCGCACCCGCGCGAAGACGTTGGTTTCGGCGAGCGCGTCCTGCAACGCGGCGTCCCCGAATTCCGCGAGGTCTTCTCCGGTCAGGACGCGCACGCCGGGAATGCCGATCTGGTGCGCGACCGCCAGCGCCGTGGCCGGGTGGTCGCCGGTAATCATGATCACGCGGATGCCGGCGGCTTGCGCGAGGCGAATGGCGTCGGGCACTTCGGCCCGCGGCGGATCCCAGAACAACACCAGGCCGAGCAGCGCCAGTGATTCCTCGGTGGCGCCGTTGGCCCAGGCCACCGCCAGCACGCGGTAGCCCTCGCGCGCATACGCGTCGGCCTTCTCGCCCCACGACTCGCGATCCTCGGCCGAGAGCACGCAGCGGCCGAGGATCACTTCGGGCGCGCCCTTCAGGAAGCTCACCGGCCGCCCATCTTCCTGCACGGTGACGCGCGCATACTTCCACGCGCTGTCGAACGGCCGTTCGTCCACCTTCGGATGCTCGCGCCTGGTGCGGACCACGTCCACGCCGTGCAGCGTCGCGTAGCGCAAGAGTCCGAGGTCGAGCGGATCACCCGCGCCGGTGGCCAGGTCCGCGTCGTTGGCGAGCACCACGGCCGTCAGCGCCCGGGATGGGTCGGGCGCGTCGAGCGATCGCACGTCCATGCGGCCCTCGGTCAGCGTGCCGGTCTTGTCGGTGGCGATTACGGTGACCGAGCCGAGCGCCTCGACCGCCGCCAGCCGGCGCACCACGGCGCGCTGCCGGGCCATGCGTTCCACGCCGAGGGCCAGCGCCACCGTGAGCACCGCCGGCAGGCCCTCCGGCACGGCGGCCACGGCCAGCGCCACGGCGAAGATGATCAATTCCGATGCGCGCCCGGGGCCTTCCGCGATCACGCCGGCCACGCCCAGCACCGCGGCCAGCGTCAGCACCCAGCGCGCGATCTGGCCGCCGAGCACGTTGACGCGCACTTCCAGCGGCGTCTTCGACACCGTGATGCCGGCGAGCATGGACGCGAGCCGGCCCATCGCGCTGGCCGCGCCGGTCCGCGACACGTCGAGAAACGCCTTGCCGCGCACGAACAGCGTGCCACTGAAGGCTTCGTCCCGATCCGACTTGTCCACGGGCGCCGACTCACCGGTGAGGACGGATTCGTCGAGCATCACGCCGTGGGCATCCGCGAGCACGCCGTCAGCTGGCACGCGATCACCGGCATCGAGGCGCACCCGGTCGCCGGGGACCAGCGCCTCCGTTGGCAGGCGGACCAGGCGGCCGTCGCGCAGCACCCACGCGTGCGCGCCGGCGAGTGCCTTCAGATGCGACAGCGCCGCTTCGGATCGCTGTTCCTGGTAAAGGCCCAGGGCGGCGTTCAGGACGAGGATGAGGCCGATGGCGATGGCCTCAGCCGGCCAGCCGCCCCGGCCCTCGTACAACCACACGCCCAGGTCGAAGGCCAGGGCGAACAACAGGATGAAGATGAGCGGGCTGGCGAACTGCCTGAGGAAGCGGCGCCACACGGGATCGGGAACGCGTCCGGGCAGCGCGTTGGGCCCGGCGCGCGCGCGCCGCTTGGTGGCTTCGACGGTGGACAGTCCGGTCACAGGTGCTCTCGCCATCATCTTAGGCACGCTTCGGCGATCGTGTGTGCCGTGCGCACCCGCGCTCCAGCCGTGACGGCGGCCATTATGACCATGGTCGTTGACCATGGTACAATCGCGGCATGGACGAAATGGCCGTTTCGAAGTTCAAAGCGACGTGCCTGGCCGCGCTCAGCCGCGTCCGCCGCACCGGCCGCCCGTTGCGGATCACGCGCTTCGGGAAGCCGCTGGCTGATGTGGTGCCGCCCAGCGAATCCGCGTCGGGCGGCGACTGGCTCGGGGCGATGCGGGGACGCGCGACGCTCGCCGACGACCTGATTGCCCCCGCCGAAGACGCGACGGCCTGGAACGCCCTTAAATGAACCTGCTGCTCGACACCCACATCTGGCTATGGAGCATGCTCGAGCCGGAACGACTCTCCGCTCCGGTCGCGGCGGCGCTAGCCGCGGAGAAATCCCGTCGTTGGCTATCTCCGCTGAGCGTCTGGGAGACCATGCTGCTGATCGAGCGCAAGCGCCTGAAGATTGACGTCGATGCTCATGACTGGGTGCGGCAGGCGCTCGCGGCAGCACCGGTTGAGGAAGCGCCCGTCACCACCGAGGTCGCGATTGCGAGCCGCGCGCTCGCCACGACGCATCGTGACCCCGTGGACCGTTTCCTGGCCGCCACCGCCCAAGTCTTCGAACTGACGCTCGTGACTGCGGATCGAGAGCTGTTCGGACTTTCCGGGGTGCGAGTCCTCAGAAACACCGGCACCCGGCGCCGATAGGCCCGGCCGCCCGGACCTGTGGTCAGTCGAGCAGGGCGGCCAGCCGCTGGCGTTCGGCCACGGCGTTGTCATCGAGCGTCCCGCGGACCGCGTCGATCACGGCACCCGTGGCCTTGCCGCCGCCGGTCTCGAGAATCTCGCGCGCGGTGTGCGTGGCGCGCGTCATGGCGAGCTGATCGATCTGCGGGTCCACTTCCACTAACCTAGTATTTCATTTTCTTCTGGAGGCCAGATGAATCTCGCTCCTGCCGTCCGCCTTCGGCGACGGCCACGCACTGCAGGGCGAGGCGAGGTCATCGGTGCTGGCCGGGCTCCGTTGAGGTAACGTCGTAGTCCTGACGATTCACACCAACAAACCCGGCTGGACCACGGGGTCCTATCTCACCCACCGCTTCAATCCCGAACTCGGGATTGGACGCGTGACCGCCATCGAGACGCGCGCGCTGGTCGTGGAGTTTCCACGCTCGGGCACCACGCTCCGGCTGGCCGCCGGCGCCGACGTGCTGGTCCCGGTCGACCTGAGCCCGGGACGGCCGGTCCGTATCACCGCCACCCAACAAGAAACGACGATCACGGCCCGCCTGCCTGACGGCACCCTGCAACTGGCGAACGGGCGCAAGGAGCCGGCACACGCGTTGTGGCCGTTGGAACTCGAAGGCGCGCTCCTCGATCGCCTCGCCCTGGGCGAAATCGACGACGTCGAAGACTTCGTCACGCGGATGAACATCCTGCATCTCCTGGCCATTCGCGAAGCCGACGGCCTCGGATCGTTCCTTGGCGGGCGCGTCCGGCTGTTTCCGCATCAGCTCCACGTGGCCGAGCGGGCCACCGCGGCCGATCCCGTGCGCTGGCTGCTCGCCGACGAGGTCGGCCTCGGCAAGACCATCGAGGCCTCGCTCATCCTCAACAAGCTCGTCCACGCCGGCAAGGTCACCCGCTGCCTCGTGGTGGCGCCGGAGACCCTGACCGTCCAGTGGCTCGGCGAACTATGGCGCAAGTATCACCAGGTGTTCACCCTGCTCGACTCGGAGCGCCTGGGCGACGTGGCCCACGACTTTGGTGACGGCTTCAACCCCTTCGAACTCCATCGCCGGTCGGTGATCTCGCTCGAGATGCTGATCGCCCGCCCGCACCTGACCGCGCAGGCGGTCCAGGCGGGCATCGACCTGCTCGTGGTGGACGAAGCGCAGCACCTCCGGCGTCCGCCCGGGCACCCAGGCGAAGCGGGCTGGCGTGCCGTCGCGCCCATCGCCGGCCTGGGCCGCCACGTGCTGCTGCTGAGCGCCACGCCACTTGACGACGACGCGCACGGGTTCTTTCGGCTGCTCCAGTTGCTGCGTCCGGAAGAGTTTCCGCAGGACACGAGCTTCGAGGCACGTCTCGCCCAAGGCACGCCCCTGCCCGCCTGCACCAGCTCAACACGCCGAGCCGACATCGGCGGCCTGCCGCCGCGGGTGGGGATCCCGATCGGGCTCACCGACCCCAAGAGCGCGACGGTGCGGGACGCCGTTGAGAAAGCGGTGCGAAGCACGGTGGCACCCAATGCGGTCGCCGAACGCGACAAGGTTGATCGCGTCCGCCGCGCGCTCGCGTCCGGCGCCGCGCTCAGTGCCGTGTTGGGCGCGGACGAAGCCGCGCTGCGAACAGAAGCCGAGGCCATGGACGCCAAGGATGCCCGCGTCGCCTGGCTGGTCTCGCAGGCGCCACTCTGGCGCAAGGCCGGCGAGAAGACGCTGGTCTTCGTTGCCCATCGCGAGACGCTCGAGATGCTGCGCACCGCCTTGAGCCAGCGCGCGCAACTGGCGACCGGCGTCTTTCACGAGGAACTCTCGTCGGCGCGCCGTGACACCGAGGTCGCGCGGTTTCGCGAGTTGGACGGCCCCAGCCTGCTCGTGTCCACCGAGTGCGGCGGTGAAGGCCGCAACTTCGAGTTCTGCCGCCGCCTCGTGCTGTTCGACCTGCCCTGGAAGCCGTCGGTGGTGGAACAGCGCATCGGCCGGCTCGACCGGATCGGCCGCCGCATGCCGGTGGAGGTCGTCTATTTTCGGCCGCCCGGCGGGATTGGCCGCGATGTGGTGAGGCTCTTCGACGCGCTGGGGTTGTTTCGCGAGCCACTCGCCGGCCTCGAGCCGCAACTGGCCCACGTCGAAGGCGCGCTCGCAGAGATCGCGCTCGATCCGGACGCGTCGCTTTCAGACCAACGCTTCGGGGCGCTCGTCGCCGAAGCGCAGGCGGCCCGCACGCGCATCCGCGAAGCGGCCTACCAGCAGCTCCATCGCGATCCGTATCGCGCCGAGATGGGCGCCGGCATCCTGGCGCGGGTCCCCAAGGAACTCGACGCGCTCAATGAGGAGGTGGTCATCACCGCCTCCATCGGCCTCGGGTTCACCATCGCGCATCCGCCGGGCCATCGGGTGTTCTCGGTCGAACTCGGCAGCGGCTCCCGCGTGGACGGCTTGCCGGGCGTTCCGGCGGGCGCGAGCTACGTCGGCACGTTCGATCGCGAGGAAGCCGTCGCCAACGAGTTCATCGACTTCTTCGCCTCCGGCCATCCGCTCGTCGAGGGCCTCTTCGCCCATTACGAGGACGGCCCGCTCGGCCGGGTCGTGCGGTTCGAGATGGCAATCGGTGGCGACCTCGGCGAGGGGCTGGTGGCCATCTACAAGGACGGCCCGGCCTTCGAGGTGGTCGCGCTCGACGCCGACGGCAACACGCGCCTGGACTGGGCGGCGGCGATCTGTCAGCGGCCGATCCTGGCGCGCGCGGTGCTCGGCAAGAAGGCCGAGGACCACGACTGGCGGGGCATGGCTCGCCGCCTGGGCGCGCAACTCGACGCCACCCGTCGTCTGCACGCCGTCGCCGCCATCGTGGTGCGGCCTGCCCCCACGCGTTGATCGACGGGTCACGGCGCGCGCGCTATTTCATGTTGATCAGCGGGACGGCATTGCCCCCGTAGAGAAACGTGCAGCCGCCTTTTGAGCACACCTCGCGCTGCATCTGGATGGCCTGGAGGGCCACGTACTGCTCGGAGTTCAATCCCATCTTCTGGTTGTACGCCTGGTCGGCGGCCGCGCGGCTCTCCTCCGCCATCTTCCGCTGATCCTCGGCAAGCTTCTTCTGCTTTTCCGTATTGATCCGCTGCTCCTGCGCGGCCGTCTCGACGCGCTGGTGCAGGATCGCGTCGGGTGGGTTGGCGCGGCCCAGTGACATGTCCAGGACTCGCACCGGCACGCCGGTCTCCTTGATGATGGTTAACAGGTGTTCCGTGACCACCTTATCGACCGCTTCAGCGGCCGTGGCTTGAATGGCCATCTCATTCATGCCGTGCGCTTTCACGGCATCACGGACGGCCGTCCGGTACGGTTGATCGAGATTGCGCACCCAGAACCCGGGCTTGTCACCGACGATGTCCTGCCCGAAGTCGCGCACCAACTTCACGCTGTCGGTGACTTGAAGGGTCAGCACGGAATGAAAATCGATCGGCACGCCGTCGGTCGTCATCAGGTCACTGAATTCAACGTCGATCCGCAACGGCTGCATGTTGACGTCGATACCAGTGGTCGTGAACGCCACGTACTTGAGGCCGGTCTTCACGGGTGTCTCGTCCACGCCGCCACTGCCAAAGAACAGGGGCTTGCGCACGAGCACCGCTTCGTGGCCCGCATCGGGTTGGACCGTTCTGCACCCGACGGCCAACGCGACGAGGACGAGTACGGGCAATACAATCAGCTTTTTCATGGCACTTTCCTGGCTGGGTTGCGACGCTATCCGGTTCAGTGTTGATCAGGAAGCGCCCGCCGGGTAGCGGTAATACGGTTGCTTGCCGTCGGGCCGCCACCTGGACATGGTCGCGCCCATGGTGACTCGGATACGATGTCCGACCATGAGCAGCCCCCTCCGCGCGCGGTGCGCCGTCGTCGCGCTCGTTCTTGTTGCCGGTCTTCACTCGCCCAGGTCCTGGCCGCTGAGCGCCCAAGGCGCCGACCGCAATCTCGGCGCCATCGCGTCATGGGTCGCCGTGGACGCGGCCACCGGCTACGAAGGGAGAATGGCCCCGGCCCTCGCGGCGGCGCTTGGCAACTGGACCGCCGACCCGTGGGGCAACGTGGTCGCCACGGTCGGTTCCGGCTCACCGCATCACGTCGTCGCGTGCGCCCTCGACCGCCCCAGTTACGCCGTCTCGCAGATCACCGACGACGGCTACTTGCGGCTCCATCGCATTGGCCGCGGGTCGCGACATCCACTGTGGGACCAGCAGTTCGAGGCGCAGCAGGTGCGGGTGTTGACCGCCACGGGCCCGGTTGCGGGCGTCGTCGGCCGGTCCAATGGCCACTTCGCGCAACAACATCGCCGCGACACCGCGCTTGTGACCGCTGATGACTTGTGGCTCGACGTCGGCGCGGAGTCGCGCGCGGACGTCGACAAGCTCGGGATCGCACTGCTCGATCCGGTTGGACGCCACCTGCCGCCGTGGCCCATGGCCGGCGGCGTCGCGGGCCCCGATGCGGGCCGCCGCACCGGATGTGCCGCCGTGGTCACCCTGGCCGCGGCGGCGCGCACGGGCAAGGCGCCTGGCCGCACGACCTTTGTCCTGAGTGCGCAAGAAGCAACGGGATGGGTGGGCCTGTCGTCGCTCGTCGCCCGCGCGGACCGCGTCGATCAGGTGACGATCCTGGCGCCGGGCGAGGAGGCGCGGGCAGAGACCGACCGGGCCGCGGATTCGCTCTCCAACTTCGGCAACGTGGTGCAGGCGGCCGGGTTGAAGACGGTGAAGTGGCTGGCGCCCAAGGTGGAGCACGCGGGCTCACACATGGAGGTCGTGCGTGAGAGCGAGGCGCAGTGGCTGCTCGAGGCTGGAGCGAAGGCTGCCGGCGTGGCCATGGCCCCGAACCCCGCCTGGATCGCGGCACCGGCGCGGACGCCGCTGCGAACCAACCACGTTGACGCCACGCTGGCGGAGCCGGCCGCCACGCTCACCGATCTCGTCGAGCGCGCCGCCGTGTCAGGACACGAATGGTCCGTGCGCCGGGCGGTGCTGGCGGCGCTGCCGGCCTGGGCGCGCGAGCGCGCGGTCGTGGACGACATCGGCAACATCATGGTG
The DNA here is from genome assembly GCA_964355095.1 of uncultured Acidobacterium sp. Classification (GTDB taxonomy): domain Bacteria; phylum Acidobacteriota; class Vicinamibacteria; order Vicinamibacterales; family UBA2999; genus 12-FULL-67-14b. The sequence continues at coordinate 56,351 of CAYHCX010000012.1, forward strand.
GAGGCCGGGCCCCAGGGTGACGCCACCGTCTTCATGGCGCACATGGACGAGGTCGGCTACGTGATCGAGTCGATCGCCCGTGACGGTACGGTGGCGCTGACCGCGCGAGGTGGTGCGGTGGCGTCGGCCTGGGAGGGCCAGACGGCGCTGGTTCATTTTGATCCGCAGGGTGCGCCCAGCACCGTCACGGGATCGGGCAACGACCTCGACCCACGCTGGAAGGCGCAGTCGCTCATGGCCACCGCTCCCCCGCCGCTGCGCGGCGTGTTTCGGATTCGAGCGGCTGCTGACCGGAAAGACCCTGGTGCGTTGCAGGCGTGGTTCGGCCTGGATGCGGACGGCCTGGCCGCACATGGCGTCACAGTCGGCATGCAGGTCACCAGCTATAAGGAAGGACTGCGCATGGGGCGCACACGCTACGTGGCCCGGGCGCTCGACGACCGTGCCGGGACGACGGCGCTCGTGCGTGCCATCAACAAGATCGATCCCAACCGGTTGCCCGGCCGGGTGATTTTCACCTGGTCGGTGCATGAAGAAGGCGGCCTGCGCGGGGCGAACGCCATGGCGCGCCGCTTCGGCCGCACCACCACCCGGATCTACTCACTCGACACGTTCGTGTCGTCAGACACGCCGCTCGAATCGCCGCATTTCGCCTTCGCCCCGCTGGGGAAGGGCCCCGTGCTGCGCGCGATCGAGAACTCGAGCGTGTCGCCGGACCGCGAGCGGGCGCGCGTGATTCGCGCGGCCCAGGCCGCCGGTATTCCGCTGCAGATCGGTCTCACCCAGGGCGGCACCGACGGATCGAGCTTCACCTATTGGGGCGCGCCGAACCAGGGCCTGTCGTGGCCGGGCCGCTACAGTCACTCGCCAGGCGAGGTGCTCGATCTGCGGGACCTCGACATGCTGGCCAGGCTGATCGCGGCGGTTGCTTCCGCTGGCGATCGGTGAGCCGGTGACATGATTCAACGCATGCAACAACGTCACCTGGGCCCTGGTGGACTCACCGTATCCGCCCTCGGCCTCGGCTGCATGGGCATGTCGGAGTTCTACGCGGGGCGGGACGATGCCGAGTCGATGGCGACCATCCATCGCGCCATCGACCTCGGGATCAACTTCTTCGACACTGCCGACATCTACGGCCCGTTCGAGAACGAACGCCTGCTCGGCCGCGCCATCCACGACCGGCGCGACCAGGTCGTGCTGGCGACCAAGTTCGGCAACATGCGCGCCGCGGACGGGGCGTTTCTCGGCGTCAACGGAGCCCCCGCCTACGTGCAGCAGTCGTGCGATGCGTCGCTGAAGCGGCTGGGCGTCGACACCATCGACCTGTACTACCAGCACCGCGTGGATCCCAAGGTGCCGATCGAAGACACCATTGGCGCCATGGCCGCCCTGGTCACCCAGGGCAAGGTGCGTTACCTGGGCATGTCGGAAGCGGGTCCGGCCACCATCCGTCGCGCGAACGCGGTGCATCCGATCTCGGCGCTAATCACCGCGCGAGCCCAGCGTCTAACGAACATGGTCTAGACTACTGACGCTGCAACACTACGATTCTATTCGTGTTGGTTCCTTTTGCGTTGTTCTTGACGCCCCAACAGTTTGCGGTCTTGGTGAATTCTTGCTGGTTCACCATTACGAACAGCCGATCAAACGGGAGCCCTTCCGCAGCGTGCCACACCAGGCGTTCAAGAAGCACTTTGCCGTTTCGGACTTCGCCTACCTCGAACGCCACGTGCCCGCCCGGCTTCACAACCCGCGCCAGTTCGGCCAAGGTTTCACGAACCATGTTCTGCCAGCCCGCTTCGGTTCGGTGGTGCGCGATCGCCACACTGGCCACATCTATGCCAGCGAACCAACTCCGCAGCCAGTTGTCTTCCGCGTATTGGACAATGTCGAGGAACGGCGGAGACGTCACAACTAACTGAATAGAACCACTGCCGATGGCCGGCGTCGATTGCGCTGTTCCTGTCGTAAGAATCGACGCAGGATGGTCCGCCATCGGTCCGTCGCTTAGCAGCGACGCGGTCTTTTTTAGAATCACTTTTTTCACGTCGCGGTCTGGCGGTGTTTGTCCCCTCCGTTCATTGATCTTGCGTTGAGACTGAGCAGACACTGCCTGATTCGGCGGGAGTGTGTAAACCGAGAAGAAGCCGGGCGAATGGCCAGACAACCGGTTGATCGCCACCATCCTGATCCAGTCGTCAACGGGGTCTGGAGTGCCGCCCAGCGGCGCTCTTTCAATGAGCCATCTGCGCAAAGCGCAGAGATGACGCAATGTTTGTGGACTGTAGAAGGCGAGGAGATCCGACTCCTCGACTTCGCCGCGATCCCAATTGATTTGATCCAGTCTGCGAGCAACGTCCTCGATCGATGGGGGATCCAATCGAGGTCGAGTGAATAAGACACTCAGGGGATTGATGTCGTTGCCGACTGGTCGGCGGCCGAGGAGCGCGGCCTGAACCGGAGTGGTTCCGCGCCCCATGAACGGATCGTAAACGGCGTCCCCGCTGTTAGTGAGACGCTCGATGAAGAACTCAGGAAGTTGGGGCTTAAAACAAGCGCGGTAGCTCACTTCGTGAATCGAATGCGCCTGCCGCTGTCCAGACGTCCAGAATTCGTTAATCAAGTAAGGGATTTCTCCCTCGCGGAATTCTGTCGAGGGTTGACCGAATTCGCGGAACTCTTGGACCAGATTAATGAAGGGCCGTATCGTTTCGCGGGGTCCAGGTTCTGGAGAGACTGAATCTTCCTCGAACAGGGGAAGCCTGGCAGCCGCCGCGCGCTTCATTTCCAAATTCTAGCCGACTTCCGGGGCGACATGAGCCATATGCGCCAACCGTAGCTCCCACCTACGCGACTTCGTCGCTACGGTGTGCAAGCAGGTTCGAGGTGACTGACGGTCCGCCTTCGCTCGCGCATCTTCTGGCGAGCTATGGCGGGACAACCTTCGCCTACATTCCTGAGCGAAGGTTGGAGGCGCCGCCCGGATTTGAACCGGGGATGGAGGTTTTGCAGACCTCTGCCTTACCACTTGGCGACGGCGCCGATTTGGGGAGGGGCGGAACGTTCTCGTGCGGGGGCGTTTTCTCCGTTGCTGACAAACCCTGCCTGCTGGGAGCGAAGGCTGCCCTTCGACTCGCTACGGCCTTCGCTGCGCTCTGGCCGCGCTCGCTCAGGGCATTCGACTCAACTCATGGCTCGCCATGAGCGAAACTTCGTTTCGCCGAAGGCGGAACGAAGTTGAGTCGAATGGAGCGGGAAACGGGATTCGAACCCGCGACTTCGACCTTGGCAAGGTCGCAC
>CAYHCX010000013.1:0-38728 GCA_964355095.1 uncultured Acidobacterium sp.
GCGGATGAACAGAAGGCCGTGGAAGAGGTCTACACCCCGCACCCGGTGCTCGGCAACGAACCCTGACGCTATTTCACGACGGAGATCGACATGCCGTCGATGGTGTGCCGCACGAGCGGCACGATGATTGACTCGAGCAGGGGATGCGCGGCGACCGCCGCGTTGAAGGCCCGTGCGCCCATGGCGTTGTCATCCGGCGGCGTGGCCGCCATTACCAGCCCATCGCGAATGACGTTGTCGGCCACGATCACTGTCCCCGGCCGCGATAGCGGCAGCACCAACTCCAGATAGCGGACGTAACCGGGCTTGTCAGCGTCGATGAAGACGAAGTCGAAAGGCGCTTCGCGGCTGGCCGCCATGCTGCGCAGCGCGTCGGCCGCGGGACCCACCTTGACCTCGACCCGGGCCGGTGTCGCCGCCCGCTCGAGATTGCGCCGGGCCACGGCGGCGTGAGAGGGGTTTACTTCCAGCGAGACCACCACGCCGGACGCCGGCAAGGCACGCGCCAGCCAGGTCGTGCTGTAGCCTCCGAGCGTGCCGATCTCGAGAATGCGTTCGGCTCGGGCGATCTTCGCCAGCAGGTAGAGGAGCCGTCCCTGGTTGGCCGAGACGTTGATGAGCGGCAGGCCGGCTGCCTCGGCATCCGCGAGATTGGCGGCCAGGGCCGCATCGTTGCCGCCGAACAGCGACTCGATGTAGCCGTCGATGTCCGCCAGTTTGTCGAGCGCGTCACCCATCTTACTGATCGAGTTCAAGCCGGTGAATGTCGCCCAGGATCACGCTGTACGAAAACGCGCCGAGCAGGGCCACCACACCAATGTAGATCAGCGGGCCGACGAAGGAGCCGGTGGCCTGGTAGGTGAAGCCGATGACGAGGGGCGTCACGATCCCAGCCAGGTTGGCGCTGAAGTTGAAGATGCCGGCCGTCAGGCCAATCTGTTCCTTTGGTGCCACGTCGGAAATGACGGTCCAGCCGAGGTTGGTCATGCCCTGGCCGAAGAACGCGACCGACATGATGCCAATCACCAGCAGGTCGGACCCGGCGGGCACGAAGTTGGCGAAGACGATGGTCGAGGCGAGCAGCATGCCGCCGACGATAGGGAGCTTGCGGGCGAGATTGGCGGAGCCCGAGCGCTTGAGCAGCCGGTCCGAGAACTGGCCCGCGACCAGGACGCCGACCGAGGCGCCGAGGTAGGGCAGCATCGTCATCATGCCGGCATTGATGAAAGACATGCCGCGCACGTTGACCAGATAGGTGGGAAACCAGGTGACGAAGAACACCTGCGTGGAGTTGCCGCCGAACTGCCCGATCGAGGCGCCCAGGATCTGGCGATGCCGCAACAGCTTGCCGATGTTGCCCCAGCTGAAGGCGACGCGGGCGCCTTTGTACTCACCGCCACCACCGGCCTCGATGTAGGCCAACTCCGCTTGGTTGATCCCGGGATCCCTGCTCGGCTCGCGGTAGCGCCACCACATCAAGCCGCCCAGCGCGACGCCGAAACCGCCGGCCATGAAGAACAGCCCGCGCCACCCGAACTGCTGGGTCACCCAGAAGAGCGGGACGCTCAGGAACGCGATGCCGGCGTACTGTCCGACCGAGTAGATCGAATTCGCGCGCGCCCGCTCGTGTTGCGGGAACCAGGTGGCGAGAATCCGGCTGTTGGCGGGAAAGCACGGCGCCTCGAACACACCCACGCCGATGCGGGTCAGAATCAGGCCCGGTAAACCAGTCACCACGCCCATCAGGGCGGTGAAGCCTGACCAGAGCGTCAGCGACGCGGTGTAAGTCGTGCGGGTCCCGAACCGGTCGAGGAAGATGCCCCCGGGAATCTGCAGCAGGGCATAGCTCCAGGAGAAGGCCGAGAACACGATGCCCAGGGAGGCGGCCGTCAGTCCCAGTTCGCTGGTGAGATCGGGCGCGGCAATCCCCAGCACCGTCCGGTCCAGGTAATTGACCATCGTCGCCACTGCCACCAGCGCGAGGACGGGAAACCAGCGGCGGGACGTACGCGCGCGGCTCATTCGCTTTCCGAACGGGTGCCGCGGCCTTCGCCGTCGTAGACCACCGGAATGCGGATGCGCATGGGCCGCTCGCGGGTCAACTCCTCCATGACTTCGGCGGTGAGGCCCGCGACGCGGCTGATGATGAAGACCAGGCGCGCGAACGGCGGCGGAAAGCCCATGTCGTGGAGGACGGCCGCCAGCGCGCCATCGATGTTGATGGTCATCGGCTTCACCTGTCGCGCGACCGCGGCGGCGAGCGCCTGCATGAACGGGATGCCGTCGCCCGCCAGCCCATTCCGCTTCGCGAGCGCGAACAGCACCGGCGTCCTTGGATCGTGCGTATGAACACGGTGGCCCAGGCCGGCCACGCGTTTGCCGATCGCGCGATGCTCCCTGACCATCGACATGGCGCACTCATCGAAGGAGATCGATTCACGTGCCGACCGGGCGATGCCCGCGGCGATCAACTCCATGCAGCCCGCGCCGGCGCCGCCGTGCTCATCACCGACGGCGAGGATGCCCGCCGCGACCGCGGCTGACAGCGAACTGCGATTGCCGGACAACGCCAGGCGCGCCGTGGCGCACGACGGCGCCCCCGACCCATGATCCGCGCAGCTCGAGAGGATCGCGTCGAGGAGGGTCCGCTCGGCCGGCGTCGGCAATCTCGACCGATGCAGCAGAAAGATGGTGTCGGTGAACGTTCGCTCGGTCATGAGCGAGGTCACATCGTGGTTGCGCAGCCGGATCTGCCCGTCGCTAGCCTCAACAATCGCGGTCCGCCAGGGTTCCATATCGCTCCTCAAAGCTTGGCGAGAGTAACGGTTGCGGGAGGTCTCGCCTACGGCGTTACGGTAGCAGCACCGTAACACGCTCGTAACCTCGAGACGCGATGACCATAATCGCTCGTCGCCGGTCGCCGGCGACGACCATGGCCTCACGCAACATCACCGCCGCGGAATCAGACCTCGCCCGCCAGTTGCTCGCCCACGCGCGGCGGGCGATGGACCAGATCAAGGACCTCGACCAGGCGGCCGTTGACCGTCTCTGCCAGGCCGTGGGCTGGGCCGGTGGCAATCCCGAGACGGCCGCGCGCCTGGCCAACATGAGCGTGGAGGAAAGCGGACTTGGCAGCCGCGAACCCAAACGCCGCGCCAAGGTGCTCGGCATCCTCCGCGACGCCCTTCGCCAGAAGAGCATGGGCATCATCGAGGAGCTGCCCGACCGGGGCATTGTCAAGTACGCGAAACCGGCCGGCGTGATTTGTTCGCTCATCCCGGTGACCAGTCCGTACATCACGCCGATCAGCATCGCCATCTACGCCATCAAGTGCAAGGACGCGGTGATCTTCTCGCCGCACCCGTCGAGCCGCGCGACGACGTTCGAGACCGTCAGGCTGATGCGGGCGGCGCTCAAGGAGCTCGGCGTGCCCGAAGACGTCCTGCAATGCGTTCCGCAGCCGAGTATTCCGCTTGCCAACGAGCTGATGGCGATCTGTGACCTGACCATCGCCACCGGCGGGCCGGCCATGGTCAAGGCCGCATACAGCTCCGGCAAGCCGGCCTACGGCGTCGGCGCCGGCAACGCCACGATGGTGATCGACGAGACCGCCGACATCAAGGAGGCGGCGCGGAACACCGCGATCAGCAAGACCAACGACCACGGCTCGGGCTGTTCCGCTGACGGCAACCTCGTTGTCGACGCCAGCATCTACGACGCGATGCTCCGCCAGCTCCAGGACGAAGGCGGCTACCTGGTCAACGCCGAACAGAAGCAGTTGCTGCAGCGCGCCTACTGGGACGATCAGGGCCGGCGAACCGCCGACACCATCGCCCGTCCCGCCGCGGTGATTGCGGCCAAAGCCGGCTTTCCCGTCCCGCCGAACACGACGTTCCTCCTGGTCGAGGAGAGCCAGATCGGCAAACAGTTCCCGTACTCGACCGAGAAACTCGGCGTCGTGCTCGCGGTGTTCAAGTGTCACGGCTTCGATGACGCGCTCGACAAGGTGCGGCAGATCTTCGAGACCGGCGGCAGGGGCCATTCCTGCGGCATCTACTCCTTCAGCGACGACCACATCCATCGCCTCGCGTCGATGGCGCCGGTCAGCCGCATCATGGTGCGCCAGGTGCAGTCGAGCTCCAATGCCGGCACCTTCACCAACGGCATGCCGATGACCTCGAGCATGGGCTGCGGCGTGTGGGGCGGCAACATCACCAACGAGAACGTGTCGCTGAAGCACTACATGAACGTGACCTGGGTGAGCCGGCCGATTGCCGAGGACAAGCCCTCGGAAGCCGAGCTGTTCGGCGAGTTCTACCGCGCCACGACCTCCGCCTGATCCGAAAGAACCGACATGGACATTGCTGCCCAGACGGCCGTCAAGCGCGTCACACCCGGAGCGGACACACGGATTGCCTCGTACCTGCTGACCGAGTACCTCGAGCGCCTCGGCGTGGAGGTGATCTTCGGGCTCTGCGGCCACACCATCATCGGGTTTCTCGACGCGCTTGGGAAGAGCCGGATCCGCTTCATCTCGACGCGCCACGAACAGGTGGCCGCGCATGCGGCCGACGGATACGCCCGCGCCTCAGGCAAGGTCGGCGTGCTGCTGACGCATCTGGGCCCAGGCCTGACCAACGCCACGACCGGGGTCGCCAATGCCGCGCTCGACTCGATCCCGATGGTCGTGATCGCCGGCGACGTGCCGTCGTACTACTACGGCCGGCACCCGCATCAGGAAGTGAACCTGCATCAGGATGCCGATCAGTGCCAGATCTTCCGGCCGTTCTGCAAACGGGTCTACCGCGTCGATAACGTCACCGACCTCCCGCGCATCGTCGAGCGCGCCTTTCACCTGGCGCAAACCGGCCGGCCTGGTCCGGTCCTGGTCGACGTGCCGATGGACATCTTCTCGGCCGACCTGGACGTGGACGCCTTTGCCACGACGCCCCCGGCGATTGCCAAGATCGGGATCGATCCGGCGACAACGGCCCGCATTGTCGATGCGCTGGCGACCTCGCGGCGTCCGGTCTTGTATGCCGGCGGTGGCGTGCTGTCGGCGCGGGCCACCACGGAACTGCGGCTGCTCGCCGAAGCGCTGCAGGTGCCGGTGGCGCACACGTTGATGGGGAAGGGCTGCCTGCCGCACGACCACCCGTTGCTGCTCGGCCAGTCGGGCTTCTGGGGCACGCCCATCGCCAACGCGAAGTGCCGCACGGCCGACTTGATCGTCGCGGTCGGCACGCGGATGGCCGAGGCCAACTCGAGTTCGTGGGATCCCCGGTTCACCTTCTCGATTCCGCCGACCCGCCTGATCCACATTGATGCCGACGTCGCCGAGATCGGCCGCAACTACCAGACCGAGCTCGGCGTGGTGGCCGATGCGAGGTTGGCTCTGGCCGCGCTTGCCGACGAAGCGCGTGGCAAGCGCCACGCCGATCGCGGACGGCTGCTTGAAGAGATTGCGCGCGGCCGCAAGGAGTTTGCCGGCAACTGGGCGGAGCACTGGACCTCCGACCGATTCCCGCTCCGGCCCGAGCGCATCCTGAGCGAGCTGCGCCAGGCCGCCCCCGCCGATGCCTACATCGTGACCGACGTCGGCTGGAACAAGAACGGCGTCGGCCAGCAGTTTCCCATCAACGTGCCCGGCACCTTTATTACGCCGAGCGGTCTGGCGACCATGGGGTTTGGTCCCGCGGCGGCGCTGGGCGTGAAGGTCGCGCAGCCCAACCGCGTGGCCATTGCCCTGGTCGGGGATGGCGGCTTCAGCGCCAATCCCTCGGTCGTCGCCACGGCCATGGAGGCGGGTCTCCATGTGATCTGGCTGGTGATGGACAACTCGGCGTTCGGCACCATTGCCGGCCTCGAAGAGATGCACTACGGCACCACGTTCGGTTGCGTGTTCGAGTGCGACGGCCGGCCCTACCGGGTTGATTACGCGGCGATGGCCCGCGCGTTCGGCGCCGACGGAAGTCTGATCGAGACGGCCAGCCAACTGGGGCCGGCACTGCGCAGTGCGATCGCCTCGGGCCGCCCGACCGTCATTCAAGTGCCGATGGAGAACGCCCCGACCCCGACCCCTGGGCACTGGGACATCAACGACATCTACCGGCGCGGCGAGTAGCAAACGTTTCAAGGAGGCCATGTGGTGAAGCTGAAAGTCCTGTCAGCGTGTGTCGGCGCGATTCTGCTGGCTGCGACGCCCCTGAGTACGGCGTGGGCGCAGTCGGTCTCGAGTGCTCAAGTGTCGGGAGTCGTTCGTGACTCGAGCGGCGGAGCCCTGCCTGGCGCCGACGTCACGATTACCAAGATCGACACCGGTGCGGTACGCAGCGCCGTGACCGGCACCGACGGCGGGTTCGTCCTGCCGAACCTGCCGGTTGGTCCCTATCAACTGAAGGTGTCGCTCCAGGGTTTCACCACCTACGTGCAGGACGGCATCGTCCTGCAGGTCAGTTCCAACCCGCAGATCAACGTCTCGCTGGCAGTCGGCGTCGTCAGCGAGCAGGTCACGGTGACGGCCAACACCACCATGGTGGAGACCCACACCACCGGTATCGGCCAGGTCGTCGACAACCAGCGGGTCATGGAGTTGCCGCTCAACGGCCGGCAGGCCACCGAGCTCATTTTCCTGTCCGGCCTCGCCACCTCCGCTCCCGCGGGTGACCTCAACACCAACAAGAACTTTCCCACCGTGACCATCTCGGTGGCCGGCGGCCAGGCCAACGGCATGACCTACATCATGGATGGCGGCACGCACAACGATCCGTTCAACAACCTGAACCTGCCGACGCCGTTTCCGGACGCGCTCCAGGAGTTCAAAGTCGAAACCAGTGCGCTGCCGGCGCGCTACGGCCACCACGCGGCGTCGGCGGTCAACCTGATCACGAAGTCGGGCACCAACCGCTTCGAGGGCAGCCTGTTCGAGTTCAATCGCAACTACCGGTTCAACGCGCGTAACGCCTTCGCCACCGAACGCGACAGCTTGAAGCGCAACCAGTTCGGCGGCACGTTTGGCGGACCGATGGTGAAGAACAAGCTGTTCTTCTTCGGCGGCTACCAGGGCCGGATCGAGAAAACCAACCCTGCCACGACGATCAGCTACGTTCCGACCACGGCCATGCTGGCCGGCGACTTCACGACCTTCGCGTCGCCGGCGTGTAACGCGGGCCGGCAGGTGACCCTCGGCGGTGGCTTCGTCAACAACCAGATCGACCCCGCCTTGCTGAGCAGCGTGGCGCAGGGCTTCGCCAAGTACCTGCCGACGCAGGCGGCGAACCCGTGCGGACGCGTGCAGTACGGCATTCCCAACAACAACACCGAGCATCAGGTGATTGCGAAGGTGGACTACACGCTCTCGAACAGCCAGTCGGTGTTCGGCCGCTACCTGTATGCGATCTACGACAACCCGGCGACCTACGACGGCAAGAACGTGTTGACGCTGAGCCGCACCGGCCAGACCAACGAGGCGCACTCCATGGTGCTCGGTCACACGCTGGTGCGCCCGGTGTTCGTGAACGCGCTCCGGGTCACCTACAACAAGACCATCAACGACCGGCCGTTGCCCGAGTACTTCACGGCGACCGATCTGGGCAGCAAGATCTACAGCCCGCTGCCCGGGTATGTGGGCGTCAACGTCACCGGCAACGGGTTTGCGGTCGGCAGTGGCGGCACCAATCCCGGTTACTTCAACTCGGACGGGTTCCAAATCGCCGACGACGTCGACATTGTCAAGGGCAGCCACCAAGTCGCGTTTGGCGGCAACTGGATCCACACCAAGATCGAGACGCAGAACAACCGCCCGACCAACGGCGCGTTCAGCTTCAACGGCCAGGTGACCGGGCTGTCGCTGGCCGACTTCATGCTGGGCAGGGTCAGCGGCGGCTTTCTGCAGGGCAACCCGGTGTTTGACTACGACGACCATGACTACGTCGGCGCCTACATCCAGGACGACTGGCGCGTCCGGCCGAATCTCAGCCTCAACGTCGGCGTGCGGTGGGAGCCGTTCATCCCCCTGCGCAATACCTACAGCTGGGCGAGCCACTTCGACCAGTCCCGGTTCGACCAGGGCCTCAAGAGCAAGGTCTATCCACAGGCGCCGGCCGGTCTGATCTTCCCTGGCGACGACGGCTACCCTGGTCGCGGCACAACTCGGAGCAAGATGGCGCAGTTCGCGCCGCGGCTCGGCGCGATCTGGACGCCCGGGCAGGACGGCAAGACCAGCATCCGCGCCGGCTGGGGCATGTTCTACGACACCCCCCACTTGTTTTTCAATACGCGGTTCTCGAACAACCCGCCCTGGGGCGCGCAGATCACCATCCCGAATCCGGCGGGAGGGTGGGCCGATCCATACCAGACCTACCCGGGCGGCAATCCGTTCCCGGCGCTGAACACGGAGTGGGCCACCGCCGCGTTCCCGGCATTTGGCGTATATGTCAATGCGCCGATGGACATCAACCCGACCGCGCTGCAGCAGTGGAATGTGAGCCTGCAGCGCCAGGTGGGCGACTGGATGCTCTCCACGACGTATCTGGGCAGCCGATCGATCAACCTGTGGCGCGCGACGGAGTTGAACCCGGCCGTGTTCGTGGCGGGCGCGACCACCGGCAACACCAACCAGCGCCGTCTGCTGATCCGCCAGAACCCGGTGGAGGGGCAATACTACGGCACCATCGGTCACGTCGACGATACCGGTCGTGGCAACTATCACGGCCTGCTGCTCTCCGCCCAGCGCAGGATGAAGAGCAACCTGAGCGTGCTGACCAACTGGACCATCGCCCGTTGCATGTCCGATCCGGCGACCACCGAAATTACCGGCCCGACGATTGTCAACCCCAACAATCCGGACCTCGACTACTCATACTGCTCGTCGGACCGTCGTCATGTCATCAACGTGTCGCTGGTGGCGCAGACCCCCGCCTACGCGAACGATACGATGCGGATGCTGTTTAGCAACTGGCAGTTCGCGCCGTTGGTGCGGTGGCAGAGTGGGAACCGCTCGACGATCACCACCGGCGTCGACAACGCCTTGACCGGCATGGGCGGCCAGCGCGGCGTGCAGATTCTCGACGATCCCTACGGCGACGGGACGCCGGGCAACTACCTCAACCGTGCCGCCTTCACCACGCCGGCGACCGGCACCTACAGCGACCTGGCGCCGTTCTCGGTCGTCAATCCCTCGCGTCTGACCAACGACCTGGCAATCTCGCGGACGTTCCGCCTGGGGACCGGGCAGGGCTTCCAGTTCCGCTGGGAGATCTTCAACGTGATCAACCACGTCAACTACAACGCCCCGACGACCGCGCTCAACAGCGCCAACTTCGGCAAGATCCTGACCGCGGGTGACCCCCGCATCATGCAGTTCGCCCTCAAGGTCGACTTCTGAGCGCGCTCATGATGTGTCGTCTCGGAATCGGAATGGTCGTGGCCGCCGCCCTGGTGGCCACGACCGGTGCCCAGGACCCCTCGACTTCGCTCAGGGCCGGCAACTGGGAGCACGTCGGCCAGGATCCGGGCGCGACCAAGTACTCGACCCTGGACCAGATCAACACCGGCAACGTCAAGGCCCTGCGACAGGCGTGGACGTTTCACACCGGGGACAAGAGCGGGTTCTTCGAGAGCACGCCGCTCGTCATTGACGGCACGATGTACGTGACGGCGCAGAACGGCGTCTTCGCGCTCGACGCCTCGACCGGCACGCAGGTATGGAAGTTCGAATCCGACGGTGGCACGCGCCGGGGCCTGACCTACTGGCCGGGCGACCCGGCGACCCCGGCCCGGATCTTCGGGTCGACCCAGCAGCGGCTGATCGCCCTCGATGCCAAGACCGGAAGGCTCGTCCCCCAATTCGGCCAGGGCGGTTTCATCGACTTGGGCACGACCATGGCGACGCCGGCGTCGGTCTACAAGGACGTGTTGATCACGCCGGGCACCTCTCCGGAGATTCGCGCCTGGAATGCCCGGACTGGCGCGCTGATCTGGAAGTTCGACCTGGTGGCGCAGCCCGGGGATCCCAACAACAAGACATGGGAAGGCGACTCGTGGAAGGCGATCGGCGGCACCAACACCTGGGGCTACCTGACCGTCGACACGGAGCGGGGCCTCGTCTACGTGCCGGTGTCAATTGCCGGTGAGAACGACTACGTTGGCGTCACCCGGCCCGGCGACAACCTCTATGGCACCTCGCTCGTCGCGTTGGACATCGCGACCGGCACACGCGTGTGGCACCAGCAACTGGTCCACCACGACATATGGGACAACGATCTTGGGGCGCACCCCACCTTGATCGACGTGACCCGGGACGGCAAATCCGTGCCGGCCGTCGCCCAGATCACGAAGATGGGCCTGCTGTTCATCTTCAATCGCGTGACCGGCGCGCCGATGTTCGGCATGGAAGAGCGGGCCGTGCCGCAAAGCACGGTGCCCGGCGAGAAGACGTCGCCGACGCAGCCCTTCCCGCTGATGCCGCCACCGTTGGCGCGCAACTCGATCAAGAGGCCGGAGCTGCCGACCAACATCTCGCCCGAGCACACGGCGTATTGCCAGGGGTTGTGGGAGAAGTATGGCCTCCAAGACTCCGTGCCGTACACGCCCTGGAAGGTGGGCCAGGACGTCGTCGTGTTTCCTGGCGCCATTGGTGGCGGCAACTGGGGTGGCGTCGCCTACAACAAGAAGCTCAGCATCGTCGTCACCAATGTCATGAACGCGGGGCAGTGGGGGCACCTCGAGAAGGCCGATGCCGAAGGCGCCCCTCGCGCCGGACGCGGAGGGCCAGGCGACGGTGGCGGGCCACCGCGTAGCCGCGAGCCGTTCCGAAAAGTGACGCCAGAGGGCGGCCGTTTCTGGGATCCCAAGACGCAATACTCCTGTGCGCCGACGCCGTGGGGGGAGTTGATCGCGGTCAACACCAACACGGGCGGCATCGCGTGGCGAGTGCCGCTCGGGAGTTTCGATGAGCTCGAGAAGAAGGGGATCAAGAGCGGGCGGCCGAGTCTCGGCGGTGCGATCACCACGGCAGGCGATCTGGTGTTCGTTGCGGCGACGACCGACGGCTACTTCCGCGCGTTCGACGCCAGCAACGGTGCCGAGCTGTGGTCGGCCAAACTGAGCGTGCCAGGACATGCCATCCCCTCGACTTACATGGGCAAGGATGGCAAGCAGTACGTCGCGATCACGGCGGGTGGCGGCGGCTTCCTGCGCAGTCCGCTCAATGACGAAGTGGTCGCGTTCCGGTTGCCGTAGGGCCGCAGATTGGCACCGATTACGCAGATTGGTCAGGCAGACCCAGGAGCACAAATGGCACGCATCTACACTGTGTCGGTCGTGTTGGCCCTTCTGCTTTCGAGCCTGTTCGCGCCTGGCGCGCCGGACTCGTTGCTCGCCGAGCAGGGTCGTGGCGGTGGGCCGCCTCAGCGGCCCCGCACACGGAAGGTGCTGCTGGCCTGGGCGGACACCCGTAACGGCATTGCCCAGCACGAGTTCACATCACATGCGCTGTCGGTGATCGAGCGCCTGGGATACGAATCGGGCCTGTACGACACGTTCATTCGCACCGACTCCAACATCGCGGCGATGGATCCGAAGCGGACCACCGGTGAGGCCGCCAGCGGCGGACCGAACCTGCGCATGGCCGATGCCATCTTCTTTCTTGGTCATCGCGATGTCCCGGTCGACGAGCAGCAGAAGAACGACATCCTGCAGTTCGTCAGGGAGGGCAAGGGATTCGTGGCGGCACACACGGCGCTCACCGCGTGGGAAACCTGGCCGGAGTTTGGCGAGCTGCTCGGTGCCCGCTACGATGGCCATCCCTGGCACGCGCCAGGCACGGTGATCAACGAGGCCGCCGATTTTCCGGCGACGCGCCATTTCCCGCCGACCTTCACGCTCAACGATGAGTTCTATCAGGCCAAGGCCTTCTCGCCCAACGCGCGGATCCTGTTGCGGCTCGACGTCTCGAAGATGCCGCCGCATGCGGAGTTGCGCAACCAGGGCTTTCCGCTCGCGTGGGCGAAAACCTATGGCAAGGGCCGGGTGTTCTATTCCTCGTTTGCGCATGACGCCGCCACGTGGGACAACCGTGACGTCGCCCTGATGTATTTCGAGGCCATCAAATGGGCACTGGGCCTGACCGAGGGGGATGCCACGCCCCGGCCCATGAAGCCATGAGGCCCGTCGCCGCCGCCGTCGCCGGCATCGCGCTGCTGGCGTTGGCCGCTCTCGGGGCCCAGCCCCCGGCGCCGAGGGCATTTGCCAGGCACGTGCTCGCCTGGGCCGACGTGCGCAACGGCTACCAGCACGAGTCGATCAGCCATGCCCTGAGCACCATCGAGCGTCTCGGCTGGGAATCGGGGCTCTACGACACGATCATCCGCACCGACTCGCAGTCCATCACCAAGTCGCCGATTCTCTTCAGGCAGGGCACCGGCATTGCCAGCGGCGAGCAGTTCCTTGCGCGCAACCTCAATTATTTCGATGCCATCTTCTTCTTCGGCGTGCGGGAGGCCGACCTGACGCCGGAGCAGCGCGCCGATCTGCTCTCGTTCGTGAGAGACGATGGCAAGGGTTTCGTGGCCACGCATGCCGGCGCGACGGGGTTCTTCTCGTGGCCGGAGTTTGGCGAGATGCTGGGCGGCCGGTTCGACGAGCACCCCTGGGGAATCAGCGAGGCGACCGTGATCGTCGAGGATTCGACGTCGCCGATGTCGCGGCACCTCCCGAAGAGCTTTGCCGTCACCGACGAGCACTACCAACTCAAGGAGTTCTCGCGCAGCAAACTGCACGTGCTCGCGCGCCTGGACGCCACGAGGCTCGACTTGAAGGCGCCGCTCGTGCACCGTACCGACGCTGACTTCCCGGTGGCGTGGACCAAGACCTATGGCCAGGGCCGCGTCTTCTATTCGACACTGGGGCATCCGCGCGAGCTGTGGGACACGCCGTGGCTCCAGCAGATGTATTTCCAGGCGCTCCGGTGGTCGATGGAGAAGTAGCCGGCTACCCCGAAATCACGCGCTGCGACACGGCCGTGAACCGGCCATCGTCCCGAAGCGGGTCGAAGCGAGGGTCCACCTTGAGGGCGAGGAACTCGAAGCAGCGATCGTCACACGCCTTGACCAGCCAGCGGTAGCCGGCCTCGGTCTCGCCGAGAGCGAAGTGCAGAGCGACGAACTCGAACGGCGATACGTAACGGGTGCGGGCAATCGCCTCCAACTTATGCAGGGTCTCACGCGCCGGGTCCGGCCGGCCCGACAAGGCGAGCGTCCGCGCCAGGGCGCTCTGCATGCGGAGCGAGTGCGGTGCCAGATCTACCGCCCGCCGAAAGGCCGCCGCCGATTCGTCGAAGTCGCGCCGCTGCTCCTGTACCAAGCCGAGGGTATGGTAGGCGGGAGCAAAGTGCGGATTGAGCTCGATGG
Source organism: uncultured Acidobacterium sp. (assembly GCA_964355095.1). Lineage (GTDB taxonomy): Bacteria > Acidobacteriota > Vicinamibacteria > Vicinamibacterales > UBA2999 > 12-FULL-67-14b. The sequence continues at coordinate 13,410 of CAYHCX010000013.1, forward strand.
TGTGGTCGCACTGCTCGAGGGCGGCTTCGAAGTCGCGCCGATAGTAGTGAACCACCGCGCCGTCGCGGGCGATGATCGACGACACCGGGTCGAGTGATTGCGCCAGCAGCACCTGTTCGAGTGCTTCGTCGAGCCGGGCCATCGGCACCAGGCACGACATGGCGTACCAATGGCGACTGGTGGGATAACGCGGATTCAGCTGAATGGCCCTGAGGAAGGCGCTCTCGGCGGCGGTCCAGTCCCAGTCCTGCGTGGCGCGGACGTGCGCGAGCGAGGTGTGTGCCTCGGCCGAATGGCCATCGAGCATGACGGCCGAGGCGGCGTTCGAGGCAGCCTTCGCCCACACGTCGGCCGGCCCCAACACCCCGTAGTGGGCCAGCAGTCCGTAGGCGTCGGCCAGGCCACTGTGGGCCAGTGAGAACTGCGTGTCTTCGACAATCGCCTTCTCGAAGAAGTCCACGGCCTTGTGGAGGCTCTCTTCGGTGCGCTGATTCAGGTGATAGCGGCCCTGCAGGTAGAGGTTGCGGGCCGCGAGGTTGTCGCTCTGCCGCGCCGATCCGGCCGGGCCGGTCACGTCGAACACCTCGGGGGCGAGCTTGGCGGCGATCCGTCCGGCGATGAGTTCCTGTCCGGCGACCGGGTCGGCCACCGACACGTCGATCGACTCGGACCACAGGTAGAATCCGCTCGCGCCGTCGACGAGGTGGGTGGTCACGCGGACCTGGTCGCGCGCCGACCGGACACCACCCGTGATCAGCAGGGCCGCGTCTGGCCGTTCCCCCTGGGCTTCGTCTTCGACCGAGCCACCGGAGCGAAGGGCGACCACTTTCAAGGCCTTCAGCGAGGTGAGCGCCTGAACGGTTTCGTCACGCAGGCCGTGACAGAAGTAGTCGAGGGTGCCCCCGGCGCTGTAATCGGCCCACGGCAGAACGGCAACGGTGTTGCGTCCCACCAGCGCCGCGGTGAGCGACCGCCTGGCAGCCGGCGCCTCGCCTCGCGGCCGGAAGACCGGCGCGTATCCGCCCTTGGGGAGGTCGACGACGATGTCGTCGCTGTTGCCTTCGTCCTGGTAGTAACGCTCCAATCGCGTGCGCAGACGGCGGGCCTGGACGCGAACGATGGGGTCGGTGCGGGGATCGAACGAGGCTTCCTTGCCGAACACCTGGACGCCGATCACGTATTCCTTCAGGTCGCCGCCGCGGCCGGCCACGGTTTCGCCGACGATGAAGTCAACGAATCGCTTCAGGCGATCGACCTGGGAAAACGTCTTGCTGGTCAGGATGCGAGTGAGCTGTTGCCGGACGGCCTTGTCGGAGATCTTTCCGGGGGTGGCGACGGCGGACTTGGCGCCCATGACACGCCCATCCTAGCTCACTTGGTTACTCGAACCGCAAAGCGTCGATCGGGTCGAGGGCCGCGGCCTTGCGAGCGGGGTAGAAGCCGAAGAACACGCCGGTCACTGCAGCGAAGATAAACGCGACCGCGACCGCTTCTGGCGACACCTTGGTCGGCCATGACATCCACAGCGTCACGCCCCGCGACAGTCCCAGGCCAAGCCCGATGCCGATGACACCTCCCACCATGCTGAGCACGATGGCCTCGACCAGGAACTGCATCAGCACATCCCGCCCGCGCGCACCGATCGCCAGGCGCAGGCCGATCTCACGCGTGCGCTCGGTCACCGACACCAGCATGATGTTCATGATGCCGATGCCGCCGACCAGCAGCGAGACGCCGGCAATGCTCGCCAGCAGCGCCGTCATCGTTTCGGTGGCTTGCACGCGGACGCTGGCCATCTCCTCCATGGTGCGGACCATGAAGTCGTCTTCGTCGACGATCTGGTGGCGGGTGCGCAGCAGCGAGGCAATGCGGTCCGCGGTGGGCGCGGTATCGGCAGCCGAGGCGGCCGAGACGGTGATGTTCTGCACGTAGGTGATGCCGCGCAGTTTTTTCATCACCGTCGTGTACGGTACATACACGACGTCGTCCTGGTCCTGGCCCATGCCCGACTGGCCCTTGCTGGCCATGACGCCGGACACGGTGAACGGCTGGTTGTTGATGCGGATGACCTGGCCGACCGGATCGACGTCGGCCCCAAACAGCTGCTCGTGAACGACGGCGCCGAGCACCGCGACCTTGGCCGCTGACGCGACGTCGGCCGGGCTGAAGAACGCGCCCGTGGCGGTGGGCCACGAGCGGATCAACGGCAAGTCAACATCCGTGCCTTGAATCTGCGTGCCCCAATTCAGGTTGCCGGCGACCACTTGCCCGCGGGTGTTGACGCCCGGCGCGAGGTACTGCACGCCGGGCACCTCGGCGATGGCGAGGGCGTCTTCCGGCGTGAGCGTGCTGGCGCTGCCCTGGCCGGTGCGCACGCCGGCCGACATGAAGTTGCCGGCGCTCACCATGATCATGTTGGTGCCCGCGGACTGGATCTGCGTTTCGATCGACGACTGGGCGCCGCTGCCGAGGGCCACCATGGTGATGACGGCGCCGACGCCGATGATCATGCCCAGCATGGTCAACGCGGTGCGCAGCTTGTTGCGAGCGAGTGCCTTGAGGGCGACGCGGAAGACCATCAGAATGCTCATGGCTTACACCGCCTCCGCTTCGGCCGGGAGGTTCGCGAGTTCGTCGGCGGCCATCCGGCGCGTGGTGACCGCGCGATCGGTCACCACGAGACCGTCGCGGAACGACACGATGCGCGTGCCGTACTCGGCGATGTCGTGTTCGTGCGTGATCAGCACGATCGTGATGCCGCGCTCGATGTTCAGCCGCTGGAACAGCCCCATGACTTCGATGCTGGTCCGCGTATCCAGGTTGCCGGTCGGCTCGTCGGCCAGAACAATCGACGGTTCGTTGACCAGGGCGCGCGCGATGGCGACGCGTTGTTGCTGGCCGCCCGAGAGCTGGTTGGGATGGTGACTGGCGCGGTCGCCGAGCCCGACGGCCGCCAGCATGTCCTTGGCCCGGCGATGGCGCTCCGAGGTCTTGAGCGACGACTGGCCATAGAGCAGCGGCAGTTCAACATTGTCCAGCGCGGACGTCCGCGACAGCAGGTTGAATCCCTGGAACACGAATCCAATGTTCGTGTTGCGCACGGCCGCGAGCTCGTTCTTCGACATCCGTGAGACGTCCTGGCCATCGAGGAAGTACTGACCCGACGTGGGCCTGGCGAGGCAGCCCACAATGTGCATGAAAGTCGACTTGCCGGAGCCGGAGGGGCCCGTGACGGAGAGGAACTCGCCGCGGAGCACGTCCAGGTTGACGCCACGCAGGGCCTTCACCTGGTGCTCTCCGACCACGTAGGTCTTGACCAGGCTCTTGGTGGCGATGACGTTCGTGGTGTTCTCCGGCACGCGGTCTCCTTTGGATCTACCTGCCGCCGCCACGACCGCCGGTCCCGCCGGGCGGGCGGCCGCCACGTCCAGCTGGCATCAGTGGATTCGCGGCGCCACCTTGCGTGGGCGTGGCCCTGGTTGCGGTCAGTCCGGTGACACCGGTCACCACTTCCGTGCCCTCGGGCAGTTCTTGCGTCAGCAGCGCGGTATTGGTGCCATCGCTGATCCCAAGTCGCAGGTTGACCAGCGTTAACTGTCCCTCGGTGAAGAGCCAGGCGCGGCCTCGCGACTCCACCAGTGGCAGCGGCGCAAACAACGCGTCGATGGTTTGCGCCTGCTGCTTGGGCGCGCTCCCCGGCGCCTTGCTCCGCGGCATCAACGCTTCAAAGGCGGCCGTATCGGTGCCGCGCTCTTTCATCCGGGCCAGAAACTGCGTCCGCTCCCCGGCCGACATCGTCTTGAAGCGTTCGAGCATGCGGCCCTGGACATCTCCGCCGCCACCGCTTCGTCCGCCCCGACCTTCAGCGGCAGGTGAGTCGGGTGCAGCCGGTACAGCCGGTGGAACACGTGCCGCAGTCGCACCGGGACGGCTGGCTTCGGTTGCGGCTGCGGGTGCTTGTGGGCCCTCGCCGCCGGGCATGGAGCGCCCGCCGCCGGCGGCCAGTTCCGGCGGTGGCGTCTGGTTCAGCGCCGCGAAGATCTCGGCCGTAGGACGGAAGCGCAGCGCGGCATTGCTGATGCGCAACGCGTTGGTGCGCTTGTTGATCTCGATCTTCACGTTCGCCGTCATGCCCGGCTTGAGCTTGAGCTCCTGGTTGGGCACGGTGATGACCGTGCCGTAGGTGGTGACGTTCTGGACCACCACCGGCTGGAGGCGGATCTGCGTGACGGCGCCCTGAAAATTGTCAGTGGGGTAGGCATCCACGCGGAATGTCACGTGCTGGCCCGGACGAATGCGGCCGACGTCGGCTTCGTCAATGTTGGCATTGACCTGCATCTCGGTCAGGTCCGCGGCGATCACGAACAGCGTCGGCGCCGACATGCTGGCGGCCACGGTCTGGCCGACATCCACACTCCGCTGGGTGACGATGCCGTCGATGGGCGCCGTGATGACCGTGTGGTCGCGATTCACCTGGGACTGATTCACGGACGCTTCCGCCTGCGTCACCGCCGCGCGCGACTGGGTGACCGACGCTTCCTGGGACGCGACGCCGGCGGTCGCAGAGTCGACCGCGATCTTGGCCGCGTCCAGATCGCTCTGGGCGATCAGGCTCTTGCTCGCCAACTCGATCGCGCGTGCGTGCTTCTGCTGCGCGTCGGTCAACTGCACCTTGGTGCGATCCAGTTCGCTGTTGGCCCGGGTGAGGTTGGCGCGGGCCTGGCTCAGGTTGGCCTGCACCTGCCGGAGCTGGGCGTCGAACAGCGACGGGTCGAGCCTCGCCACGACCTGCCCCTTCGTGACGATGGAATTGAAGTCGGCGCCGAGCCACTCGATGTTGCCCGAGACCTGGCTGCCCACCTGCACGGTGGTGACGGCCTGCACCGTGCCGGTCGCGCCGACCGTATCGATGATGTCGCCCCGTGTCACCGGCACGGTGTTGACCTGGATCTCGGTTCGATCGCGGCGCAGGTACCAGGCCCCGGCCCCGGCTCCTGCCACCGCCAGCAGCAGGAGGACAATGATCGCTCGCTTCATAACGTGGTTACTCTCGGAAGGGCTCAGCCATTTACGCGGTCACCCCTGATCGTAGCCCAGTAAACACCGCGCGGAACATGCTGTAGACGTCCTACGTCTAAGGTCGTAGATTGTCTACAGCTATGGCCAAGACACCCGACGACCGGCGGCTGGAACTGCTCCAGGGCACCCTCGACATGCTCATCCTGCGGACCCTGCAGTGGGGCCCCCAGCACGGCCACGGCATTGGCCAGGCCATCCGCGCGCAGTCGGACGACCTGCTCAAGGTCGAAACCGGTTCGCTCTATCCGGCGATGCACCGCCTCGAGAAGCGCGGCTGGCTGAAGTCCGAGTGGGGCGTGAGCGAGGCCAACCAGCGGGCGAAATACTACCGGCTGACCGCCGCCGGCAAGGCCCAGTTGTCGCGCGAGCAGGATCGCTGGTCGCAGCTGGTGCACGCGATCGGCCGCATCATGAACCCGGCGCCGGCGGGCGAGGACTAGCCGATGTCGCCGGACCAGCGCGACCTCGACGAGGAAATCCGCGGCCACCTGGCGCTCAGCACCCAGGAGCGGATCGAGCGCGGCGAAAAGCCCGAAGCCGCCCGGCTCGCCGCGCTGAGGGAATTCGGCTATGTCGCGGCCACGCGCGAGTCGATGCGGCGAGTCTGGCACAGCCGCTGGCTCGGCGCCGCCGCGGCCCTGGGGCAGGACATGCGCGTCGGCCTGCGGTCCCTCCTGCGCGCCAAGGGGCTGGCCGCCACTGTAGTGGTGACGCTCGCCTTGGGCATCGGCGCCAACGCCGCGATTTTCAGCGTCGTCCGCGGCGTGCTGCTTCGCCCCCTCGCCAATCGCGACGAGGCCCGTCTGGTCTACATCCGCCAGAGCGCGCCTGGTCTCGGCGCCACCAACCTGACGTTCTCGGTGCCGGAGATCGCCGACTTCAAGTCGCGAGTGACGACGATCAGCGCCTTCGGTGATTTCTCGACCATTGCCTTCACGATGATCGGCATTGGCGAGCCGCGCGTCGTCCAGGCGGGTGTGGTCAGCGGCTCGTTCTTCGAGGTGATGGGTCTCCGCCCGGTGCTCGGCCGCCTGCTCAACCCGGGAGACGATGGCCTCAACGCGGCGGGTGCGGCGGTGCTGACACACCGCTTCTGGACCAGCTCACTGAACAGTGACCCGACGGTGATCGGCAAGACCATCAGCCTCGGTCCACGCACCGCCACGGTGGTCGGCGTGCTCGAGCCGTCCGTCCCGTATCCAGCCGATACCGAGATCATCGCCAACGTCGTCACCAGCCCGCATCACCTCGGCGCGACGATGATCACCGGGCGCACGCACCGCATGACGGAGCTCTTCGGCCGTCTCGCACCAGACGTCACACTCGAAGCCGCGGCGGCTGAGTTGACCGCTGCGCACGCCGCCATGATCGCCGCGCACCCCGACGCCTACTCGACGAAAGCGAACATGCAACTCAGCGTGACACCGCTCCGCGAGCAGATCACCGCGCCGGCGCGGACCATCCTGCTCCTGCTGCTGGCCGCCTCGGCGGTGGTGTTTGTGATCGCCTGCTCGAACGTCGCCAACCTGATCCTGGCGCGCTCGCTACGTCGCGAAGGGGAACTGGCGGTGCGCGCCGCGCTCGGCGCCAGCCGCGGGGCGCTGCGACGGACGCTGCTGGCTGAGAGCCTGGTGCTCTGTGGCGCCGGCGCGGTGCTGGGGGTCCTGCTGGCGCGTCCGCTCGTCGCCGTGGTCGCCCGCTACGCCGCGCGCTTCTCGGTGCGCGCGCTTGACGTCACCGTCGATGCCAGCGTGCTCTGGGTCGGTGTCGGTCTGGCGATGGCCGCCGCCGTCGCCCTCGCCTACGTTCCCCGGCTGCCATCGACCCATGCCCCGACTGGATTGGGGCTGGCCAGCGGCGGCGTGCGCATCACGCCCGCCACCAACCGTCGCTTGCGCGCATTCGCGACCGTGCAGATCGCCCTCTCGTTCGTGCTGCTGGCCGGCGCCGGCATGCTGGTGGCCACGCTGATCGCGCTGCAGACGTCGAGCCCCGGCATCGACACACGGCGCGTGCTCGCGCTTGACGTCCCCGTGGCGGTCGGCGACTTCAGCGCGAAGTCGATCGACTTCTACCAGGAGGTCACGCGCCGCATCGGCGAACTGCCCGGCGTGGAAGGTGTCGCGGTGGGGAGTTTCGTGCCATGGCGGGACGCCGGCAGCTTCGGTCCCGGTGTCTCCTTTACCGTCGAAGGCTACACGCCCGCCGACGGCGAAGAGAACCCGCGGGCGCGATTGCGGATCGTCTCGCCCGGGTTCTTCCCGGTGCTCGGCGTGCCGATGGTGGCCGGTCGCAACTTCACCGAAGCCGATCGCCGCGGCAGCGAGCTCGTCGTGGTGGTCAGCCAAAGCGTCGCCCAGCGGCTGTTTGCGGATGGCAACGCGCTGAACCGGCACATGTGGTGGACCGATCCGTACTTCGGCCCCAAGCCCCAGCCGCGGCGCATCGTCGGCGTGGTCGCCGACCTGGACGACGAGAACGTCGTCAGGGGGCCGGCACTGACGATTTATCACCCGTTTCAGCAGATGGGCGTGGCCGGCCGGGTGTTCGTGCACACCTCGGGCGATCCGTACGCCCTGGTGCCGGCCGTGAAGAGGGTGGTGCGCGAGTTGTCGCCGAACCAGCCGGTGGAGCGGGCCGCGACGCTCGAAGACGTGCGGGCCGAAGTGCTGGCGCCGGATCGGCTGAACGCGTTCGTGATGTCCGGATTCGCCGCCGTGGCGGTCCTCATCGCCGTCGTCGGCGTCGCCGGCGTGCTGGCGTTCTCGGTGAGCGCGCGGGTGCGGGAGTTTGGTGTCCGGCTGGCCATTGGCTCGACCCCGCGCAGCCTCCTCGTCGGTGTGCTGTCGGAGGGTGCGGCGATCGTGGCGATCGGGATCGCCGCTGGCGTGGTGGGCGGCTATGCGTTCGTGGGAGTGGCATCGAGCTATTTCGAGCACGTGCAGGTGCCTGGAGCCCTGCCGGTCATCGGTGCGGCCCTCGCTCTCGCCGTCGCCGCCGTCGCCGCCTCGCTGATACCCGCCGCGCGTGCCTCGCAGATCGACGTGTTACAGGCGCTGCGGTCGGAGTAGCGCCGCTGGCCCGCAGGAGCATCCATGACTCTCACGACGAACTCGAGAATCGCCGGCGTCGCCTTCCTTGTCTACATCGCCACGGGCATCGGCTCCATGGCGTTGGCTGGCCGGGCGAATGTAACAGACGTGCTGTCGTTGGTGATGTCGTTCTCGGCGTTGGCGCTGGGCGCGACCCTCTATGCCATCACCCGCGAGCAGGATCCCGATCTCGCCATGCTGGCCCTGACCTGCCGCGTTGTCGAAGCCGTGTCCGACAGCCAGGTCGCCGCCATCTTCTTCGCCGTGGCGAGCACGATCTTCTGTTGGCTGCTGCTGCGCGGTCGGATGATTCCCGTCGCCCTGGCCCGGCTCGGGGTCGTGGCGTCGCTGGCGCTGGTGGTGATTCTGCCCCTGCAGCGGGCCGGGCTATGGGGCGGCGCCACGAGTTGGTCGGCGTCGGCCACGTGGCTGGTGTGGTTGCCAATGCTGGTCTTCGAGCTGACGCTCGCCGGGTGGTTGATCATCAAGGGCGCCAGTGCGCCGGCGCGGAGGCCGGTGGCGTGACGTTGCTGCCGTTCCACATCGGCGCCGGTGTGTTCCGGCTGTCGCTCCGAGGCCCCGGCACAGAGTGAGCTGGCGTGATCGGGATCCGTTGGGGTGCTGCGACATGAATCGTACGAGTGCGTCCGACTACATCCACGGTACTGCTCCTCTCGAGCAGGCGCGCCTGTCCCGGCTGAACGACCTGCTCAACGTTGGTTCGCTGCGCGAACTGAAATGTCGTCCGACTTTCCTCGGGAGGTAGGCATCATGCGAATGGGACACTGGCGGTTCAAGTTGCCGTTGCGGCTCCGGTCCGTTCTTCGCGCCCGCTCTGCCGCTTGGCGTGTGTTGGGCGGGTTGAAGCAACGCCAAGAGGAGACGCGCGCCGCGCGCCGTGCCGGCTGGCTGACGGACTTCATCGACGACATGCAGTTCGCGTTCCGAAGCCTGCGCCGTTCGCCCGGTGTTGCCGCCCTCGTGGTGATCACGTTGGCGCTCGGGATCGGGATGACCGCGACCCCGTTCAGTATGCTCGACGCGATGATCTTCCGGCCATACCCTGTGCCCAATCCGGACGATGTCGTCACCCTCGTCAGCACGTCGCGCGACCGGCCGTACGACTCCTTTTCGTACCGCGAGTACTTGGACATTCGCGACCAGACGCGGAGCTACGACGGTGTGATCGCCAACGGCGTGATGTCGGCCGTCGGCTTCACCGCCATGCCAGGCGCGACGCCGCGGATCCGCGCGGGAATGATGGTGTCCGGGAATTACTTCCGCGTGCTCGGTGTTACCCCGCAGGTGGGACGCGCCTTCGGCGACACCGAGGACCAGGTGCCCGGCCGCGATCCGGTCGTGATGCTCGGGCCCGGCTTCTGGAAGGACGAGTTCGCCGGCGACCCAGGCGTCGTCGGTCGGACGGTGCGATTGAACGGCACGGACTTCACGGTGATCGGCGTGGCGCCCGAGTCATTTCCGGGGATGCAGCTCTTTTCGCGTCCCGACCTCTACGTCCCTCTGGGGATGGCGCCGGTGTTCACCAGCAACCCGCAAAAGCGCTTTTTTGAAGATCGTGACGACCGCGAGCTGACGGTGCGGGCGCGTCTCGCGTCCGGTCGGTCACTCGAAGCGGCGCGTGCAGAACTCAGCGTGCTGGCGCAGGACTTCGCGCGCGAGTATCCGGCGCTCAACCGCGACCGCAGCGCCGGGGTGCACACTCTGTTCGAGATGCGGACGCGCGACGACGACGTCAACTGGAAATTCAGCGTGATCTTCGCGGGACTCGCCCTGGCAGTGTTGCTGGTGGCGTGCGCGAACGTTGCCGGCCTTCTGTTGAGCCGCGCCAGGACGCGGACGCGCGAGATCGCGATACGGCTGGCACTGGGCGCCGGGCGCTTTCGCCTGGTCCGCCTGCTGCTGGCCGAGAGCCTGGTTCTCTCGGGTCTGGGCGGACTGGCTGGCATCGCCGTCGGCTACGCCGGCATCGAGTACCTCCAGGATTTCACCATCCCGGCCGAACTCCCGGTCACGATCCCGTTCCGCATGGACACGCGCGTCCTGCTGGCATGTCTTGCGATGTCGGTCGTGAGTGCGATCGCGTGCGGGCTCGCGCCCGCCTTGCAGAGCACGCGCGGCGATGTGGTCAGAAGATTGAAGACGTCCGACATCGACGAGCCGGGGCGCCGGCAGCTGTGGAGCAGGAACACACTGGTCGTGGCCCAGGTGGCGATGTCGCTCATGCTGCTGACCGCAGCCTTCCTGATGGTCCGCAGTTTCCGCGACAGCGCCGTCGGCGGGGTTGGATTTGACAAGGACAACCTGCTGCTCGCGCGCTTCGATCCGCGCCTGTTGCAGTACGACGCGGCGCGCACGGCCCGCTTCTACCGACTGCTACCCGAACGGGTCCGGCAGGCGCCGGGGATTCGCGGCGCGGGCCTGACGCAGAATCCGCCGCTGGGACTGGGCGCCTTCGGCGCTGTCGCCTTCGTGCCCGAAGGCTTTGTGATGCCACCCGGCAGGGAGAGCTTCACCGCGGCGATGGACACCGTCGATGAGGGTTTCTTCGCGACCATGGCGATCCCGATGGTGCGGGGACGCGACTTCCTGGCCTCCGACAACGCCGGCAGCCCGCGCGTGGCGGTCGTGAACGAGCGGTTCGCGAGTCGCTATTGGCCGAACGGCGACGCCGTCGGCCGTCGCATCAGACTCGACGACGCCGACCGAACGCCGGTCGAGATCGTCGGTGTGGCGCAGACCATCAAGTACGGCGACACGACTGAAAAGCCAACGGAGTTCGTCTACCTGCCATTGGCCCAGCATCCGCAAGCGCGGATGGTTCTGATGCTGCGCACAGAGGGCGACCCGTGGCAGATGGTCGAGCCGCTGAAGGACATTGTTCGCTCGCTCGACGCCAACCTGCCGATGTTGGAGCTCCGGACGTTCGACGATCTCTACCGCTACCACGTCGTCGAGGGGCCTGGCGTGGCGATTCGGATTGCCGGCACGTTGGGTGGGGTGGGACTGGTGCTGGCAATTACCGGCTTGTACGGCTTGGTGGCCTACAACGTGAGTCGGCGCACACGCGAGATCGGCATACGCATGGCGATTGGGGCGAGTCGTGCGAGCGTGCTGCGGCTGATGATGGGGAAGGGCCTCGTGCTGCTGGCGGTCGGAACCGCCATCGGCCTGGCGATGGGCTTCGCCGTCGAGCAGCTGATGAACGCCATGTTATTTAACGCCGGCGGCGTCGACGTCGTGGCGTATCTCGTCGTTGTGCCGTCGATGGTGCTGGTGACCATGATCGCGGCCTACGTGCCCGCGCGCCGAGCTTCTCGGATCGCGCCGACATCGGCGCTGCGACACGAGTAGGGCGGGAGAAGACGGTCTTCTAGACAAGAATCGGCCGCAGCCAGCGTTCGACCTCGCCGACCTCCATCCCCTTACGCTTGGCGTAGTCGGCGACCTGGTCCTGGCCGATTCGCTGGATGGCGAAGTACTTCGATTGCGGATGGGAGAAGTAGAGACCGCTGACTGACGCCGCCGGTGTCATGGCGAATGACTCCGTCAGGTCGAGGCCGACGGCACGTGCGCCGAGCAGGTCGAACAGCCGCGCCTTCTCGCTGTGATCCGGACAGGCAGGATAGCCGAACGCCGGGCGAATGCCGCGGAAGTTCTCCTCGATCAGGTCGTCGTTCGACAGCTGATCGACGATGCCCCATTCCCGGCGCGCCTGCGCGTGCAGGTATTCCGCGAACGCCTCGGCCAGCCGATCCGCCAGCGCCTTGACGATGATCGCCGAGTAGTCGTCGTGCTTCGCCTCGTATTTCTTGACGAGCTCGTCGACGCCCAGGCCGGCCGTGACGGCAAATGCTCCCACGTAGTCCGCGACGCCGCTCTCAACCGGCGCGATGAAGTCGGCGAGCGATCGGTTCGCCTTGTCGTCGGCGATGACCTCCTGTTGCCGAAGCATCGGGAAGCGGACGCCGTTCTCGAGCACGATCGTGTCGCCGTCACTATTGGCTTTCCAGAAGCCGTAGACGCCGCGGGCGCGAATCAGCTTGCCGTCCACGATCTGCTTCAGCAGCGCCTGGCCGTGGCCGTGGAGCTCTGTCGCCGCCTTGCCGATCGTGGCATCGGTCAGGATGGCGGGGAAGCGGCCCTTCAGCTCCCAGGCGGCAAAGAAGAACTGCCAGTCGATGAATGGCACCAGGTCCGCCAGCGCCACGTCCACCTTCTTGAGGCCGGTGAACGACGGCACCGCGACGTCGCTGAAGTTGAGGCGCAGACGATTGGCGCGCGCCTTCTCGAGCGACAGCGTCGGCCGGTCGCGCCGGCCGGCGTGCTGGTCGCGCAGCTTCGCCTGGTGCGCGCGGTTCGATTGGTCGAACGCCGCCTTCTGATCCGGGCTGATCAGGCTGGCAACCACGTCCACCACGCGTGACGCATCCGGCACGTGCACCGTCGGCTGCGAGTACTCCGGCGCGATCTTCACCGCGGTGTGCTGCGGGCTGGTGGTGGCGCCGCCGATCAGCAGGGGCAGCGTCATCTGCCGCCGCTGCATCTCCGACGCCACGAACACCATCTCATCGAGCGACGGCGTGATCAGGCCGCTCAGGCCGATGATGTCGACCTTGCGGTCGAGCGCCTCCTGCAGGATCCGGTCGCACGACACCATCACGCCGAGGTCGATCACCTCGTAGTTGTTGCAGCCGAGGACCACCCCGACGATGTTTTTGCCGATGTCGTGGACGTCGCCCTTGACCGTGGCCGTGAGGATGCGGCCGGCGTTGCTGCGCTCGGTGGCGCCGCCGGCGGCCAGACGCTGGGCCTTCTCGGCGGCCATGAACGGCTCGAGGTAGGCGACGGCGCGCTTCATGGCGCGGGCGCTCTTCACCACTTGCGGCAGGAACATCTTGCCGGCGCCGAACAGCTCGCCGACCATCTTCATGCCGTCCATCAGCGGCCCTTCGATCACCAGCAGCGGGCGGCCGTACTTCGCGCGTGCCTCCTCGGCGTCCACCTCGACGAAGTCAACGTTGCCGTGGACCAGGGCGTGCGACAGCCGCGCCTCGACCGGGCCCTCGCGCCACTTGAGGTCGTTCTCACGCTTGGTGCCCGAGCCCTTCACTTGTTCGGCAAACGTGACCATGCGCTCGGTGGCATCGGGCCGCCGGTTGAAAATGATGTCTTCGACGTGCTCGAGCAGGTCCTTCGGGATGTCTTCGTAGACGATCAGCTGCCCGGCGTTGACGATGCCCATGTCCATGCCGGCCTTGATGGCGTGGAACAGGAAGGCCGAGTGGACGGCCTCGCGCACCACCTCGTTGCCGCGGAACGAGAACGACAGGTTGCTGACGCCGCCGCTGATCTTCACGCCCGGGCAGGCCTGCTTGATCAGGCGCGTCGCCTCGATGAAGTAGTGGCCATAGTCGTTGTGTTCCTCGAGGCCGGTGGCAATGGCCAGGATGTTCGGGTCGAAGATGATGTCGGACGGATCGACGCCAGCCTGCTCCGTGAGGAGCTGGTAGGCGCGGGTGCAGATCGCCAACTTGCGCTCGACGGTGTCGGCCTGGCCCTTTTCGTCGAAGGCCATCACGATCATCGCCGCGCCGTAGCGGCGCACCGTGCGGGCCTTCTTCAGGAAGTCGGCCTCGCCTTCCTTGAGGCTGATCGAATTGACGATGGCCTTGCCCTGCACGCACTTGAGGCCGGCCTCGATCACCGACCACTTCGAGCTGTCGATCATGATCGGCAGCCGTGCGATTTCCGGCTCGGTGCCGATGTAGTTGAGGAACTCGGTCATGCACGCTTCCGAATCGAGCATGCCCTCGTCCATGTTGACATCGATGATGTTGGCGCCGCCGCGGACCTGATCGAGGGCCACCGTCGCCGCGCCGGCCCAGTCGCGCGCCTTCACCAGCCGCTCGAACTTCTTCGAGCCGGTGACGTTGGTGCGCTCGCCGATCATCTGGAAGTTGCTGTCGGGCCGGATGACCAGCGGCTCCAATCCCGACAGGGTCGTGTAGTGCCGGGGTGCCGGGGTGCTGGGGTGCTGAAGTGCGGCAGAGCGGGGTGCCACGCCCTTAACGGCTCGTGCGATGGCGCGAATGTGGTCGGGTGTGGTGCCGCAGCAGCCGCCGATGATGTTGACGAAGCCGCTGTCGGCGAAGTCCTTCACCAGCGCCGCCGTCTCGTCCGGCGTCTCGTCGTAGTGCCCGAAGGCATTGGGCAGGCCGGCGTTGGGATAGCAGCTGACGTGGCCCGGGACCGTACGCGCGAGGTCGGCCAGATACGGACGCATCTGCCGCGCGCCGAGGGCGCAGTTGAGGCCGACGCTGAACGGCTTGGCGTGTTCCACCGAGACGCAGAACGCGTCGAGCGTCTGGCCGGAGAGCGTGCGTCCGCTCAGGTCGGTCAGCGTCGCCGAGATCATCAGCGGCAGCCGCGTGCCGCTCTCCTCGAACGCCTCTGCCACCGCGACCAGCGCGGCCTTGGCGTTGAGCGTGTCGATCTGCGTTTCGACCAGCAGCAGGTGGCTGCCGCCGTCGATCAGGCCGCGCGCCTGCTCCTTGAACGCGTCCTTCATCGCGTCGAAGGTGATGGCGCGGAAGGCCGGGTTGTTGACGTCGGGGGAAATCGACAGCGTCTTGGTGGTGGGGCCGATCGAGCCGGCCACGAACCGCGGCTGGTCCGGCGTCTTCGCCGTCCACTCGTCGGCCACGCGCCGCGCCAGCCGCGCCGCTTCGAGGTTCAGCTCGTACGAGATCGCTTCCAGGCCGTAGTCGGCCTGCGACACGGCCTGCGCGCTGAAGGTGTTGGTCTCGATGATGTCGGCGCCCGCCGCCAGGTATTCGGCGTGGATCTCGGCGACGACGTCGGGCCGGGTCAGCACCAGCACGTCGTTGTTGCCCTTGAGGTCGTGCGAGTGCGACGCGAAGCGCTGGCCGCGGAAGTCGGCTTCGGTCAGCTTGCGCCGCTGCACCATGGTGCCCATCGCGCCGTCGAGCACGAGGATGCGTTCCTTCAGCAGGCGTTCGAGAGTATCGAGTGTCGTCATGTCTTCTTCCGGGTCTTCGCTGGCTTGGTGCCAATCGCCAGGAGCACTGCAAAGGGGTCGTTGGTGCGCCGCGCGCCGAGCGCGACGCGAATCTCCTTGAAGCCGGCCCGGGTCAGCAGGCCGGTGAGGTGGTCGTCGCTGAACCCGAACCACTGGTCGCCGAGCTTCTCGCGCACCCAGGTCTCGTCGTGCCGGCGCAGGTCGAGGATCAGGAGCCGGCCACCGGGCTTGAGGATGCGCGCCGCCTCGGCCAGCGCCGCGGCGGGCTCGCCGGCGTGGTGCAGCGCCTGCGACAACAGCGCCACGTCCATCGTCCCATCGTCAATCGGGAGCTTCTCGAGCTCGCCCTTCTTCCAGGTGATGTTGGTCAGGCGCTTGCGCGCGGCCAGCGCCTTGGCGCGGTCGAGCACGCCGGTCGAGCGGTCCACGGCCACCACGCGCCGCGCCCACCGCGCGGTTTCGACGGTCAGGTAGCCTTCGCCGCAGCCGAGGTCGGCGACGTCGAGCGGCGGGAGCAGCAGGCTCATGGCCCGCGACCACGCCGCCCAGCTCCGGCCCGGCACCAGTTGGCGGCCGTCGCGCGTGTCGGGGCTCACATGCTCGAAGTTCTCGCGCCGCAGCCGCAACACTTCCTGCAGCCGCGCTTCGTCGGCCTTGAGCGCCGCGGAGCCGGCGGCGTCGCGAAACTGCGCTTGCAGCACCGGCCACAGCGCCCCTTTCTTCTCGTCGCGCACGGCAGGGGCAAGCCGGTAGAAGGTGTAGGAGCCGTCCCGCTCCTCGGCGACCAGGCCCGCCTCTTTCAGCAGGCCCAGGTGCCGCGAGACGCCGGACTGGGCGAGCCCGAGAATGCCGGTCAGTTCCTTCACGTTGAAACGGTCCTGGTCCAGCACGCGCAGCAGCCGCAGCCGGGCCTCGTCCCCCAGCAGGCGATAGAGCGCGGATGCCGATTGCATATCCACTAATGTAGATGAATGGATTGAATCGCGCAACTCTTGGCTGGCTTGGGGCTTGGGACTTGGGACTTGGGTCGACCTCAGTCGGCCGGCCAGGGCTCCGGTCTCGCGCCCCCAAGAAGCTCCAAGCCCCAGGCCCCAAGCCCCAGGTCTCAAGCCTCAAGCCTCAAGCCCCAAGCCCCGGCCGTGAGATAATGCCCCTCTTATTTCGAGCGACGCGCGCCCTGAATGAGTCATGGGCGCCTGACGTAAGACACAAGCAAAAGGAAGAGGCACCGGCCGGCTCACGCCGAGCCGCCGGGGTCTGAAACACCCAAATGGGAATTCTTGACAAGCTCCGGCCCCAGTCCAAGTCCACCCACCCTGATCCCAACGTCAGAATTGAAGCGGTGCACGAGACCGAGGCGGGCGACCTCGCGTCCCTCAGTGCCTTTGCCAAGGACGATGGCGATGCGCGCGTGAGGCGGGCGGCGGTGTCGCGCATCACGGATGCGGCGGTGCTGGCCGACATCGCGCGCAACGAATCGGACGGCGGCGTCCGCGATCACGCGGTGGGGCAGCTCGTCGAGCAGGCCTCCAAGCACGATGCCGAGGTCGCCTCACCCGCGGTGGCGGCGCTGGCGTCGCTCGGCCGCGAGCGCGAGCTGGCGACGGTGGCGAAGGCGTCTGGCCCCGAGGCCGTGCGCCGCGCCGCCATTGCCGCGGTCCGCGATCAGAAATCCCTGGGTAGCATCGCCCGTCACGCCGCCGAGTCGGGAGCCCGGCTGCTGGCCGTCGAGCGGCTCACCGACCCCGCCGAGATTGAAGGGGTGGCCCTGCGCGGCGAGCACGCCGACGCGGCGGTGGCCGCCGTCGATCGGCTGGTGGAGCCGTCGGCCGAGACGTTGACCAACATCAGCCAGAAGGCGCGCGCCAAGGCGGCGCAGAAGAAGGCGCGCACGCTGCTCAAGGCCAGCGAGCCCGCGCCGGTCGCCGCGCCCGAGTCGGGCCCGGCGTTCAAGGAAGCCGAGCAGCGGACGGCCCGCGACCTGGTGACGCAGATGACGGCGCTGTCGTCGGTCAACGACTTCACGCAGTTGCGGGAGGCCTACGCCGCCGGACGCGTGGCGTGGGTGGAACTGCTCGCCGATGCCGACATCCAGGACACCATCCAGGCCGACTTCGAGAACGCCTCGGAAGTCGTGCGCCAGCGGCTGGCGGCGGACGAGGCGGCGCGCGCCGAGGCGGAACGCCAGCGGCGCGCCCTCGATCAGGAACAGGCCGATCGCATCGCGGCGTGCGCGCACGTCGAAAGCCTCAGTGGCGCCGACCTCGCCGACCAGCTCGCCGAGGCGCGCGCGGCGTGGGAGGGCATGCCCGTCATGCCGGAGGCGTGGGCCGCGGAACTCGATCGCCGGTTCGCCGAAGCCTGCCGCGCGGCCGAGAAGCGCCACCAACGGCGCCTCCAGGCGCAGCAGTCGGCGGAGCGGCTGCCGGCCCTCGTGCCGGAGGTCGAGGCCCTGGCCGCGAACCCGTCCTACGCGGACGTCCGCAGCCAGTGGTACGCGGTGCGCAAGCAGTGGCAGGCCATCGCCCGCGACATCGAGATCGACGCCGAGTTGCAGGCACGTTACGACGCGGCCGCGCAGGCGCTCGAAGCGCAGGAACAGTCCTACCGCGACAGCAAGGGTCAACAGCAGACCCAGAACCTGCAGCGGCTCCAGGCCGTCGTCCAGAAGTTCGAGACCCGGGCCTCGGCCGAGAGCCTCACGCTCAAGCAGACCGATCAGCTCCTGAAGGACGTCAAGCTCGCCGTCGGCACCATGGGCCCGCTGCCCACCAAGCAGGATCGCGAAGACCTGATGGTCCGCCTGCAGGCCGTGCGCACCTCGCTGACGCCGCGCATCCAGGAACTGCGCGAGGCTGAAGAGTGGAAGCGGTGGGCGAACGTCCAGGTGCAGGAAGAGCTGTGCGCCAAGATGGAAGCGCTCATCCCGCTCGCCGAAACCGATCCCGAGAAGGCGTCCAACGAGATGCGGACGCTGCAGGAACGGTGGAAGCCGGTGGCTGCGGCGCCGCGCTCGCAGGCCGAGACGCTGTGGACGCGCTTCAAGGCCGCCCAGGAGCAGGTCTACGACAAGTGCAAGGACTTCTTCGCCACCCAGGCGACCGAGCGCGTCGAGCACCTGAAGCAGAAGGAAGCGCTGTGCGTGCGCGCCGAGTCGATGGCCGACTCCACCGACTGGGTGAAGACCGCCGACGCCATGAAGACGCTGCAGGCCGATTGGAAGGCCATTGGCCCGGTCACGCGTGGCAACGAGAAGGCGGTGTGGGAACGCTTCCGCGCCGCGTGCGACAAGTTCTTCACGCGCCGGCAGGAAGACCTCAAGCAGCGCAAGCAGGACTGGACCGAGAACCTCAAGCGCAAGGAGGCGCTGGTCGCCGAGGCCGAGCAGCTGTCGCAGTCCACCGAATGGGAGCAGGCCGCGTCGCGCATCAAGCGCATCCAGGTCGAGTGGAAGACGATTGGCCCGGTCAAGAAGAGCAAGTCGGACGCGATCTGGAACCAGTTCCGCGCCGCCTGCGACCTGTTCTTCGAGCGCTTCAAGAATCGTGACTCGGTCGCGCTGACCGGCAAGCTGGTCGATCGCGAAGCCGCGGTCACCGAACTCGAAGCCCTGGTACCGGCCGCCGATGCCGCGGCCGAGGCGCCGGCGCCGGACGACCTGTACGCCAAAGTCCAGGCCGCGCGCGCGCGCTGGGTGCAGGGGCCCGAACTGCCGCGGCACACGCTGGCGCCGCTGTCGGAGCGCGTCAACGTCTCGCTCTTCGCGTTGGTCACGCGCTGGCCGGATGGCTTCAAGGGCACCGACCTTGATCCCGAGCTGACCAGGGGCAAAATGGAAAAGCTCGTCGCCAAGGTCGAAAAGCTCCTGCCGACCGAGGCTTCCGAACCGGCGAAGAACCTGTCGCCGGCCGAACTGCTCGCGCGCCAGTGGCGCGAGGCCCTGGCCGCCAACACCATGGGCGCCGGCGCCGGGCGCCAGGCCGAGGATGCGCGCCAGCGCGCATCCGAACAAGAAGTGCGCAGTGCGCAGGCCGCCTGGGCCCGCCTGGGCCCGTTATCGCCTGAGGAACGCAAGCCGCTGCAGGAGCGCTTCGACCGCGCCGTGCGCAAGTTCTCGGAGATGCGGCGACGGAGTGCGGCCCGCGCCTGACCCGACCGGCCGCTGGGATGACCGGCACCGCCGTTTGGTTCTAACAGGAGTCCAGAAGGCAAGAAACAGGAGATCAGGAGGCTGGGAGAAAGTGACTTTAGGTTTCTTCTGATCTCCTGATCTCCTGTAAATCGTCTCGTCTCCTGTTAGAATCTTCGGGCCATGAAGAAGCTTGCCCTCATCGGTGTCATTGCTCTCGCCTCCTGTTCCTCACAACCGGCCGCGCCTCCGGTCAGCCCCGAAGTGGCCGCGTGGCAAACGCGCGCGCAGGGCGTGACCATCATTCGCGACGATTGGGGCATCCCGCACATCTACGGCAAGACCGACGCCGACGTCGTGTTCGGGCTGATGTACGCGCAGGCCGAAGACGACTTCAACCGCGTCGAAACCAACTTCATCAATTCACAGGGTCGCCTGGCCGAAGCGGAAGGCGAAGCCGAGATCTACCGCGACCTCCGGATGAAGCTCTTTATCGCTCCGGAGAACCTGAAGGCCGACTACGCCGTGGCGGAACCGTGGCTCAAGGCGCTGATGGACGGCTGGGCCGACGGCCTGAACTTTTACCTCCACACGCATCCCAACGTGAAGCCGCGCGTGATTACGAAGTTCGAACCGTGGATGGCGCTGAGCTTCAGCGAAGGCAGCATCGGCGGCGACATCGAACGCGTCAACATCGCGCAGCTCGAAGCGTTTTATTCGCCTCCGCTCGCGGACAAGCAGGCGAGCTATGGCGCAACCGCGCCGAAGCGACCTTCGGTCGCGGAGGCGGGCGGCGACCTGGAGCCTCGCGGCTCCAACGGCTTTGCCATCGCCGGCGCCAACACGGCGTCGGGCAAAGCGCAGTTGTTGATCAACCCGCACACCTCGTTCTTCTTCCGCGAAGAAGCGCAGATGGTGAGCGAAGAGGGGTTGAACGCCTACGGCGCGCTGACCTGGGGACAGTTTTTCATCTACCAGGGCTTCAACGACAAGGCCGGCTGGATGCACACCTCGAGCAGCGTTGACAACATCGACGAGTACCTCGAGGCCGTCACCAAGAAGGCGGATGGCAGCCATACCTATCGCGTCGGCACCGAGGAACGGCCGCTGATGGCGTCGAAGATTACCGTGCCCTACAAGTCCACGACCGGCATGGCGCAGAAGGAATTCACCGTCTACAAGACGCACCGCGGCCCGATTGTCCGCTCGGTCGATGGCAAGTGGGTGAGCGTCCGGCTGATGAACGAACCGCTCAAGGCGCTCAACCAGTCGTACTCGCGCACCAAGGCGCGCAACCTCGAGGAGTACAAGAAGGTGATGGCGCTCCACACCAACTCGTCGAACAACACGCTCTACGCGGACGCCGACGGCAACATCGCCTACTTCCACTCGAACTTCATTCCCAAGCGCGACACCAAGTTCGATTGGACCAAGCCGGTGGACGGCACCAACTCCGCGACCGAATGGAACGGCCTGCTGTCGTTCGACGAATCGCCCAACTCCGTCAACCCGCCGAACGGCTGGGTCTACAACACCAACAACTACCCGTTCTCGGCGGCTGGCGCGAACAGCCCCAAGCAGAAAGACTACCCGGCCTATGTCGACTCGGGCAGCGAAAACCCGCGCGGCGTGCACGCCATTCGCGTGCTCGACGGCAAGAAGGGCTTCACCATTGATTCGCACATCGCCGCCGCTTACGACAGCTACCTGCCGGAGTTCGAGATCCAGATCCCGCTACTGCTGAAGGCGCACGCCCAGGCGGCCGCGTCGAACCCGCTCAAGGCCAAGGTGGCCGACGCCGTGGCGCTGCTGAAGGATTGGGACTATCGCTGGTCGGCCGCATCGGTGCCGACCTCGGTGGCGGTGTTCTACGGCGAAGACCTGTGGCAGCGGGTGAGCCCGGCGGCCCGCAAGGCCGGCGTGAGTGTTTACGAATACATGAAATCGAAGGCCACTGCGCAGGAACGCCTCGAGTCGCTCGCCGCGGCCGTCGACAAGCTGCGGGCCGACTTCGGTAAGTGGCAGACCGCATGGGGCGACATCAACCGCTTCCAGCGCAACGACGGCAACATCGTCCAGAAGTTCGACGATGCCAAGCCGAGCACGGCGGTGATGTTTGCCTCGGCGCGCTGGGGTTCGCTGGCGTCGTTTGGCGCCCGCGCCTATCCCGGCACCAAGAAGTGGTACGGCACCAGCGGCAACAGCTTCGTCGCCGTGATCGAGTTTGGCGACCAGGTGAAGGCCAAGGCGGTGACCGCCGGCGGCGTCAACAGCGTGCCGGGCTCGAAGCACTTCAACGACCAGGCGGACCGCTACGCGACTGGCAACTTGCGCGACGTGTATTTCTATCGCGCGCAGCTCGAAGGCCACACCGAGAAGCAGTACAAGCCGGGCGCGCCGTAATGCGCGCGGCAGTGACGGCGGCCCTCATGTTGGCAAGCCTGGCGCCAATCCGGGCGGAGCAAATGACAATGCGAGCAAGCGGGACGTTCGACGTCAAGCTGGCGCCGGTTGGCAGCGACAGCACGCCCGAAGGCCCCAACCTGGCCCGCCTGTCGATCGACAAGGTCTTCAAGGGCGACCTCGACGGCGTCAGCAAGGGCGAGATGATTACGGCGGCCGGAATTGCCGTGAAGGAATCCGCCGCCTACTCGGCGGTCGAGCGCGTCACGGGCACGTTGCACGGCAAGAAGGGCAGCTTTGCGCTGCAGCACACCGGCATCATGGACCGCGGCAAGCCCTCGTTGACCATCACTGTGGTGCCGGATTCGGGCACTGGCGCGCTGGTGGGGCTCACCGGCAAGATGGACATCATCATCGAAGGCAAGGAGCACAAGTACGTCTTCGAGTATGCGGTAGGCAGCCTCTTCGTTGTTCTCGGCGATATAGTCGTGGATCTCCTGCAGCGAGCGACGCGCTTCATCCGTCCAGGCTATTTGCGCCACGACTCAATCGTCTTGCGCAATTCCTCATGCGTGATGGTTCGCCCGGCAATGGCGTCGGCCAGCCCGCGCTCGACACCCACGCCTTTCTCTGGTGGCTCGACGGCAGCACCCGGATGCCGGCGCGCGTCCGGCGTCTGATCCTCAACCCCGACCACGACATCCTGGTGAGCGCAGCGTCCGCCTGGGAGATCAGCACGAAATTCCGATGGGGAAAGCTGCCGGGCGCCGCCGACGTCGCCGCGGATGTGATGGGCGCGGTGGCCGGCCAGGGCTTCGAACCGCTCGACATCACGGTGCGTCACGCCGAGCACGCGGGCCGGCTGCCCGGTGACCGTCGCGATCCGTTCGATCGCATGCTGGCGGCCCAGGCGCAGATCGAGAGCCTGGCCATCGTCAGCAACGATGGCGTGTTCGATCAGTACGGCGTGGTGCGGAAGTGGTGACTACGGGGCGGACAGTCGTGCGGGCCAGTTGAGGATGAAACGGAGCGTCTCGGAGCCGGCCACCGGTTCGCGAAGCACGAACTGCTGTCCGTCGGGCATCGTGGCGTACTGCTCGCCCTGGTTGGTGGGACGCAGGCTGGTCGCGAAGAGCGGAAGCAGTGGGCCCACGGCCACGGCCCGCTCGGTCACCGTGAGCGGCGCCGCCATCACGGTGCCATCGAGGGACAGGAAGAACAACTCGCGCTGGTCGGCACGCCACTGCGGCTGCACCCCGCCCTCCACCGACACCCGCACGCGATCGGCCTCGTGGCGAACCGGCACGACGTAGATCTCGTTGCGGCCCGACTCGTCGCAGTTGTACGCGAGCCAGCGCCCATCCGGAGAAAAGCGGCCCTGATCGGCCACCCCCCCCTCGCACCGCGCAACGCGCACCGGTTCGCCCGACCCACCGGGCTCCACGGCCAGGATCTCAGAGCGGAAGTCCCCCGGCGAGAGGCCGGGCCGCCGGTGATAGGCCAGCCACTTGCCGTCGGCGGACCAATCATCGAGCGCCAGCCCGCGCGCGTCCGCCGCCACGCGAACGGCGGGCTGCCCTGGCCTGGCGACAAACGCCTCGGTCGCCTGGCTGGCCCTCGTGCCCCTGGCAAACGACACCTGGCGGCCATCCCCATGCCAGGCCGGATCCGTGTCGCGCGCATCGTCAAACGTGAGGCGCTCTTCGGTCTCCAGCACCAGGTCGATCACCCAGACGCTGCTTTGCGAGATCCCCTGGCCCTGGATCGCGGCGATGCGCCGGCCGTCCGGGGCGAGGTCGAAGGTGGACCACGTGCCGTCGGAGCCGACGTAGCCGAGTGCCGCGCCCGCACGCGAGTACCGCCGGAAGCGCGAGTCTTGCGATGGGGCGTACACGATCACGCCATTGCCCGACGCCGACCACGACCGATTACTGCCGGCCACGTCCGCCACCAGCAGCCGCGGTTCTGCTGCCAGGGCCGACCCATCGTCGGTGAGCGCGGCCAGGTACAGGGCCGACTCGCGCCTGAGCATCACCTCCGACGGCCCCACGACGGCACCCGTGGTCCAGGCACGGCCGTCGATGCGCGCGGGGACGGGCGCGTTCAAGGGCAGCCGGTAGAGTCCCTGCTTGTCCGGGTCCCGCGACTGATCGACGAAGAGCAGTTCGGAGGTGCCGGGACGGAAGCCCAGGAGGAGCCGCGGGCGGCCATCAGCGGCCAGCAGCGTCCGCGGCGCGCCGGCGCCCGTGTCTAACGGCACCACGACGACGTGGCCAGCGACGTCGGCAATCACCAAGGTGCCGTTGTCCACCCAGGCGCCGCTTAGTGGGGACTGCACCGTGACACCGGCCAGGTTGGCCACGACGGTGGACGATCGGTCGGGCACACGGTACCGCACCACCCCGGCCTGCGACACGTACGCGAACGACACGCCGTCCGGCGCCCAGATGGCGGTGGAGCGCCGCTGCTCCGATCCCTCCACAAACCACACGACGCCGTCACGCTGCGATCGGACCCAGACCGGCCGTCCCGGCGCTGATGCCGCCAGGTACTGTCCGTCAGGAGACAGCGCGAGCGCAGCGCCGACGCCGACGCCCACGTCGGCGGGCGACGGCACGTCGAACTGCGCCACGAGCGCGGGCACCGGTTCCCCGGGGCGCGCCGACGTGGTCCACGAATATCCCGCGACGGCCACGGCCACCACGGCCAGTACCGCCCAGGCCCATTCGCGCCAGCGCACCGGCATGGCGATGCTCGCGGCAGGGGCCGCCACGACGCCACTCGCGGCTCCCGAATCCGAGGTGAGCGCCTGCAGCGCGAACGCGAGGTCGGCGGCCGACTGAAAACGTGCCGCCGGATCTTTTTCAAGGCATCGCGAGACGATGCGATGCAGGGCGGGAGGAATGGCGCGCTCGTGGGTGGACGTGAGATCGGGCGGGTCCTTGGCCAGCACCGCGCTGATGGCATCGGCCGCCGTGGCGCCGTCGAACGCCCGGCGCCCGGCGAGCATCTCGTAGAGCACGGCGCCACACGCGAAGAGATCCGTCCGCGCGTCCACGGGCTGGCCCCGCACCTGCTCCGGCGCCATGTAGCCCACCGTGCCGAGCATCTGCCCCGGGTCGGTGCCCGCCGTGTGCGTGGCGCCCGTCGCGCCATCGGCCGGACCGCCGACCGGTGTCTGCTTGGCCAGGCCGAAATCGAGGATCTTCACCCGGCCATCGGCGGTGATGAACAGGTTCGCGGGCTTCAGGTCTCTGTGGACGATGCCGCGCGCGTGCGCGGCGGCCAGGCCCTGCGCCACCTGCTGCGCCACCTCGATGGCACGGCGCACCGAGAGGCCGCCCTTCGCGTCGCGCAGGCGTTCCCCCAGCGTGGCGCCTTCCAGCAATTCGGCCACCAGGTACGGGGTGTCGCCACCGGTGGCCACGTCGTACACCGCAAGGATGTTGGGATGATTGAGCGCGGCCGCGGCCCGCGCTTCCTGCGCAAAGCGCGACAGGCGCCCCGCGTCGCCGGCCACGTCGGCCGGCAGGATCTTGATGGCCACGTCGCGCTC
>CAYHCX010000013.1:38828-59327 GCA_964355095.1 uncultured Acidobacterium sp.
GCCCCGCGTCGCCGGCCACGTCGGCCGGCAGGATCTTGATGGCCACGTCGCGCTCGAGCCGCGGATCGCGCGCGCGATACACCTCGCCCATGCCGCCTGCGCCGAGGGGCGCGACGATTTCGTAAGGACCGAGGCGGCTACCCGGAGCCAAGTTCATGTGGGTCGCCGCATTGTAGCGTCAAGCTCGCCTGGCCGGCGTCAGGAGAGCAAGGCGTCGACGTCGATATCCAGCGCGGCGATCAGAGCCCGGTCGAGAGCGAGCAATTTCGGGTTGGAGAGCCGGCCCACAAACGCGGTGAGCCTGGATTTGGACAGGCTGACCAGTTCGTCGCAGTGCAAGGCGCTGTCGTGCTTCAGGCCCTCATCGACGCCGACGGCGACCTGGCTGGCCAGGCCGTGCCGGGCCGAATAGACCGGCGCGCAGACGACGGTGGAAAACCGGGAGTCGATCACGGCCTGCCGGCCGACCACGGCGAACACCCGAAACGCCTTCGGGTCGGCGCCGCCCGGCCGCGGGACGCGATACAGGTCGCCGCGTCTCACACGTCACCCTGGTAGGAGAGGACGTCGACGGCCTCGGCATTCAAGGCGTCGGCGTGCCGGTTGATCTGCTCGACCTCCCGGGCCCGCGCCGCCTGCGCCGACTTGTCAGCCATCCGCTCGCGGAGCAGCCGGTTCACGGTCTCCGACCGGCTCTCGCCCCGGCGGGCCGACTTCTTGAGGCCCGCCATGACGTCTTCAGAGAGCGTGAGCGATGTCTTCTGCTTCATCTTCTCATTGTATTCACTTTGCGCTACCCATGGAAGCCGCCCGCTGGGTCTGAGAACGCGCCTTCCGTTAACAGATGAGGCCGCTCAATACGGCTTATCGTCTTGATCGGCGCAATGGATGCCAACGGGCATGTCACTCCGGGCGAAGCAGCTCGGGTCTTCAAGGAGTAAGGTCGCGCCGACGACGCTCGCCGGGACTCATGGCCGGGCTGGCCGGGCCGATAACCACGGCATGCATGATGTGGATTTCGCAGCCCGTCCCATGCGGCGGGCCAACCTGCATGGACTTGCGCTGGTCGTCACGCTGGCGGTGGTGGCCTCTGGGTGCGGTGAGGCTGGCACCGCGCCGCCGGCCGCAACCGACCAGGTGACGTGCGATGCGCGCACCGACGCCGGCGGCATGTGCATGGTCAGCCTCGAGCCCCTCAGTGACACCCGCCGGCTCTCGCTGGTCAGCCGCTGCCGGGAAAACGGCGGGCGCGTTGTCGACAGCTGTCCGACGGACGGTCTCGTGGGGGTCTGCCAGATCGAGGAGAACACGGCACAGGCCTGGACGCTGAACGCCCGCACCCGCGTGCACCACTACCTGCACGCTGACGTCCGCACACCGGAGGCCGTCGAGGCGCTCGCCGGACGCTGCAGCGGACCCTCCGCGTCGTGGACCCCGGCGGACCCGGTCGAATGACGGGCCGGCTCCCGCGCGTCCGCGGCGCCGCCCTGGCCGCGATGCTGCTGGCCCTCGGGGCCGCCTGCTCGTCGCCTTCGGGGGCAGATGACTTCGCGTCCTATCGATCCGCGCCGCTGACCGCCGGCGTCGGGCTTGGCGACCTGCGGCTCGGCGACACCACGCTCGGGGCGTTCTTCGAGCGGTTTCCCGGTGGTGTGCCATCGGCGCTGATCGGCGATGTGATTGGCGCCGAACTGGCGTTCCCGCAGGTCGGCCTGGCGTTTCTCTTCGCGATGGAAGGCGAGTGCCACGCGGCGGTGGCGCCGCGGGCGCGCCGGCTCGCTTCCGACCTTGCCAGGCCAGCGGCGTTCTTCGCGGAGGTACCGGAGTGCCGAGGCGCGCCGCTGCACAGCATCTCGGTCCGGGCCGCGTCGACCGCTGACGCCACGTTCTTCGTCGGCCAGTCGGATGGCGGCGTGGCGCTGTGGACGCCGGTGGCGGGACTCGCGCAGGCGGAAGGCCCGGCGGAGGACCTGCGCGGACTCTGGCTGGCCGACAGCCAACCACAGGACCGACGGTACGAGGACGCGGCCTACAGCCGCGGCATTGCGTATGCCGTTGGTGCGGCGCCGGTCGGCGATGGCGAAACCCGACTGGCCGTCCTGCGCATCGCCATATTCCGGGTGCCGTAGCAGACGCCGGCGATTCAATCGTGGGAATTTCGGATCGCGATCGGTGATGAGGTCGGCCAGGATGCGTCCCGCGGCGGGGGCGTGCTGAAGCCGTGGCCGCTGAAGCCGGCGACGGTGTAGAAGCCCTGCACCTCGGGCAACCTGCCCGGCGACCCGCTCGCCGAGCGTGGGCAGGCGCTCGGCCCACGCTTCAGTGTTTCGAGTCGTCGTGCTCCGCCCAGGCTTTGTCCTTGTCATAGACGGACCACTCGCCGGCATCGGAATCGGCTTCGGGGTTGAGGTCGCGTCCTCGCGAAACGATGAACCAGACCAGCGGTAGCACGCCACCGACCACGAAGAGCGTTCCACCGATTGAGCGGAAGTACGTCAAGGTCTTGAACACGGGACCGACGATAATGTCCTGGGATCGGGCGTACCAGAGCCCTTCCCGGATCACCATGATGAGTTGATAGACACCGACCGGGAATAAATCGAGGAACATCATCAACGCAACGCCGCCATTGAGTGACCAGAAAACGATTCGCAGCAGCTTCGCGTTCCACGCCGATGTCTTGAACAAGTGCTGGCAGCAGAACAGCACACCGGCAAGCGCGATGTTGCCTTTCACACCGAACATCGCCGCATACGCGTGATTGCCCGTGAGATAGGTCGTAGCCTGTGGTCCCACGCAGGTGCCCTCCTGGGGCACACCCGCTTGGGTAACACCATTTATGGCGCGGTGAGGCTTCCTCCGGTAACACTTACCATGGCGCGATACGCTGGGTTGACGCGACAGGTCTCCTCTGACAAGATGCGCTCGATTTAAGATCTCACCACGCACATAGGCCCGCACGATGAAGATCAGTGTTCTTGGATCCGGCAACGGCGGCTGCGCCGTGGCCTTCGATTGCGCGCAGCATGGTCACGAGGTGGCCTTGTGGGACTTCGACCAGTTCGACACCCAGGTCGCGGCCATTGCGAAGGCGGGCGGCATCACCGCCGACGGGGATCTCACAGGGTTCGCCCCAGTGGCGTACGCCGGGCACGACCTGGCGCAGGCCCTCAAGGGCGCCGGCCTGGTGTACCTGGTGGGCCCGGCGTATGCCACCGAGAGCTTCGCCCAAGCGGTCACACCGTTCCTGGCCGACGGACAGACCTACATCGTCTGTCCCGGCTCGTGCGGCGGCGCACTACTCTTCAAGAAGCTGCTCGGGTTGGGCATGGACGATACCTCGGTGACCGTCGCCGAGACCTCGACCCTGCCCTACGCCGTGCGCGTCGACGGTCCCGGCAAGCTGCACGTTCACCTCAAGCTCAAAGGAGGGCTGTACCTGGCCACGGTGCCCGGCCGGCTGGTTGGTGACGTGCTGCCCAAGGTGAGGGACGTGTATCCGGGAATGGAGGCCGCCAAGAACTGCATGATGACGATTCTGCAGAACGGCAACCCCACCATCCACCCTGCCGTGAGCCTCTGCAACGCGGCACGCATCGACAACACCGGGGGGAACTTTTTCTTCTACGAGGATGGCTGCAGCGAGCACGTGGGTTACCTGATGAAGGCCGTGGACGACGAGCGGCTGGCGTTGGGTGAGGCGCTTGGCGTTGCGGTGCTGCGCGACCCGGAGCTGGGCGTGCTGCAGGGCTACCAGACGATTGCCGACTACAACCAGGGCTACCGCACCGCCCCGGGCTTCAAGGGCATCACGGCGCAGTCGAACCTCGACTACCGCTACTTCAACGAGGACGTCGGCTACGGCCTGAACTTCATGTCCGACATGGGCCGCAAGATGAAAGTGCCCACCCCGGTGATTGACGCCCTGATCACCGTGATCTCGGCGGTGATGCAGAGAGACTACCGCCGACAGAACAAGCGCAGCCTGGCCGACCTCGGGCTGGCCGACTACTCGCCCGAGGAACTGCTGACGGTGCTATGACGCCGGTCGCTCCCACGCCCCAACTGAAGCGCAACATCACGCTTCCCGACGGGATCATCTTTGTGATCTCGCTCATGATCGGCTCGGGCATCTTCCTCAAGCCCCAGGCCGTGCTGGCCAACAGCGGCTCGGCGGGCCTGGCCCTGCTGGTGTGGATCGCCGGCGGTGGCATCACCATCTGCTGCGGGCTGACCATCGCTGAGATTGCGGCCTATATGCCGAAGCTGGGCGGCCTCTACGCCTACCTGGGCGACTTGTACGGCGCAATTGTCGGCTTCCTGTACGGCTGGGTGGAGGCCGTCATCTCCTCCCCGGCGTCGTGCGGGGCCATGGCGATTGCAATAGCCACCTTCGCGTCGTTCTTCGTGCCGCTGAGCGGCTGGCAGCAAAGGATGTTTGCCGTGCTGATGATCGCGATCATTGTCATCGCCAACGCGATTGCCACACGGGCCGGCGTGTGGCTGCAGAACATCGCCACCTTCCTCAAGCTGATCCCCATCGTTGCCATCGTCGGCGTCGGGCTGGCGCGGGGCACCTTCGGGCAGATGAACTTCGCCAACGTGGGCTCGACGCAACTGAGCCTGGGCGTGGCGCTGCTTGGCGTGTTGTGGGCCTATGACGGCTGGGTCAACACGGCCACCCTGGGCGCCGAGATGATCAGCCCGGAGAAGAACCTGCCGCGCGCCATCGTCACCGGCATTGCCGTGGTGATCGTGGTGTATGCGCTGTTCAACCTGGCGGTGTTTACGGTGCTGCCGTTAGGTCAGGTGGCCGTGTCCGACGCGGTGGGCCGCGACGTGTCGGTGGCGCTCTTCGGCCGCTGGGGCGGCGCCTTCATCACGGCCGGCATGCTGGTGTCGGTGTTCGGGGCGCTCAACGCACAGATGATGTCGGGAACACGCGTGGCGCTTGCGGTTGGGCAGCGCCGCGAACTGCCCGGCTGGCAAGTGCTGGGCGCCATCCACCCCCGGCTGCAGACCCCAATCAACGCGCTGGTCTTCCAAGGCTTGCTCGCGACCGTGTTCGCCCTGTTCGGCAGCTTCAACTCGCTGTCGGATCTGGTGATCTTCGTGGTGTGGATCTTCTTCACACTGGGCGTGTTCGGCGTCTTCATCCTGCGCCGCCGGACCGCGCGCGTGCAGGGGCGCTACAGCGTGCCGCTCTACCCGGTGGTGCCCCTGCTTGGTCTTGCCGGTGGGGTGTTCTTGATGGTGGCCACCATCACCGAGGCGCCGCGGAATGCGCTGCTCGGAATTGGGCTGACGCTTGCGGGCCTGCCGTTCTACTACTGGTCCAAGCGCAACCATGGCGTCGGATAGGCGGCGGCCAGCCCGCTGCGTCGCTCACACGCGCTCGGCCGAATTCAACTGCCCGCCAAGCGTGCATGATTTGCCTCAAGAACGACAGGCCCGTCTTCGGCTTCACGCCGCACCAGGCTTCGGGCCTCCAAGCCTTCAAGCCTTTAAGTGACCACCGCACCGAACATTACGGCACGTCCAGACTGACAGGACGCCACGTTTTCGGATCGTTGCGTATCCCACGCCGGACACTGACCACCTCCAGGCGCGACGGCTTCACACGGAGGAGTTGGTAATCGTCGCCACGATTCTGATCCTTGTATAGCGCCGCCCACTCGGGTTTCCAATGCTCGGCCTTGTGACGTGAGTCCGTATCCAGCACGACCGTTCCGAAGACGGTGACGTACTCGAATGTCGCAGGGCTGAAGTACAACAGCGTGACCCGTGGGTCACGGCGAATGTCAGCCACCTTTCGCGTCAGGGGATTGGTCGCAATCCAGATCGTGAGATCGGAGTCGAGCGGGAACGGATCAACGATTCTGGCTTGGGGCTGGCCGCCTGGCCCAATCGTGACGAACGTGCAGTATCTGGCCGCCTGCATGATTTCATTTGCCGCAGCCAAGACCTCCGATCGTGGCGGCGCATCGGGCGTGACCTGCGCGAACGACTGGGCGTGGGTGCCCAGGACGAGCAAGAGCGCGAGACCGCCGAGGGACGCTCTCATGATTGTATCCTCCGTGCATGCATGGCGTTGTCAACACAGTGCGGCTTCACTCACCGAGTCCGCAGACGGGCGATTCTACACGGGATCCGTGCGCCGCGCTGCGCGCACCAATCCTCTTTCTTTGATAGATTTGTGAGGTGATTGCCCCGAAACCCATCGTGCTCGAACGTCACGGGGTGAGGCTCGAGCCACTGACCGTTGAACACCGGGACGGGCTGGCCGCCGCGGCGGCGGATGGCGAACTCTGGAGGCTCTGGTTCACCAGCGTGCCTGACGCGGCTGGCACCGCTCCCTACATCGTCACTGCCCTGAAGGGGCAGGCCGACGGGCACATGCTGCCGTGGGCCGTTCGCGACCTCGTGTCGGGCGAGATCGTCGGCAGCACCCGCTACCACGACATCGTGCCGGCGATCGACCGCGTGGAGATCGGCTACACCTGGTATGCGGCGCGCTGCCAGAAGAGCCACGTCAACACCACCTGCAAGCTGCTGCTGCTGGCGCACGCGTTCGACACGCTGGGTTGCAAGGTGATCGGCCTGCGCACCGACCACTTCAATTTCGTGTCACAGAAGGCGATCGAGGGGATCGGCGCGAAGAAGGACGGCGTGTTGCGCCATCACCAGGCCCGCGCGGATGGCACCGTGCGCGATTCGGTGATGTACAGCATTCTGGCCGGTGAATGGCCGGATGTGAAGCGCCACCTCGAATTGAGGCTCAGTCGGCGTTAGGATCTTCGAGGTAGGTGTAGCCCTGCAGGGCTTCTTCGTAGAACTTCAGCAGGCGTCCCGCCTGCGGGTCTTCCATGCGGCCGGCATTCACCGCCGCCTCGACGTCGCGCCGCAGCTTGCCCATCAGCATTTCCGGATCGAACTCGACGTACTTCAGCACCTCGCGGACGGTGTCGCCCTTGATGATGTGCTCGACGCGCGCGCCTTCGGTGTGGTCGATGCCGTTGTCACCGAGCGAGATGTGCACGGCGTGGGTGTCGCCGAACAGATTGTGGAGGTCGCCGAGGATTTCCTGGTAGGCGCCCACCAGGAACACGCCCAGGTAATACGGCTCGCCGTCGAACCGGTGCAGCAGGATGGTCTTCTTGACGTCGCGCCGGTCGATGAACTGATCGAGCTTGCCGTCGGAGTCGCAGGTGATGTCGCTCAGCACCGCGTGTTCGGTCGGCCGCTCGTTGAGGCGATGGATCGGCATCACCGGGAAGAGCTGCTTGATGGCCCAGCTGTCGGGGATCGACTGGAACAGCGAGAAGTTGCAGAAATAGGTGTCAGACAGCAGTTCCTCGAGCACCTTCAGCTCTTCCGGAACGTCGGTCATTTCCTTGCACAGCTTGTAGATTTTCTCGCAGATCGCCCAGTACAGGTTCTCAGCATGTGAGCGCTGTTCGAGCGACAGGTAGCCGCCGCTGAACAGGTTCATGGCCATGTCGAGCGCCTGCTGCGCGTCGTGGTAGGTCTCGGTGGCGTTGCGCTGCGTCACGCCGTGATAGGCCTCGATCAGGTCCACCAGCGGCTGTTCGAACTCTTCCTTGACCTCGGTCGGGATCTTCTCCTCGCCGAAGTTGAGCGTGCCCAGCACGTTGAAGATCAACATGCTGTGGTAGGCCGAGATCGCCCGCCCGCTCTCCGAGATGATCGTCGGGTGCTTCACGCTCGCTTCGTCGCACACCGTCTGGATGTGATAGACGACGTCGTTGGCGTATTCCTGCAGGGTGTAGTTCATGGACGACTCGAAGTTGGTCTGCGAGCCGTCGTAGTCCACGCCCAGGCCGCCGCCGACGTCCAGGTATTCGAGGCCGGCGCCCTGCTTGGCCAGCTCGCAGTAGACGCGGGCCGCCTCGTTGAGCGCGCCCTTGATGATGCGGATGTGCGTGATCTGGCTGCCCAGGTGGAAATGGAGCAGCTTGAGGCAGTCTTCCATGCCGCGCTTCTTCAATTCCTCGAAGCCGCGCAGGATTTCGGTGACCGTGAGCCCGAACTTCGAGCGGAAGCCGCCCGACGACTGCCAGCGGCCCGAGCCGCGGGCGGCCAGCTTGACGCGCATGCCGATGTTGGGGCGGACGCCGACTTTCTCCGCATACTCGAGCACCAGCTCGAGTTCGGTGTATTTCTCGACCACCGGGATGATTTGGCGGCCCATCTTCTGGGCCAGCATCGCCATCTCGATGAATTCGTAGTCCTTGAAGCCGTTGCAGATGATCGGCGTGTCGTTGTTGGCCATGGCCGACACCGCCAGCAGTTCCGGCTTGCTGCCGGCCTCCAGGCCGAACCCGTACGGCGCGCCGAAGTTCAGCACCTCTTCGACCACCTGGCGCTGCTGGTTCACCTTGATCGGGTAAACACAGATGTACTTGCCCTGGTACTGGTTCTGGGCCATCGCGCTCTGGAAGGCGCCGTGGATCTCGCCGAGCCGGTGCTTGAGGATGTCGGTGAAGCGGAGGAGGATCGGCACCGCGAGGCCGCGCAGCTGCAAACGATCGATGAGCCGCTTGAGGTCGACGCCGCGGAGCGGATCCTTGTTCGGGTGGACTTGCAGGTGCCCTTGCTCGCCAACCGAGAAATAACCCTGCCCCCACCGGGGGACGTCGTATAACTCGGCGGCTTCGGTGGCCGACCAAGGGGTGCTCCCGGGGCTGGTGCCCGCGCTCAGGCGTCCGCCTGCGACTGTACTCATCTTCTGGATAAACAGAATAAACGAAGCTGGTTCATTTTTTTCGCTCGCCAGAAAAAAACTGTGGTCGCCGGCTTCAGCCGCAGCGTTAAGCTGCTTGGATGTCTGACCGGGTCCGCGCCGAATGATTGCCGCCTACGCTCCCGGGTCGGTGTCGAACGTCGCCTGCGGCTTCGATGTGCTCGGCTTCGCCCTCGACGAACCAGGCGACGTGGTCGAGGCGGCTCCACAAGACGGGCCCGGCGTGACCATCCTGGCGATCGACGGCGACTCCGGCCGGTTGCCGCGGGATCCAGCGAGAAACACTGCCGGCGCGGCGGTGATGGCGCTGCTCCAGCGCCTGGAGACGACCCGGGGAGTGGCGCTGACCATCCACAAGGGCCTGCCGCTGGCCAGCGGCATCGGCAGCAGCGGCGCCAGCGCGGTCGCGGCGGTGGTGGCCGCCAACGAACTACTGGGCCGCCCGGCGCCGCTCGACGTGTTGCTGGCGTGCGCCATGGCCGGCGAGATGGCGGGTTGCGGCGCGTCGCATCCCGACAACGTGGCGCCGTCACTGTACGGCGGGTTCATCCTCGCCCGCAGCGCGCATCCGCCCGATATCGTTCGCTTGCCGGTGCCCGACGGGCTGGCGTGCGCCGTCCTGCATCCCCATGTCGAGGTGCAGACCGGGACCGCGCGGGCGTTGCTCGGCGATCAGGTGCCGCTGCGGGATGCGGTCCGCCAGTGGGGAAACGTGGGCGCGCTCGTCGCCGCCCTGTTCAACGGCGATCGCGCGCTGCTGTCGCGGTCGCTTGAAGACGTGATTGCGGAGCCCAAGCGGGCGCCGCTCGTGCCAGGGTTCTTCGCGGTCAAGGCGGCCGCGCTGGCCGCCGGCGCGCTCGGGTGCAGCTTGTCGGGTTCGGGCCCCTCGGTGTTCGCGCTCGCCAGCTCGCTGGAGGTGGCGAAGACAGCAGGCGAGGCGATGCAGCGCGCCTTCGATGCAGAGAGTTCGGTCGGGGCCGACCTGTGGGTGTCGCTTGTGGGTCGGCAGGGGGCCCGAATCGTGAGCCGGGGATGATCCGCCGATGGCCATGACCGCGTCGCCAGGAATCCCACGCATTCCAGATCTCGCCGGCTGGGAGCGCGACTTGCGGTGTGGCAACTGTGTCGCCCACCCGTGAGCACGGCTCCGTGACCGGTTCGCCTGCGTCCGCCCCTGTCTTCACCGCGCGCGGCATCACCAAGGTGTATCCGATGGGCGAAATCGAGGTGCATGCGCTGCGCGGCGTGGACTTCGACCTCTTCCCGAACGAATTCGTCGTGCTCCTCGGCCCCTCCGGCAGCGGCAAGTCCACGCTGCTGAACATCCTCGGCGGACTCGACATTCCCACCGCCGGCCACGTGGTCTACAAGGATCACGACCTGACGACTGCGGGCGAGGCGGCGTTGACGGAGTATCGCCGCGAACACGTCGGGTTCGTGTTCCAGTTCTACAACCTCATCCCCAGCCTCACGGCGCGCGAGAACGTGGCGCTGGTGACCGAGATTACCAGCCACCCGATGACGCCAGAAGAGGCGTTGGCGCTGGTCGGACTCGAGCACCGCCTCGACCACTTCCCGGCGCAGCTGTCGGGCGGGGAGCAACAGCGCGTGGCCATCGCCAGGGCGATCGCCAAGCGGCCCGACGTGCTGTTGTGCGACGAGCCCACTGGTGCGCTCGACATCACGACCGGTGTGGTCGTGCTCGAGGCCATCGAGAAAGTGAATCGTGAACTGGGAACGGCGACCGTGGTGATCACGCACAACGCGGCCATCGCCGGTATGGCCCATCGGGTGGTGCGGCTCGCCGACGGCAACATCGCCGGCGTCAGCCGCAACGAGACGCGGCGCGCGGCACGGGAAATCCAGTGGTAGGCCGCCTGCCGATTACCGCGCTGGATCGCAAGCTGCTGCGAGACTTGTGGGAAATGCGCAGCCAGGCGGTGGCCATCGGTGCCGTGATGGCGGCTGGCGTGGTGATGTTCGTGACCTATCTCTCGAACTTCGATTCCCTGCAGCGCACGGTGGATACCTACTACGAACGACAGCGCTTTGCTGATGTGTTCGCCATGCTCAAGCGTGCCCCCTCGAGCCTCGCGGCGGACCTGCGGGCCATCCCCGGCGTGTCGATCGTCGACACGCGCGTGGTGGCCGACGTGACGCTGGACGTGCCCGGGCTGCAGGAACCGGCCACCGGGCGGCTCATCTCGGTGCCGTCACGCGGCCGGCCGCTGTTGAACGACGTGTTTCTCCGCGAGGGCCGGTGGCCCGAGACGGGGCGGCCGGACGAGGTCCTGGCCAGCGAAGTCTTCACCGAGGCCAACCGCCTGGCGCCGGGCGACAGGATTACGGCGATCATCAACGGCCGCCGGCGGCGGCTGACCATCGTCGGCGTGGCGCTCTCGCCGGAGTACGTCTTCAGCATTCGCCCCGGCGAGATGATTCCGGACAACCGCCGCTTTGGCCTGCTCTGGATGGAACGTCGCGCGCTGGCGAGCGCCTTCAACATGGAAGGCGGCTTCAACGATGTCAGCCTGCGCGTGATGCCGGGTGTCGCGATCGAGGAGGTGATCGCGAACCTCGATCGGCGGCTGGAACCGTACGGAGGCTTGGGCGCGATTCCCAGGCGGCTGCAGCAGTCGGCGTGGACGCTCGACAACGAACTGGTGCAGCTCAGCACCTTCGGGTTCATCATTCCGGCGATCTTCCTGGCCGTCGCGGCGTTCGTGCTGAACGTCGCGCTGGCGCGAGCGCTGGCGTTGCAGCGGCCGCAGCTGGCGGCCCTCAAGGCGTTGGGCTACTCGAACCGCGAGCTGGGCTGGCACTACTTCAAGTGGGCGCTCGTCATCGCCTCGCTCGGCGCCATGACCGGCGTCGTGGTCGGCGCGTGGCTGGGCTCGGAGATGATCCAGCTCTATAATCTGTACTTCCGGTTCCCGTCGCTCGACTACCGGCTGTCGGCGGGTGTGGCGATGAGCGCGATCGCGCTGGCCTTTGCGTCGTCCGGCCTCGGCGCGGTGTCGGCGGTGCGGCGGGCCGTGCGCGTGCCGCCGGCCGAGGCGATGCGGCCGGAATCGCCGGCCCGTTACCACGCCAGCATCATCGAGACGCCGCGGGTTCAGCGGCGGCTCGGCCAGGGCGCGCGGATGGTGATTCGCAACCTCGAGCGCCAGCCGCTGCGCGCGCTGGCGTCGGTGGTCGGCATCGCGTTCGGCGGCGCGATTCTGCTGATCGGCTTCGGCTTCATCGACGCGATCGAAGTGTTGATGGCGCGGCAGTTCAACGACGGGATGCGGCAGGACGTTACGGTCACGTTCGTCGAGCCGCGCTCGTCCGCCGCTCTCTACGCCGTGGCCTCGATGCCCGGCGTCATGGCGGTCGAGCCGATGCGCATGGTGCCTGCGCGCCTCCGTGTCGGCGCGCGGTCGCGGACCCTGGCGCTGACTGGCCTCGAGCCGGCCCCGGACCTCAACCGCGTCGTCGATCAGCAGGGCCGGCCGCGGGTGCTGCCGCCGGAAGGACTGGTGCTGTCGCGGATGCTGGGCGTCGTCCTGGGCGCCGCTCCGGGCGACCTGGTGCAGGTCGAGGTGCTCGAAGGCCGGCGGCCGGTGCGGCTGGTGCGCGTCGCGGGCATCATCGATGACATCATGGGCCTGCAGGCCTACATGGACATCGCCGCGCTGGGCCGGCTGATGCGCGAGGGGCGGACGGTGTCGGGCGCGTACCTGCAAGTGGATCCCGCGGCGCTGCCGCCGCTGTTTGCGCGCCTGAAGCTGACGCCTGCCGTGGCCGGCGTGGCGATTCGGGAGGCGGCGCTCAGGAACTTCCGCGACGTGATGGCGCAGAACATGAACCTGACAATCGGGATCAATGTCGTGTTCGCCGCCATCATCGCGGTGGGGGTCGTCTACAACGCCGCCCGCATCTCGCTCTCGGAGCGGGCCCGCGAGCTGGCGAGTCTGCGCGTGCTGGGATTCACGCGCGGGGAAATCTCGTCGATCCTGCTCGGGGAGCTGGCCATCCTGACGCTGCTGTCGCTGCCGTGCGGCACCCTGATTGGCTGGGCGCTGGGGCAGTTCATCATGACCATCTTCCAGAACGAGGTGTACCGGATTCCGTTTATCGTCTCCCCGGCCACGGTGGCGTGGGGATGGCTCACCATTATTGCCGCGGCGGCGCTGTCGGCGCTGGCGGTGCGGCGCCGGCTGGATCGGCTCGATCTGGTTGCGGTCCTCAAGTCGCGGGAGTAGGCATGCGCGCCTTTGCGAAATATCGACGCTGGCTGGTCGTCCTGCTGCTGGTGGCGGCCGTCGTCGCGATCGCCGTGTGGCCCACACCGGTAGCGGTGGACGTGATGCCGAGCACGCGCGGCCCGCTCTCCGTGACGGTGGATGAGGAGGGAGAAACCCGCGTCCGTTATCGCTATGTCGTTTCGGCACCTCTGACCGGGCGTGTGCTCCGGATCGAACTCGAACCCGGCGACCCCGTCGCGCGCGGCCGGACGGTGGTGGCACGCCTCCGCGCCGAAGCCCCGGCGCTGCTCGACGCGCGGACCCGGGCTGAGGCCGAGGCGGCGGTGGCGACTGCCCGCGCGGCGCTGGGGCGGGCGGAGGCCGAACTGCGGCGGGCGACCGCCGCCGTGGAGCTGGCCAAGGCCGACCTGCGGCGCCAGCGCGATCTCGCGGCCGCGCAGTTGACGACAGTGCAGGCGGTGGAGACGGCCGAGGCGAACGCTCGCGTCGCCGAAGAAGGCGTGCGCGCGGCGGAATTCGCCGTGGCCAGCGGCCGATCGCAACTCGAGCAGGCCGGTGCGCGGCTGATGGCGCCCACGCTTGAAGCGAGCGGCCGAGTCCTGACAGTCACCGCGCCCGTGGATGGCGTGGTACTGAAGCGGCTGCGCGAAAGCGAGAGCGTCGTGACCGCCGGCGAGCCGCTGCTGGAGATCGGCAACCCGGTCAAGGATCTCGAGATCGTGTCGGACCTGCTGTCGACCGATGCGGTGCGCGTGAAGGCGGGGGCGGCGGTGCGCGTCGAGCAATGGGGGGGCGACCGGGTGCTGGTCGCGCGCGTCCGGCGGGTGGAGCCGTCAGGCTTCACGAAGATTTCAGCGCTCGGCGTCGAGGAGCAGCGCGTCAACGTGCTGATGGACTTCGAGGATCCGGCCGAGGCGTGGAAGGCGCTGGGAGACGGCTACCGGGTGGAGGTCCGGATTGTCGCCTGGGAAGCTGCCGACGTCGTCAAGGTGCCCACCAGCGCGCTCGTGCGCCAGGGCGACGGCTGGTCGGTGTTCGTCGTCAACGGCGACCGGATCCAGCGGGTGACGGTCGGGGTCGGTCAGCGGAATGCCGATGAGGCGGAGATCCGATCGGGTCTCGAGGCGGGCCGGCAGGTGGTCGTGCACCCGAGCGACCAGGTGATCGACGGCGCCGCGATCGAAATACGCAACAGTCCATGAACGGTCTAAACTGGCGGCTGGGGTCGCTCTGGTGATTCAATGATCTGTGTCAGCACTCGCGGCACCGCACCGGCCATTCCGTTTCGCGACGCCGTGCTCACCGGCCTCGCGCCCGACGGCGGGTTGTACGTGCCGGCGACGCTCGAACGGCGGCCCGGCGGCTGGTGGCAATTGCTGCGCGGCACCTCGTTCCAGGACGTCGCGGTGACGATGGCGCAGGCGTTGATCGGCGATGAGTTCGACTCCGACGAGCTGGCCGTGCTGATCGCCGAGGCCCTCAACTTTCCCGTCCCGATCGTTCGCCTCACCGACACGCTGCAGGTCGTCGAGTTGTTTCACGGGCCGACGTTCGCGTTCAAGGACGTCGGCGCGCGCACGCTCGCGCGCTTCCTGTCACACCTCCAAGGTGAAGGCGAGCCCTTGACGGTGCTGGTCGCCACGTCCGGAGACACCGGCGGCGCCGTGGCGCAGGCGTTCTGGGGACTGCCGCGGATGCGCGTGGTCGTGCTCTACCCGGAGGGCCAGGTGAGCCAGGTGCAGGAGGCGCAGTTCACGACCTTGGGCGGCAACGTCACCGCCGTGGCCGTCGCAGGGACCTTCGACGACTGCCAGCGGCTGGTGAAGGAGGCGTTTGCGAACCATGCCCTCCGGCGGCGCGTGCGGCTGACCTCGGCCAACTCCATCAGTCTGGGCCGCCTCGTGCCCCAGATGTTCTATTACGCCTACGCCGCGTTGCAGGCGCCGGAGGGTTCGCGCGTCGTGATGTCGGTGCCGAGCGGCAATTTCGGCAACCTGGCGGCCGGCGTGATGGCGTGGCGCATGGGTGTCCCCATGGCCGGGTTCGTCGCCGCCACCAACGTCAACGACACCGTGCCGCGCTATCTGGAATCCGGCGTCTACGAGCCGCGGCCGTCGGTAGCGACGATTGCCAACGCCATGGACGTCGGCGCCCCGAGCAACTTCGAGCGGCTGCTCTGGCTGTTTGGCAACGACCGCTCGAAGATGCGCGCGATGATCACCGGCACCGTGCACACCGACGACGAAGTGAGGAGCGCGATCGAGGAACTGCACCGCCGCTATCACTACGTCGCCGACCCGCACACGGCGATCGCGTATCTCGGCGCCGTGCGCGGCGCGGCCACGCACCTGCTGAGTACCGCGCATCCGGCGAAGTTCGCGGAAGTCGTCGAGCCGGTGATTGGCGAGGCCGTGCCGATGCCGGCGCCGCTGGCCCAGGCCCTCGCCCGCACGCGGTTCGTCGAGCGCATCGGTCCCTCGTCTGCCGAACTCGCGAACTTGCTATGATCGGCGGATGTTTTCGCCTGCCGCTCCGGCGCCATTGACCCAGGTCCCCACACGCGAATCGCTGGATCCCCGTTACACCTGGGACCTGACCTCGATCTTCCCGAGCTGGAACGCGTGGGAGGCGGCGTTCGCCGAGCTCGATGCCGGCATCGGGGCCTATGCGAAATACGAAGGTACCCTCGCGCAAGGCGCGGACCAGCTGCTGCGGGCGTTGCAGGATCGCGATGCGCTCGGCCAGTTGAGCTTTCGCGTCTGGTATTACCCGTCGCTGCAGTACGACGAGGACCAGCGGAACAACACCATCAACGCGCGCCGTCAGCGCGTGCAGCTGCTGATCGCCAGGTGGCAACAGGCCACGTCGTGGTTCCAGCCCGAGCTATTGAAGCTGCCGCTTGAGACCGTCCGGCAGTGGCTGGCCGCGTCCGCGGCGCTCGCCGTGTATCGCTTTGCGATCGAGGAAGTGTTCCGCCTGCAGGCCCACGTCCTCAACGAACAAGGCGAGAAGCTGCTGTCGCTGTCGGATCGCCTGGGCAGCGTGCCCCGGGACTCGTACGCCGCGCTGTCAACCGCCGACGCGCGCTTCCCGACCATCACGCTGTCAACCGGCGAGTCCACACAGGTCAGCTACGGCCAGTACCGCAAGTTGCTCACGGTCTGCCGCGCGCAGGGCGACCGCCGGCTCGCCTACGAGGCGCTCTACGACACCTACGCCGCGAACCTCAACACCTACGCCGCCATCTACAACGGCGTCATGCAGGGCGACTGGTTCGAGGCGCGGGCGCGCGGCTACCAGTCCACGCTCGATTCCGCCTTGTTCGGCAACGCCATCCCGACCAGCGTGGTGGAGAACCTGATCGGCGAGGCCAGGCGCGGCGTCGCCCCGTTCCGGCGCTACCACCAGCTGCGCAAGCGCGTGCTCGGATTGTCCGACTACTACGTCTACGACGCCTTCGTGCCGCTGGTCGAGTTCGACGCGCACTACAAGTACGACGACGTGCTGGATTGGATCGTGACGGCGGTGGCGCCGCTCGGCCCGGCATACCAGGCGCGCGTGCGCAAGGCGTTCGCCGATCGGTGGATCGACGTCTACGAGAACCAGGGGAAGCGCAGCGGCGCCTATTCCGCGCCGGTCTACGGGGCCAACCCGTACATGCTGATGAACTACAACGACACCCTCGACGCGGTGTTCACGCTGGCGCACGAGCTGGGTCACTCCATGCACACGCTGCTCTCGCACGAGTCGCAGCCGTTCGTCTACTCGGGCTACACGATCTTCGTGGCGGAGGTGCCGTCGACACTGAACGAAGCGTTGCTGCTCGAATTCATGCTGGCGCGGGCGAAGAGCCGCGACGAGCGCATCGTGCTGTTGCAGCACGCCATCGACGGCATTGTCGGCACCTTCTACAACCAGGTGCTGTTCGCCGACTTCGAGCTCGAGGCGCACCGGCTGGTGGAGCAGGATCAACCCGTCACCTCCGACGTGCTCAACGGGATCTACGCGGCGCGGCTGGCCGAATATTGGGGTGACGCGCTGTCGCCGGATACGCGGGCGCGGCACACCTGGGCCCGCATTCCGCATTTCTTCCAGTCGCCGTACTACGTCTATCAATACGCGACGTGCTTTGCGTCCACCGCCAGGTTGATGGAAGAGATCAGCGGGGCGAGCGATGTGGCGGCGCGGTCGGCCGTGGTCGCTCGCTACCTCGACCT
The DNA here is from genome assembly GCA_964355095.1 of uncultured Acidobacterium sp. Taxonomy (GTDB): domain Bacteria; phylum Acidobacteriota; class Vicinamibacteria; order Vicinamibacterales; family UBA2999; genus 12-FULL-67-14b. The sequence goes on from CAYHCX010000013.1 coordinate 56,060, forward strand.
GCTCAGGGCGGGCGGCTCGGATCACCCGATGACCCTGCTCAAGCGCGCCGGCATCGACCTGGCCCAGCCCGACACCGTGCGGGCGGTCACCAAGCAGCTCGACGACCTCGTCACGCGGCTCGAAGCCGAGCTACTGCTGCCCGCAGGCGGGAGTGTTCCGCTCGACGACGGCCTGTCGGGTGAGTATTCTCTTCGGCACGGAGTGCGTGAGCATCAGGCGTCCGACCTCAGCAAACGTTCACCGGCGTAGCGCTACTCCAAAGTGTCCGGGACGGAATTGCAGGCGTGATGAATATGACCCCTCCACTCAGACTGGCTGTGACCGTGGCGCTCTCGATCTTCACCATCGAGATGGTCATCATGAGCCTGATTCCGTCCCTCCGTATCGAGTCCCCTTGGCTCGAGATGCTTCTCGACGCCGGCATGCTCGTGTTGGCCCTCGTCCCGATCCTGTACGCTTTCATCCTCAGGCCGATGCAGTTGGAGATGTCGGCGCGCGAGGCGGCGGATCACCGGCTTCGGGAGGCCAATGCGGAACTAGAGGCGCGCGTCGAAGAGCGCACACGCGAACTGGGGGTCGCGCTCGAGGCAGCCGAGGCGGCCGCCGTCGCGAAGGGCCAGTTTCTCGCCTGCATGAGCCACGAGCTACGGACCCCGCTCAACGCGGTCATCGGGATGACCCAGCTCCTCCTCGACACACCCTTGTCCGCCCAGCAGGCGGAGTTCGCCCAGATGAGCAACATCGGCGGGGAGACCCTCTTGACGCTCATCAACAACGTCCTTGATTACTCCAAGCTTGAGGCCGGCAAAATGGACCTGGAGTCGTCGGGGTTCGACTTGCTGCGGACCGTGGAGGATTGCGGCAGGTTGGTGGCCGTCAAGGCGCACGAGAAGGGACTGGAGGTCGTCGTGGCCATCGACTCCGACGTGCCCAAAGCCTTGCGCGGCGACGACGGGCGCCTGCGCCAGGTGCTCAGCAACCTCCTCAACAACGCGATCAAGTTCACGCCGAGCGGTGAGGTCGTGCTCAGCGCGCACCAGACGGCGGCGACGGAGCGAACAGTCACTATTCGATTCGAAGTCAGGGATTCCGGCGTCGGCATCTCTCCCGACGTCCAGTCGCGCCTCTTCCAGCCCTTCTCGCAGGCGGACGCCTCAACGACGCGCCGCTACGGCGGGACCGGGCTGGGACTGGCCATCTCGCGTTGGATCGTCGAGCTGATGGGGGGCCGCATCGGCGTGGAGAGCGCGGAAGGGAAAGGGGCGACATTCTGGTTCGAGATTCCCTTCGAATTGGGCGACGGCGGGGATGCAGACAGGCTGGCGGGCGCCGATCTCGCTGCCCTCAGAGTCCTGGTGGTCGACGACAACGGCACCAACCGGGAGATCCTCAAGCGCCGTCTCGCAGCCTGGGGCATGCGCGGATCGTCCCAGGCGGAGGGAGTGGGGGCCTTGGCGGAACTCGATCGCGCTGCGGCCGCCGGCCAGGCGTACGGTCTTGCCCTCATCGACATGCAGATGCCGGGGATGGACGGCCTCGAACTGGCACACGCCATTCACGCGCAACCGGCCCTGTCGGGCGTGCCGATCATCATGATGACCTCGGTCGACCGCGCGGGGTTGTCGCAGGAGGCTCGCCGTGAGGGAGTCGAGTCGTGCTTGACCAAACCGGTGCGCCAGTCCTCATTGTTTGACGCGATCGTGAACGCGGTCTCGAAGCACGCCCCGGGCTCGGCCGGGGGCGGGTCGTCTTGTGTGGTCGCGGCCGCCGCCAAGGACGGCAGAATCCTCATCGTCGAGGACAATCGCGTCAATCAGCGCGTGGCCACCTTGATTGTCGAGAAGCTCGGCTACACCTCGGATGTTGCCGACAACGGGGTCGAGGCCCTGCGGTTGCTGGAATCCAAGGCGTACGCCCTCATCCTCATGGATTCGCACATGCCGGAAATGGACGGATTCGCGGCAACCGCCGCTATTCGTGGAATGGGCGGAAGGTTCAAGGACATCCCCATCATCGCCGTGACGGCCGATGCCCTGACCGGGGACCGTGAGAAATGCATCCAGGCCGGGATGAGTGACTACCTGTCCAAGCCCCTGTCCCTCGACGCGGCCGAGCGTGTTCTCTCGCACTGGCTGCCCTGACGGTTAGGGGGCGCTGATCCGGTAGATGCTACGGCCACGGCTTGACGGCCGCTCACCGCCGGGTTATCATCCCTTCCATCCGGATTGACGGATTAATGTCCACGCAGATCCTCGACCATATGGCCGCGCTGGCCGACCCGATCCGCTGCCGGATGCTCCTGCCCCTCGAGCGGCACGAGCTGACCGTCAACGAGATCTGTTCGGTACTCCAGCTGCCCCAGTCCACCGTGAGCCGGCACCTCAAGACGCTGGCCGACGACGGCTGGGTGGCGTCCCGCCGGGATGGCACGAGCCGCTTCTACGGCATGACGCTGGAAGACCTGGACCCGGGAGCTCAGCAGCTGTGGCCGCTCATTCGCGAGCAGGTGTCGTCCACCAACGGCGCCGAGCAGGACGAGCGCCGGCTGAAAGGCGTGCTGTCGCGCCGCCGCTCGAAGTCGCAGGCCTTCTTCGCGTCGGCGTCGGGGCAGTGGGATCACCTGCGTGCCGAACTGTTTGGCGATCGCTTTCACCTGCGCGCCTTGCTCGCCCTGATCGATCCGACGCTCACCGTCGGCGACCTCGGGTGCGGCACCGGGCAGGTGAGCGAGTTGCTCGCGCCTCACGTCGCCGGTGTGATCGCGGTGGACGGCTCCACCGACATGGTCCAGGCGGCGCGCAAGCGATTGAAGGGCGCCCACCAGGTGGACGTCCGCCGCGGCGACATGGAAGCGCTGCCGATCGGCGACGGCCAGCTGGACGTGGCGATCCTGGCGCTGGTGCTGCACCACGTGCCCGAGCCGGCGCGGGCGCTCGCGGAGGTGAGCCGCGTGCTGAAGCCGGGCGGCCGTGTCCTGATCGTCGACATGCTCCCGCACGACCACGAGGAATACCAGCAGCAGATGGGGCATGTCTGGCTCGGCTTCTCCGCCAAGACCATGAAGAAGCACCTCGAGGCCGCCGGCTTCGAGAAATTCGTGATTGCGCCGCTGCCAACCGAAGCGGACGTGAAGGGGCCAAGTTTGTTTGTCGCCACCGCGAAGAAGACCCAACACCCAAGACCCAAGACCCAAGACCTAAGATCTAAGATCTAAGACAGCAGAGGAGCAGAGTGATGACAACCGCCGTGAACGCAACGCACGCTTTC
>CAYHCX010000014.1:0-17175 GCA_964355095.1 uncultured Acidobacterium sp.
CTAGGAACTTTATCGGGCTACCGGTGGCAGGCCAACGGCAAAGGGGCCAAAAGTGCTATCGTCAACACTTCTGGAGGCGAACTTACATGTCACAAGTTCTATCGGTTTGCGCGGCGGCTCTCCTGTTCCTGTCGGCGGCCGTTGGCGCGCAGGGAAACGTGTCTGGCGCGTGGGATCTGAACATTAACGGCCCGCAAGGCGCCATCACCGCCGGGGCCACGCTCAAGCAGGATGGCGAGACAGTGACCGGCACCATCGACAGCCCGCAGGGCACCGCCGAGATGAAGGGTTCGATCAAGGGCAAGACCCTGACGCTCTCGTTCAGCATCGCGGGTCCGGATGGCCCGCTCGACATCACGGTGAGCGGTGAGGTCGATGGCGACTCCATGAAGGGCATGCTCGACTTCGGCATGGGCCAGGCCGACTTCACCGGCGCCAAGAAGAAGTAGGCCGGCGGCCTACTTCTTCTCGGCAAAGCCCGCGGGCAACGCGACCGACGCCGCATCGACGTCGGTCGTCAGCTTCAGCATCTCGACCGACGTCGTCAGGATGGTGGCGTTGGTCTTGGCAGGCTCGTCTTTCTTCGCGGCCTTCTTGGCGAGGCCGCCGAGCATGCCGCCCAGCCCGCGTGGGCGGACGCCGGAATCACCGCCCGCCTTCGGCGCCTCGGCCGCCGTTCCGGCCGGCTGCACCGCTTCCATCGTCATCGTGGTCAGGATGGCGGTGCCCTCGATCTTGCTCCCTTCGGCGCGCATCTTGTCGAGCGCCGGTTTCATCTGCGGGTACATCGCCATCGCCATCGCCATGTCCTGGGCTGACGCCCCGGCGACCATCGGGCCGTAGAGCTTCTGCGCGTAGCGCCGGTCGAAGTCCTGCAGGTCCTTGGTGGACGGCGCATTCGGCGCCAGCCACATGTCGGTGGTCATCACCAGGCCGCCGGCCTGCTCGAGCGTCTTGCCCTTCTCGCGCACCGTCACGGTGACCACGGTCTGCCTGGTGTCGAAGCCGTTGATCGACTTCGCCGCGCCGGTGTTCTTGATGTCGAAGTCCACTTCCATTTCTTTCGCGTTGGGATCCTTCTCGGCCGGCTTGTCGGCCTCACGCGCCGGCTCGCTCTTCGCGGATGCTTCCGCCTCGCGCTTCGCCGCTTCCATCTGCTGGCGCAACTCGGCGAACGTGGTGACCTGGTAGGTCTTCTTCTTCATGTCGAGGTCGTAGATCTTCTCCTCCGACAGGTCGATGATTTGGCCGCTCGAGTCCGACATCGTGGCCTTGCGGTCACCCTTGACGGCGACGACTGAGGTGACGCCGTCGCGGGCGCCCTTGCCGCCGAACATGTTGACGAGCTTGCCGATGGCGCCGCCCAGCTGGAACTTGACGCGCTGGTCGGTGCGGACATCGGCGCTGACGGAGGTGGTGGCGGCCGCCACCAGGAGGATGAAGGCAAAGACGCGGGCTCGAGTCATGGGAACCTCTCCACTATACGGCGGGGGCTGAAGCCCCCGCCCTCCATTAGTAGCTGACCAACAACTTCGCGGCGGCCTGGATCTCCGCCTCGCTGACCAGGAACACTTCTTCGAGCGGCGGCGAATACGGCACCGGCGTGTCGAGCGCGCCGAGGATGCGGATGGGCGCGTCCAGCGCCTCGAAGGCCTCTTCCTGGATGATGGCCGCCAGGCTTTCGCCAATGCCGCCGGTGCGCGAATCCTCGTGCACGATCAGCACGCGATTGCAGTGGCGGGTCACGGCCAGGATGGCGTCCTTGTCGAGCGGCGCCAGGCTCCGCAGGTCGAGCACCGAGGCCTCGATGCCCTCGGCCGACAGTTTCTCCGCCACCCGCATGCAGTGGTGCACGTAGGCGCCGTAGGAAATCATCGCGACGTCGTTGCCTGCCCTTCGTAGCGCTGCCCGCCCGATCTCGCAGCGCGAAGGAGGGCCCGGCGGCAGCACCTGCTTGATGCGCGGATCGCGGTAAAGCGCGATGTGCTCGTAGAACAGCACCGGATCCGGATCGGCCACCGCCGCGGCCATCAACGCACGAGCATCCTCGGGTGTGGACGGCACCACGATCTTGAGGCCGGGCGTGCGATAGAACCACGGCTCGGTGTTCTGGCTGTGGTACGGGCCGGCGTGGCGAAGGCCGCCCCACGGCATGCGCACCACCATGGGCACGCTGCCGCCCCAGCGGTAGCGGATCTTCGCGGCGTTGTTGACCAGCTGATTGAAGCCGGTCGCGACGAAGTCGTTGAACTGCATCTCGCCGATCGGACGCTGCCCGGCGAGCGCGGCGCCGACGCACACACCCAGCACGGCGCCTTCCGCCAGCGGCGAGTTGTGGATGCGAGCGCCAAACTCCTTCAGCAACGGCCGCAGCAGCAGGAAGGCGTTGCCGTATTGCCCGCCGACGTCTTCGCCGTAGACGAAGACCCGCGGGTCCGACCTGAGCGCGTCGCCGACGCCGAGCATCACCGCTTCGAGGAACGTGTTGCCCTTCTTGTCGAACGGCAGCCCTTGCTCGAGCGGCGGCAGCTCGGCGTGAATGGGCAGCGTCAGGCGGCGCTCCGGCTCGAGCACTTCGACCCGTTCGCGCGGCGTCTCGTCCAGGAACACGCCGACGCCGGCCATCTCGGGTCGCGGCCACGGCGCGTCGATGACGAGTTGGGCCTGGCCGTCCACCAGGTCATCGGCCCACTTCTTCAGCACCTCGAGATCGCCGGCCTTGATCACGCCTTCGTTCTCGAGGCGGCGGGCGTACATCGGGATGGGATCGCGCTTCGACCAGTACTCGTAGAGCTCGCGATTGGCGTAGCCGGTCTCGTGAAGCAGGTGATAGTCCCACGACGGCGGCTGGTCCTTGCCGAGATACAGCATGTCGTCGTGGTGGGCGTGGCCGCACATACGCATGGCGACGACTTCAATCAGCGTCGGACCGTCGCCGGCCCGCGCGCGCTCTGCCGCCCACGTGAACGCCGAGGCCACCTCGTCCGGATCGGTGCCGTCGATGGTGATGCCCTGAATGCCGTAGCCCGCCGCCTTGTCGGCGAACACCCGGACCGCGGAGTTCTCGCGCACCGGCGTTGACAGCGCGGTCTGGTTGTTCTGCAGGCAGAAAATCGCCGGCAGCCTGGCGGCGGCGCAGGCGTTGATGGCCTCGTGCCATTCACCGAGCGAGGAGCCGCCTTCGCCGATGAAGGCCAGCGCGACGCGGTCGCTCTTGTCGAGCGAAAACGCCATCGCCATGCCGGCCATGGAGAGCGAGCCCACGGCCAGCGGCGCGGCCGCGGGCAGCACGCCCCACTCGAAGTCGCCGGTGTGCAGATCCTTGCCGTCCATCGGCGGACCGGACTTCCCCATCTGCGCGCGCAGCACCATGCCCACGGCCTCTTGGTCGTGACGCATGGCCAGCGTCATGCCAAGGTCGCGAATCACCGGGGCCAGCACGTCGCCGCCCCAGGTGCCGTCGGCCTTGCGATACGCGGCACCACGATGCAGGCGGACGGCGCCGGCGTAGATCGCTTCCTGTCCGAGCGATCGGAAGCCCTTGCCCTGGAACGCCATGTCGCCCCAGCGGACCTCGCCGCCCATGAAGAACTGCTTCAGCCGGTTGTCGACGCTGCGCGTGAGGCACATGCCCTTGAGGATCTCCTTGCGCTCGGCCTTGGTCAGTGACGCTTCGATGGCGGCGCGCCGCAGGAACCCGTCGCAGGCATCCACCACTTCCGCGCGCGCCTGTTCGAACCGCTTGACGGCGGAGGTGCCGGGCGTCGTTTCGGCAATGCCTTCTGGGGCCGCCACCTGGTCGTACAGCGCCTTGGCCAGCGCGCGGCGGAACGGCGTGCGCACCGCGTCCAGCTTCACCGCGTCGCGGCTCTTGATGGCACCGACTCCCGCGCTCTCGAACGCTTCGAGGGCAATCGTGAGGGCAAACGGATGGCGTTCGGCGACAAACGCGCCAAAGCGACTGGCCAGGCCGGACAGCTTCGAGGCATCGACCGTGCGGGACATGCGGACATTGTACCCTCGGCACTTGGGCACACCGGCGCCCGGTCGGCTGGCCGCCGTCGTGCTGCCTTCCGTCGCGCGCGGCGTGCCGCGCCGATTCCGGGTTTCGTGGCTCACTGGTTTGTGGCAGGATGACGCCATGTATCGACATGTTTCGTTTCTCGCTCTCATTGCGGCCGCCTTCATGACGGTCGGCAGCCAGGCCTCGGCGCAAGGCGACGTGGCGGCGCGGGCCCGGGCGCTTCACAAGCAGGCCCTGCTCATCGACGGGCACAACGACTACCCGTGGGCCCTGCGCGACCTCGATCCCGGACGCGACCTGGGCAAGGCCGACATCTCCGGGCCGGTGCCGGCGCTAATGACCGACATCCCCCGCTTGCGCCAGGGCGGCGTCGGCGGGCAGTTCTGGTCGGTGTATACGCCGTCCACCATGCAGGGCAAGGAAGCCGTCCGCGTCACGCTCGACGAGATCGACACCGTGCATCGCATGACCACGCGCTGGCCCGAGACGTTCGAGCTGGCCAGCACCGCCGCCGACGTCGAGCGTGCGTTCAAGGCCGGCCGCATCGCCTCGATGATCGGCATGGAGGGCGGGCATTCCATCGACAACTCGCTGGCCACGCTGCGCATGTTCTACGCCCTCGGCGCGCGCTACATGACCCTCACCCACTCCGCCAACCTGCCGTGGGCCGACGCCAGCACCGACACCGCCGTGCTCGGCGGCCTGTCGAAGTTCGGCGAGGAAGTGGTCCGCGAGATGAACCGGCTCGGCATGCTGGTGGACCTCAGCCACGTCTCGCCGGGAACCATGGAAGACGCGCTGCGGGTCAGCGAAGCGCCGGTGATCTTTTCGCACTCGTCGGCGAAGGCAATCTGCAACGTGCCGAGAAACGTCCCCGACAACGTGCTGCAGCTCACCGCGAAGAACGGCGGCGTGGTGATGGTGACGTTCGTGCCCGGATTCATCTCACAGGCGGTGGCCGACCACGACGCGAAGAAGGCTGAAGGGCCGGCGCCAAGGGCGACGATTTCGCAGGTCGCCGATCACATCGACCACATCCGCAAGGTCGCGGGCATCGACCACATCGGCCTGGGTGGAGACTTCGACGGCATCACGGCGGTGGTGTCCGGGCTCGAAGACGTCTCGAAGTACCCCGACCTCACCGCGGAACTGATGAAGCGCGGCTACGCGGACGGGGACATCAGGAAGATCCTGGGCCTGAACATCCTGCGCGTGATGAAACAGGCCGAGAAGGTCGCGGCCGGGTTGCAGAAGACGCGCCAGCCGTCAACGGCGACCATCGAACAGCTCGACGGCAAGTAGTGACGCGCCCACGAACGTTGGCCGATCAGAAGAGGAACGGGATCATGCGCCACGTCCTGGCGCGGTAGGTCGCGTATTCGGCGGCGCGGCGGCCCGTCGCCAGCCGGCGCTCCTCTTCCCACGCCGAGGAGATGTAGCAGCCGATCATGAACACCGCGGTCGCGCCGAGAACCAGGTTGTGGGTGGCCACCGGCGCGGCGAGCCACGCCAGCGAGTAGGCGACGTAAATGGGGTGGCGGATGATCCGGTAGGGCCCGGTCTGCAGGATGGTGTCGCAGGGCGGGTCGTAGACGAAGGTGCGGGTCAACGGCGTGCGGCGCGCCGCCTCGATGGCGGCCAGGAACAGTGCCAGCGCCACCGAGTAGATGGCGATGCCGATGCCGGCCCAGAAGTCGGTGGCGGCGTTGAGCACGATCAGCGCGAGGGCGTGCATCAGGCCGCACAGCACGCTCCAGTCCTGGAACAGCCGTTGTGCGCGCGACAGCGTGGCGGGCTGGATGAAGAAGTTCTGGAGCGCCACCGCGAAGACGACCAGCGTGGAGCCACCGACCACCGCGAGGGCCCATTCGAGCAACGTGTCGGGGAATTGTGCTGACACGATAAGCGGAATAATTCTACCGCCGCGCTGGCCGGTCCGAACAGGAACGCCGAAATACATTTCGCACACCAGGCATCCGCCGCCGATGAACGGAATGTCTCGTCATCATCAGCGGCTGGCGCGCACCAGCCCCAGCAGGGACGGCACCACCCTCCGGTGCCGTACCAGGGCCGCCCACGCCGGCCCTTTCGACCCGAGGATTCGACGCCGCCGCAATCACTTAATCGCCGCAATCACGCGCTTGGCGAACTCCGCTTCGTTGCCGGCGTGCCACCGCCACACCACCACCAGATCGTGATCGGGTGAAATCAGGATGGTGTTGCTGCCGGCGCCGCGCGCGCCGTAGACGTTGGTGGGCAACCCCGGATAGTTCTTGCCCGCCGTGTTCAGCCACCACAAGTAGCCGTAGTCGGGCCCGTGCGCGCTCGCCGACACCGCGGCCTTCACGTACGCCGGCGGCAGCACCTGCTTGTCACCCCACTTGCCGCCGCGCAGCCACAAGTACCCGAACCGCGCCATGTCCCACGAGTTGATCCACACGCCGCCGCCCCACCGCGTGCCGCCGCTGACCGACGGCATCTTCTTGCCGTCGATGGTGACGTAGCTGTTGTGGTACGGCACCCACTTCCACGCGTTGGAGGCGCCGATCACGTCCATCACCTCATCGCGGAACACCTCGGGCACCGGCTTGCGGAACGTCTGCAGCAACGACATGCCGAGCCGGTTGATGCGAACGTCGTTGTATTCGTAGAAGGTGCCGGGCCGCTTCAACTCGCGCGGCTTGCGCTCGCCGTCGCCGAACGCCTCGGCACCGACGAAGTCGTCCTTCTTGCCGAACATTGTGCCTTCCCACTCGGTTTCCTGCTGCAGGTGCATCTTCCAGGTGACCTGCGCGTTGCGCGGACCGTCGTAGCCGCCGTCCTTCACCGTGGCGCCGACCGGCGCATCGAGGTCGGCGATTTTGCCGTCACGCACCGCGATGGCCGCCACCGTGGACATCATGCTCTTGGCCACCGAATAGGTGGGATCCACCCACGTGGTGTCGCCAAATTCGGCGACGACGTAGCCTTTGTGGATCACGAGGCCGTTGGTCTTGGCGCGCCTGGTGGGGACCGAGCCGAGGAGCGAGCCGAAGATTTTCTCCTGATCGGAGAAATCCATGGCGCGCGTGGACTCGCGCGACTGCGCGAAGGCGACGGCCTCAGCCAGCTTCGCGGGATCGAGACCCACTTCCGTGGGCGTCTTCTTCGCCCATGTGCCCGCCGGCGGGAAGTACGGCGCGCTCTGCGCCGTCACGTAGGTCGCCACAGAGACAAAGAGGCACAGAGAAGACAGGATCTTCAAAACCAAAGGCCGGTTGCGCAGATTGATCGCTCTCATTGATTCATTCCCCTAACCGGTGCCAGAAGGGCGGGACTTCAGTCCCGCCTAATAACCCGGCCCAAGCAAGACCGCATTCATGAACAGCAACATCGTTGACTCCGTGAAGGCACGGTAGTTCGGGTCTTCCGCAAACCCGATCACGTGGCCCTGGCCGAAGGGCTGGTGCATCAGGAACGCCTTCTGCACCAGGATGTCCTGGGCTTCCGGCCAGATCAGGCCGGAGGCGATCAGCTTGTCTTTGGTGGCGTAGAGGCCGACGTTGCGCCCGCTGTTCAACTTGAGCGGCGCGAACACGCGGTTGCCCTCGATCATCACCTGCGTCTCGGCGTCGTTGCCGGCGGTCAGCCAGTGATTGGTGTCGAGCGTCACGCGCAGGATGGCGCCGGGCTGCGAAGCGGGGCGTTCGCGATCGGGTTGAATCGCCTTGTCGTAGTCAAAGGCCTCGCCCGGCTTCGGCGCGGCACCAGCAGCACCCGATGCACCTGATGCACCTAATGCACCTGCTGGCGGCGGCACATCCGGCCGCCCGTCCTTGAGGAGACTCGTCGTGTCGAGCAGCCCGACGCTGGCGCCGGTGGCCCAGCGCGTGGCCTCGGCCATGGTGACCAGCGTGCCACCGCTGCGCAGCCAGTCTTTCACCCGATTGAGCACGCCGTCGTTGATCGTCCCGGCGAAATTGCCCGACGGCATGACGATCACGTCGTAGTCGTTGAAATTGGCGCGGCCGAGCGAGCTGGTGCGAACCGCGGTTACGTCCTGGCCGAAGCGGCGTTCGAGCGTGTACCGGGTCCAGCCGGCCGACAGCGTGCTGGTCGGCGTATCCCACACCAGCAGCACCTTGGGCGCCTTCAACGCCTGCACGTCGTTGCTGCCGAGCGAGGTGCCCTCATCGACCCATGACGAATCAATCGGCACCAGGTCCACGCTGTGGCGCAGCGCCAGCGCCGAGAGCTTCGCCTTGAGGTCGGTGGGGTTCTCGACGGTGCGGAAGAACGCGGTGCCGATTGGATACCGGCGGCCGTTGTGCGTGAACGCACCGCCGACGCTGCGAATGCGCAGGCCCTGCTTCAATGCCTCGGCCGACAACGCGGCGGCGCCCGATCCCCACGGCATCAGGTAGCCGACCTTGGCCGCCGCCAGCGTCCGCGCCGGCATGGGTGCGTCGTACTGCGACGGCACCGGCGTCGCCTTCACCGCGACCGCCGCCGCACTCGTCACCAGCTCGACATCGAACACCATGGGCAGGTTCCACGCGGTGATGTCGTAGATCTGATCGTTCAGGCGCATCTTGCGGCGCTCTTCCTGCTTGCGGATGAACTCCGCGGGCTGTTCGGTCTTCGGATCGAGCAGGTTGCGCACCATGCGGGCCGTGGGCTGCGCGTTCGACACGAGGTAGGTGCCGGCCGGCAGCGTGCGGGTGGCGAGCTTGATTGCCTCGTCTGCCCGGCGGACCTCGATGCCCTGCGTCGCCAGGTTGCGCGCCAGCAGATCGGCGCGCGACGGATCGTGTCCCGGCACGATCAGGTACTCGCGGATCGGCCCGTTCTCGCCCTCGGCCACGGCGCTGCGCCGGTAGTCGAGGTAGTCGCGCATGAGGCGCTCGCGACTGCGGGCGGCGGTGATCGCGGTCGTGATGGCGGCGTTGAAGTGGTGCATCACGCCGTCGCGGAAGGTCAGCGTGTCGCCGTCGCTGCGCGCAAACGCCAGCCCGCGCGCCGACGCCTGCTCGTAGGTCATGCCGATCGAGCCCTGGAAGGTGGGCCAGGAATCGCCGTAACCCGGATAGAACCCGTCGTAGACCTCGCGGATGTAATAGGACCAGCCGCGCTCGTCGAACCGCGCCGCGTTGGCGCGGCCAAACAGCTCGAGCGCGGCGTTCTGGCTCTTGGTGATGTGGGGGTTCAACGGATCCGCCGGCGGCGCGAAGTAGTAAGCGTTGTCGCCGCCCTGCTCGTGCAAGTCCACGGTGACCTGCGGCACGTAGTCGAGGCCAATCTTGATGCGGCCGCGCGTCTCGGGCTGCGACTGCGCGAACCAGTCGCGGTTCATGTCGAACAGGTAGTGATTGACGCGCCCGCCCGGCCATGGCTCGTCGTGCTCGGCGCTGTACGGCGCGGAATCAGGCGCCGAGGCGCGGCCCAACAGGTTCTGGAACACGAAGCGGGCGCGGCCGTCCGGGTTCTGCATGGGATCGATCAGCACCAGCGCGTCGCGCAACACCGTGTCGACGCCGGCGTCCCCCTGCGAGGCGAGCAGGTGATAGGCCTCGGCGAGGGCGGCGTCGGCCGACGAGATCTCGTTGCCGTGCACGCCGTGCACCAGCCACACCACCACCGGCAGCTCGCGGGCGAGGCGATCAGATTCCGCCGGCGCCACGGTGCGGGGATCCGCGAAGCGCCGCAGATCCGCCTTCACCTGATCGAGTCTGGCGATGCGTTCGGCGTTGCCGATCACGAACAGCCACAGTGGCCGGCCCTCCCACGTGCGCGCGTACTCGACCAGGCGCGTCCGCGTGGGCGCCGCCTTCTGCAGGGCCTGGAGATACTGCGCCACCCCCTCGGGCGGGGTGATGACCTCGCCGTGGTCGTGGCCCAGCACCTGTTTGATGGTCGGGATTGCCGGGTCGTACTTCGCTCCTGGCCACAGGGGAGGCTCCTGGGCCCACAGCGGGGACGCCACGGAGACGAAGAGGCACAGAGTAAATGTTCTCAAAGGCACGATCGGATCCTCGCTGCGGGACTCATACTTCCGGACGATAGCTTATGACATTTGGGCTTGGGGCTTGGGGCTTGGGGCTTGAGACTTGGGGCTTGGGGCTTGGGGCTTGCGCGCGGTTGTAGCATCCGGCTTTAGCCGGATAATCAGGGATCATGTCAGACAAACAGCACCTCTACCCCATTCGCATGACCTGGACCGGCAACACCGGCACCGGCACCGCGAACTACCGCACCTACGACCGCGCGCACGAGTATTCGGTGCCGGGCAAGCCGGTCATTCCCGGGTCGTCCGACCCCGCCTTTCGCGGCGACGGCACGCGCTACAACCCGGAAGAGCTGCTGGTCATGGCGATGTCGTCGTGCCACATGCTGTGGTACCTGCACCTGTGCGCCGAGGCGAAGGTCATCGTCACGGCCTACGATGACCAAGCGGTGGGGACGCTGCTTGAAGTGGCGGCGACCGGGGGCCACTTCACCGAGATCGTGCTGCGGCCAACGGTGACGCTGCAGGCCGGCAGCGACGCCGCGCTCGCGGAGACGCTGCACCAACGTGCGCATCACCTGTGCTTCGTCGCCAACTCGGTCAACTTTCCGGTTCGCTGCGAGCCACGGATTCAATTCGCCTGAAAGGAGCTCGGTGATGCTGGCGACGCGGCTGGCACGAACTGCGTCGTTTTGCCATGTAACGGTGCCAGGCCCTAGTTGGTATCTGACTGCTAGACGCCGTATTTCTCCGGGTCCCAGAGGAGCCCGAGTTCCGTGGGCGGCGCCATGTAGCCCGCGAGCGCCGACGCCGCAACCACGGAAGGCGACGCGAGATACCCTTCGCCGCCAAGGCCCATGCGGTTCTGCCAGTTACGGTTGAACGAGGTGATCGCGCGCTGTCCCTTGACCAGCGCGTCGCTGCCCTGCCCGAAGCACGGCCCGCACCACGACGCGCGGATCTGTCCACCCGCGTTGCGGAACACATCAGCGATCGACTCACCGCCGAGCCGCGGATCCGGGCGCTCGATCAGCAGCTTGACGCCGCCCGATCCCGGGAACACCACGAGTTCCTTCTGCACCTTGGTGAGTCCCTTCGCGCGCGCCGCCACCAGCACCAGCGCCGCCGACAGCAGGTCGTCGTAGCTGCCATTGGTGCACGACCCGATCATCGCCTTGTCGAACTCGATGCGCTCGCGCGCCACGTCTTCGGCCGGGAACGCGTTACCGGGGCTGAACGGCTTGGCGATCATCGGCGCGATGTCGTTCAACACCAGCTCTTCATCGATGTCGAACACCGCATCAGGGCCGCAGCCGAAGTGCGGATACGGCAACGCCGTCATGCCCTTGGCCTTGTACCAGTTGTAGGTGATGTCGTCGGGCGCGAAGATCCCGTTCAGCGCCTCGGCCTCCGCCATCATGTTGGCAATGGTGTTGCGGAATGCGATGGGCAGTTGCCGGTCGGCGTCCACCAGTTCCACCGACATGCCCTGCGACTGCTTGGCGCCCCAGCGCCGCAGCAACTCCAGCACGATGTCCTTGCCGGTGACCCACGGGCTCAGCTTGCCGCGAAACGTAACGCGCCGTTCCTTCGCCATGGTGAAGTAGATGTAGCCGGTGGACCACCCGAAGCCGAGCGTGGTCGAACCCACGCCCATGCCGACCGCGCCGTAGGCGCCGTAGGCGCGGCTGTGGGAGTCGGCGCCGGGAATGAACTGGCCGGGCAGCACGAGGCCCTGCTCCGGAAAGTAGAAGTGGAAGATGCCGTCGCCGGGCGTCGCGTAGTACGGCTTCCTGATGTCGTGGAAGGCCGCGAACTGCCGCCCAATGCCCGTCTGCTTGTCATCGTCTTGCTTGCCGGTGAAGACGAAGTGATCGTTGGCCACCGCCGCCTGGCGCGGAAGAATCGAATTGCCGCCGGTGATCTGGTTGAAGGTGTGGATCGAGAAGGGCGCGGTGCCATCCGAGGCCGGCAACAGATCGGCATACACGCGAAGGGTGGCGCCGGGCGCGACCTCGGCGTCCTTGTCGACCCGGTGCGCCCACACGACCTGCGCGGTCGTCGACATGGTGCGCGCGAGTTTCGCATCCGGGAAGATCACCGCCGGCTGGCGCTCGACCGACGAGCGGAACTCGCGGCGGCCGACCGCGAAGATGCCGCCGCTCTGGCGGATCTCGTCTTCCTTGGCGCTGAGCGGCACCGGCGTGTAGGTCTTGCCCTGCGTGACATTAACCACCTGGCGCGATCCGGTCTCGTAGGTGAACTCGTCGCCGTCGTTGGTGTCGGCCACCGCCTCGGGGCTCTGGACGACGTGCAGGCCGAGGTTGAAAGAGTTGCGGCGGAAGATGTCGCCCATGTTGTGGCCGCAGATGATCACCATCTCGAGGCCCACCTCGTCGGCAATGGCCTTCAGGCCGGCCGGCGACATCTCGCGGGAGCTGCCGATGGCGAAGCGATCGCCCGCCACGACGAACGTCTCGCCCTGGTGGACGCGGGCGCGGAAGTCGGGCATCAGGTAGCGGAACGAGCCCGCCTTCCACCGCTCGTCCAGCGTCTCCAGGCTCTCTGACACACAGTCGGCAGCCGGGGTGATCTGGTCGGTGTCGATGGCATCGAGCTTCTTCCCGGGGTGCTTCGGGTCCCAGATCACCAGGGCCTTGCCGCGGATGGTCCGGCTGGCGTCGCCACCCGCCAGGTCGGCGGGGCGGGGCGCGGGTAGGGTCTCGAGCGTGACGCCCGGCTTCAGGATGGCGGGTTTTGCGATCTGCATAACCTGGCGATTGTAACGTGCCGGGAGTCGGGAGTCGGGAGTCGATGTGGCGTCCGGCTTCTTGACTCGCCGAAGCGTAACGCGAAGGCGGTCAGCCGGACTAGAAACGCTGTTCGTAGAGGTTTGAGATTCTGATCAGGGCGGCACCGTAGTCTGCGCGGGTTCCCCGCTCATCTAGCCAAGAAAACGGATACGGCTCTTGATTTGTGGCCTTGAATCTCAGTAGCACGAACTCGTCGAAGCAAGGACGCGCGATCTCAAGCAATCGTCGGGATGTTTCGTCCGACTCGGTTAGTGCCCGACTAGGCTTCCGCTCCACGGGGAATGTTCGCGTGCCCTCGATGCCCGTCCATCGTTCGGAGTAGTTGACGGCGGCGACGCCGACCGTGATCGCGTTGCGGCTCTTCTCCTTGAGGCTTGATGCCGAGCCGGTCAGGTCATTCAGGACCCGATCGATCTGCTTCAGGTGCGCCGTTGCTACGATCTTGAACTCGGCCCCGATGTGCGTCAGTGCGACCATGCCCTGGAGAGCTGCGAAACCCTTCACATGGACAGGTGCGGAGCCGGGCACGACCGCACCGAATGTACCGTCCCCTCGTCGTGCCCTGACACCGCGGGTCGAGCCATCAATATTGACGGCACCCCTGCCGGTGGTAACCCTATCAATGAACTTGGCCGAGTCACCGTGTTCGAGCAGGTCCTCATAAAGGTGCGTGGCCACGAAGTTTCCAAGCGTCGAAACGCGGTGCTTGTATGGCTTGTTCATGAACAGACCCTCGAAAGCTCCGAGGAGTCTGAATGTAACAGGGGTCACAGCCATCAGCTACTTCCGCTGCCGACCGTGCGAGTCCTCAAACACTACGGTGGCGTTGCCAGGGACTGCCAGCACGCCGAACCGCTCGCGCGCAGCTTCCCAGTACTCTTTGGCGATCTCGATGCCAACGCTACTCCTCTGGCATTCGATCGCGGCCTCGGTGGTTGTTCCAGTGCCCCAGAAGGGATCGAGCACTGTGTCCTCGGTATAGGAGGACATTCCGATGATGCGCGACGCCAATGCGGTGGGAAAGGGTGCGGGGTGCCCGCGCCTCCGAGAGGCTCCTGGGATGTCCGACCAGACCTGCCTCATTGCCGCGTCGTACTGTGCAGGCGGCATGAAACTGCCTGCTCGCTGGAGCGGAGTCGGCTTCCGATAGGGGCCCGTCTTCTTGAAGCGCAGAACGTATTCAACGTCGTTTTTGACAACGCCATTCGGTTCATAGGGCTTGCCCAACGTCGCACCTGGTCCACCCACTTCGGTGGTGGCATTCGCGATCTTGTGCCAGAAGACTGTGGCGAGGCCCTCAAAGGCCAGTTCGCGGCACTGCACCTGAATGTCAGCGTGAAGGGGAATGACCTCGTGTTTACCAAATCGCCTGCGCGATCGACAAACATCGCCAACGACAATGCACAGGCGTCCGCCTGGAATCAGAACACGCATCGACTCAGTCCACACCTTGTGGAGCTCGTCGAGAAACAGTTGATAATTGTGGACGTGGCCGAGCTGAGCCTTGGAATCCGCGTACTCGATAAGGTCGAAATACGGCGGCGAGGTCAGGACAAGATGGACAGACTCGTCCTTAACCGCGGTCATGTCCCTCGCGTCACCGAGAATCACGCGGTGCGTCGTCTTGAACGGCGCCATCGCAACCACTCTTCGGTGCGTTTCAAGCTTGGACGCAACAGAAGGCTCCCGGCCATCTCTATTCACGATCCCGATGTCCCGCTTCGCCTGAGCCATGTCTTGTGATTATACGGGAGGTCGAGTGCAGCTTGGCCCGCCAAGATCGGCCTCGTTCGCATACTCCTGACCTGATCTGTCACGGGCCGCGTTTCAGTTCACTGGGCTACAATCACTCCCATGACGACACGCATATTTGCCTTGGCCCTCGCCCTCGTCACCTCAGTCAGCACCACGCCGACCGCGCAGGAAAACATCGATCGCGACATCCAGTGGAAGATCCGCCGTGAAGCCACGGACAACTCCCAGATTCTGCGCACGCTCCACTTCCTCACCGACGTCTACGGTCCGCGCCTGACCGGGTCGCCGAACCTGAAGGCCGCACAGGACTGGGTCGTCAAGGAGACCACGACCTGGGGCCTCAAGAACGCGCACCTCGAACCCTGGGATTTCGGTCATCCCGGCTGGTCAAACCAACGCCTGTCGGTCCACGTGACGGCGCCGGTCAAAGACTCGCTGGTCACGGAAGCCCTCGCCTGGACGCCAGGCACCAACGGTCCGGTCTCGGCCCAGGCCGTGCAGATCATCGTGCCGGTGCAGCCGACCAAGGACGTGCTGACGAAGTTTTTCGACGACAACCGCGCCAAGGTGAAGGGCAAAATCGTGATGGTGGGCTCCGCGACCGAAGTGCGCGTCACCATTCTTCCGCCCCAGAAGCGCCGTGAAGACAACGAAGTCCGCGCGCAGTACGACCCGGCCGCCCCGCCCGGTGGCGGCGGCTTCCCCGGCGGCGGCCCCGGCGGACCACCCAACCCGAACGTCGTGCCCGCCAGCCAGGTGGCCGAGCAGCTCGATCAGTTCCTGGTGTCGGCCGGCGCGGCCGCCCGCGTCAACGACGCCGGCCGCGAGCACGGACAGATCCGCGCGTTCAACAACCGCACCTTTGACATCGCCAAGGCCGTGCCGACGGTGGTGATGCGCAACGAAGACTACGGCCGCCTCTCGCGCCTGCTGGCCGATGGCCTCGTCGTCGAGCTCGAACTGGACATCGTCAATCGCAGCTACGCCGAGGGCGCGACGGTCTACAACGTGATTGCCGAGATCCCCGGCACCGACAAAGCCCAGGAAGTGGTGATGCTCGGTGGTCACGTCGACTCGTGGCACTCGGCCACCGGCGCCACCGATAACGCGATTGGCTGCGCGACCATGCTCGAGGCCATCCGCATTCTCAACGCCATCGGCGTGAAGCCGCGACGCACCATCCGCGTGGCGCTGTGGAGCGGTGAAGAGCAGGGACTGCTGGGCTCGCAAGCCTATGTGAAGGCACACTTCGGCATGGTCGAGAACCCCAAGCCGGAGCACGCCAACTTCGCCGGCTACTTCAACATCGACTCCGGCACCGGCCGCGCGCGCGGCATGTCGGTGTTCGGGCCGGCCGACGCCGCCGCCATCCTCCGCGACGCCACCAGGCCGTTCGAAGACAACGGCTTCTTCGGCGTCAGCGCCACCCAGAGCCGCCGCCGCGGCGGCACGGATTCAACGTCGTTCAACGAGGCCGGCCTGCCGGGTATTGGCATCCAGCAGGATCCGATCGAATACAACTCGCACACCTGGCACACCAACCTCGACACCTACGAGCGCATCATCGAAGACGATGCGCGGCAGTCGGCGATGGTGATTGCGGCGGCGGTATACCACCTGGCGATGCGGGACGAGAAGCTGCCCCGCCTGCCGAAAGACAAGATGCCGACGCTGCCCACTCCGTAGCACGGACGTTACAGGAGGTCAGAAGATCAGAAGAAAACCAGACTTCTATTCTTCTGAACTCTTGACCTTCTGTAAGGTCTCCTCGTGGTCTTCAGTGATGACTACTCGACCGCGGTCTTCAGGAAGCGGCGGACATTCGAGTAGGTGGCCGTGGCGAGTGGAGGAACATCAACGAGGATCGGGATGTTGATGGTACGCGCGACGTTCCTGCCGTAAGCTTGAGGATTCCCGTGCGCGCCGCCCTTCGCTCCGAACTGGTCCCCATGCTCCGCCTCGCCGTCCCCGTGGTGATGGCCGAGCTTGGCTGGATGGCCATGGGCGTGGTCGACACGTTGATGGTCGGGCCGCTCGGACCCGAGGCGATCAGCGCCGTGGGCGTGGGCGCCGCCCTGCACATCGCCATTGCCATCTTCGGCATGGGCGTGCTGCTCGGCCTCGACACGCTGGTGTCGCAGGCGTTCGGCGCCGGCGACATCCGCGACTGCCACCGCTGGCTGTTCGACGGCCTGACGCTGGCGGCGCTGATGACCCTGCCGATCATGGCAGTGTGCCTGCTGCTGGCGGTCTCCATCCCATCGCTCGGCTTCCACTCCGCGGTGGCGCCGCACCTGCAGTCGTATTTCTTCATCGTCATCTGGAGCACGCCGTTCCTGCTCGCCTATGCCGCCTGCCGGCGCTACCTGCAGGGAATGCACCTGGCGACGCCGGTGATGTTCGCGTTGATCACGGCGAACCTCCTCAATGCGCTGATGGACTGGGCCTTGATCCACGGCCACCTCGGCTTGCCGCGCCTCGGCGTGGCCGGCGCGGCGTGGGCCACGCTGATCTCGCGCATCTACATGCTGGCCGCGCTGGCGGCCGCGATCTGGTGGACTGACAGGCGGTCCACCTTCGCCAAGGCTTCCGCCTTCGCC
>CAYHCX010000014.1:17275-29162 GCA_964355095.1 uncultured Acidobacterium sp.
ACGGCGGACAAGACGGCGGACAAGACGGCGGACCGGCTTTACGAAAGCCTGTGGAGCGTGCCGCGGCGGATCGATCCGGCGCGGTTGCGGCGTTTGTTGACGCTCGGGCTGCCCGCCGCCTCACAGATGCTCGCCGAGGTCGGCGTGTTCGCCCTGGCGACGGCGCTGGCCGGCACGCTGGACCCCATCTCCGGCGCGTCACACCAGATTGCGCTCAACCTGGCGGGCATCGCCTTCATGATCCCGTTGGGCGTGGGCTCGGCCGGCGCGGTTCGCGTCGGTCACGCCGTGGGCGCGGGGGATCCGGTTCGCGCCGCGGCCGCGGGGTGGACCGCCATCCTGCTCGGCGTGGGGTTCATGCTGACCTCCGGCGCCCTGTTCGTGGCGATGCCGCGGACGCTGATCGGCTGGTTCAGTGCGGACCCCGCCGTGCTCACCGTGGGCACGTCATTGCTCTACCTCGCCGCGATCTTTCAGCTGTTCGACGGCATTCAAGGCGTGATCACCGGCACGCTGCGAGGCATCGGCGACACGCGCACACCCATGCTCGTCAACCTGGCCGCGCACTGGTTGCTGGGGTTGCCCGTGAGCTACACGCTCTGCTTCGTGATCGGCTGGGGGGTGTGGGGCCTGTGGGTGGGCCTGTCGCTGGGGCTGATCGTCACCGGCACCATCCTCCTCTGGGTCTGGGCGCGGAAGATCCATGACTATCGAGTGGCCCATGGTCTCTGACCCGCACCGCAGTCGTGCCATGATGGGGGTCGATGACGCTCGACGTCCTGGAATCGGAGAGCATCGAGATCCTGCGTGAAGCCGTGGCCGGCGCCGAGCGACCGGTCCTGCTGTATTCCATCGGCAAGGACTCGTCGGTGCTGCTGCACCTGGCCCGCAAGGCGTTTCATCCCTCGCCACCGCCGTTTCCCTTGCTGCATGTCGACACCACGTGGAAGTTCCGGGACATGTACGCGCACCGCGAGCGCGTGATGCGCGAGTCCGGCATGCGCCTCCTCGTGCACCGCAATGAGGCCGGCCTGGCCGCCGGGGTGAATCCCTTTTCGCACGGCTCTGGCCCCTACACCGACGTGATGAAGACCGAGGCCCTCAGGCAGGCGCTCGATGCCCACCGCTTCGACGTCATCTTTGGCGGCGCCCGCCGCGACGAGGAGGCCTCGCGGGCCAAGGAGCGCATTTGCTCGTTCCGGGCGGCGGGCCACCGGTGGGATCCGAAGGCGCAGCGCCCGGAGCTCTGGGCCATCTACAACATGCGCATCCGCCCCGGCGAGTCGATGCGCGTGTTCCCGCTGTCGAACTGGACCGAGATCGACGTCTGGCGCTACCTCGAGCGCGAGGGCATTCCGGTGGTCCCCCTCTACTTCGCCGCCGAGCGGCCGGTCGTGCATCGCGGCGGGACCCTCGTGATGGTGGACGACGAGCGGTTGCCGCTCGCACCAGGCGAGCAGCCCGAACGCCGATGGGTGCGGTTCCGAACGCTGGGGTGCTACCCGTTGAGCGGCGCCGTCGAGAGCCGCGCCACCACGATCGCGGCGATCATCGCCGAGACGGTGGCCGCGGCATCCTCCGAGCGGCAGGGCCGGCTGATCGACAGCGACCAGCCGTCATCCATGGAGAAGAAGAAACGGGAGGGATACTTCTGAGCCTCCCCCTGCTTCGGCTGATCACGTGCGGCAGCGTCGATGACGGCAAGTCGACCCTGATCGGCCGGCTGCTGCACGAGTCGCGCGCGGTCTTCGACGACCAGGCGCGGGCGCTCGAAGCCGATTCGCGCAAGTTCGGCACGCAGGGCAGCCGCGTCGACTTCGCGCTGCTGGTGGATGGACTGCAGGCCGAACGGGAGCAAGGCATCACCATCGACGTCGCCTACCGCTTCTTCTCCACCGCCGCCCGGCGGTTCATCGTCGCCGACACGCCGGGCCACGAGCAGTACACGCGGAACATGGCCACCGGCGCCTCCACCGCCGACCTGGCGGTGATCCTGGTCGATGCGCGCAAAGGCGTGCTCACCCAGACCCGGCGCCACACCCGCATCGTCGCGCTCATGGGCATCCGGCACGTCCTGCTCGCGGTCAACAAGATGGACCTGGTGGACTATTCGCGCGAGGTCTTCGATACCATCGTCGACGCCTACGCGCCGTTCGCGGCCGCGTGCGGCATCACCAGCGTCAGGCCAATCCCAATCTCCGCGCTCGAGGGCGATCACCTCGTCGCGCCGAGCGCGCGCATGCCCTGGTACGACGGGCCCACCGTGATCTCGTATCTCGAGACCATCGAAGTGACCGGTCCGCCTTCGTCCGGACCGTTCCGGATGCCGGTGCAATGGATCAATCGTCCCAGTCCCGATTTTCGTGGCGCGGCCGGACGGGTCTGCGCGGGCACCGTGCATCCGGGCGACCGCGTGCGCGTGCTGCCCTCCGGCGTGGAAACCCGAGTCAAGGGCATCGTGACGTGGGGTGGCGAGCGGGACCGGGCCGAAGCAGGCGACTCCGTCACCCTGACGCTGAGCGACGAGGTGGACGTCAGCCGTGGCGACGTGATCGCGGCCGCCACGGCGGCGCCCGCCGTGGCCGATCAGTTCGAGGCCCGGCTGTTGTGGATGGGATCGCACGACCTCATTCCAGGCCGTTCGTACCTGCTCAAGGCGTACTCAAAGGAAATGCGCGCGACCGTGACCGCCATCAAGCATCGCATCGACGTCGGCAGCGATGCCCATCTGGCGGCGAAGACGCTGGCGCTGAACGAGATCGGCGTGGTCAACCTATCGACCGCGCAGCCCCTCGTGTTTGAACCCTATTCCGTCAATCGCACGCTGGGCGCCTTCATCCTGATCGACCCGCTCACCTTCGAAACCGTGGGCGCCGGCATGTTCGAGTTCGCGCTGCGCCGCGCCGCGAACGTGCACTGGCAGGCGCTCGAGGTCACGGCGCCGGCGCGGGCGGCCTTGAAGCAGCAGCAACCGTGCTGCGTGTGGTTCACGGGCCTTTCGGGCTCCGGAAAGTCGTCGATCGCCAACCGCCTCGAGCAACGCCTGTATGCGGCGGGCCGCCACACCTATCTGCTCGACGGCGACAACATCCGGCACGGACTCAATCGCGACCTGGGCTTCACCGAGGCGGACCGGGCCGAGAACATCCGGCGCGTCGCCGAGGTC
Organism: uncultured Acidobacterium sp.; assembly: GCA_964355095.1. Taxonomy (GTDB): domain Bacteria; phylum Acidobacteriota; class Vicinamibacteria; order Vicinamibacterales; family UBA2999; genus 12-FULL-67-14b. The sequence continues at coordinate 20,442 of CAYHCX010000014.1, forward strand.
GCCCGCCTGATGGTGGATGCCGGGCTGATGGTGCTGGTCGCGTTCATCTCTCCATTCCGCGCCGAGCGGCGAGCGGCGCGAGACCGGTTCGCAGACGGAGAGTTCGTGGAGGTGTTCGTCGACACCCCGATCGAGGAATGCGAACGCCGCGATCCCAAGGGCTTGTATGCGAAGGCCCGCAGCGGCGCCTTGCCGAACTTCACCGGCATCGACAGCCCATACCAGCGGCCGGAGTCGCCCGAGGTGCATCTGCTCACGGCCGGGCGCTCGCCCGAGGAGTGCGCCGAGCAGGTGTTCGCGCGGCTCCGGTGACGATGGACGCGCTGCAGGTGGCGGCCGGCGCCCTCACCGGATTCGTGGTCGGGATGACCGGCGTCGGCGGCGGCGCGCTCATGACCCCCATCCTGCTGCTCGGGTTTGGCACGGCGCCCCTGGTGGCCGTGGGCACCGACCTGTGGTTCGCGGCGATCACCAAGCTCGCGGTGTCCGGACTTCACGTGCGGCAGCGGCTGATCGACTGGCCGGTGGTGAGGCGCCTGTGGATGGGCAGCCTTCCCGCGTCGGCGTTGACGCTGATCTGGATGGCCAACCGGCAGGCGAGCGACGACGGCGTGGTGTTGGTGAAGCTGGCAATTGCGCTGGCCGTGTGCCTGACGGCTGCCAGCCTGCTGGCGGACAAGCCGCTCAGGGCGCTCGCGGCGCGCTTCTCCGCGTCGCCCGCCGCGCCGGCCGCCGCCGCATGGCCGGCTGCCGCCACCGTCGCCGCGGGCGCCCTCCTCGGTGGCCTGGTGACGCTCACGTCGGTGGGCGCCGGGGCCCTTGGCGTGGTCATGCTGGTGCGCCTTTATCCGCGCCTGACCCCGCAGCGGTTGGTGGCCACCGACGTTGCCCACGCCATTCCGCTGGCGCTTTGTGCCGGCGCCGGGCACCTCGCGCTCAGCGGAATCGATCTGGCCCTGCTGCGCGATCTGTTGGCGGGCTCCATTCCGGCGGCGCTTGTTGGCGCCGCCATCTCATCACGCCTGCCGCACGCCGTCTTGAGGATGGCCCTCGGCGCGGTGTTGCTGGTGATTGGCCTGACCATGCTTGGCGGCGCCATGTGACCGCTTCAGATCTCAGCGGTTTCGGCCCCGAGCCGACAGGCAGACCGCCGCGGCATCGCCGCTGATAACATAACGCGATGCGCAAGGGTCTTGCCGCGACGGCCATTGTGGTCGCTGTCGCTGCCGGCTGGTTCGGTTGGCAGAAGGGCTGGCTCGGCGGGTCGTCGAGCCGCGGCCCGCGGTCGGTCCTGCTGGTCAGTGTCGATACGCTGCGTGCCGACCGCCTTGGGAGCTACGGTTACCAGGCCGCCTCGACTCCCGTTCTCGACGCCCTGGCGGCCCGCGGCCTGCGGTTCGAGCAGGCCGCGACGGTAGCGCCGCTGACCCTGCCGGCCCACACCTCGCTCCTCTCTGGCACGTTTCCGACGTTTCACGGCGTGCGTGACAACGGCAGCTTCTATGTGAACGACACCATCACCACGCTCGCCGAGGTCCTTCAGTCCCGCGGCTACCGCACCGGGGGATTCGTCGGCGCCTTCGTGCTCGACCACCGCTGGGGCATCGCGCAGGGGTTCGACCACTACTTCGATGCGTTCGACTTGTCGAATTACGAGATGGCCGCCGGCCTGGATGCGGCGCAGCGGCCAGGCAGCGAAGTGGTCGACCACGCGCTCTCGTGGCTCGCCGAGGACGGCGCCCGTCCGTTTCTGGCGTGGGTGCATTTGTACGATCCCCATAGCCCCTACACGCCGCCCGAGCCATTTCGCTCGCGCTTTCCCGCCACCATGCAGGGCGCATACGACGCCGAGATTGCCGCTACCGATGCGCAGATCGGCCGGCTCCTCGATGGGTTGAAGGCGAGCGGGCGATTCGATGACACCATCGTCGTCGTCGTCGCCGATCACGGCGAATCGTTGGGCGAACACGGCGAGCAGCAGCACGGCTTTTTCGTTTACGACGCGGCGGTGCGCATTCCGTTGATCGTCGCCGGGCCGGGTGTGCCAGCTCGCGCGGTGCCCGACCAGGTGCGAATCGTCGATGTCATGCCGACCGTGCTGGACCTGGTCGGCGCCGCGGTGCCGCCAGAGGTGCAAGGCGTCAGCTTGCTGCCGCTCGGGCGGGGCGAGGAGCTGGAACTGCTGGGCTTCAGCGAGACCTGGTACCCGCGCTATCACTACGGCTGGAGCGAGCTGAGCGCGGTGAGCAACGGCCAATACAAATTCATCGCCGCGCCGCGCCGTGAACTCTACGACACGCAGGCCGACCCGGGCGAGACCCGAGACCTGGCGGCCTCGAACCCCCGCATGGCCGATGCGCTCGAACGCGCCCTCCGCGACATGGCCGCGCGAACGGCCGTCGCCGCGACGCCACAGGCACCCCGCGCGATCGATCCCGCCGCTGAGGAACGCCTGCGAGCGCTCGGCTACGTCGCCACCACAATCAGCCGGGCGACGCTGGTGGAACGGCCCCGTGGCGACCCCAAGGACAGGATCGGCCTCTACAACCTGCTGAAGCTCGCCGGGAGTGACTCGGTCGCCGGCAAGCTGGACGAGGCCATCGCCAAGGTCCGCACCGTGCTGGCGGCCGACCCCGAGGTCATGGAGGCTCACACGATCCTTGGCAACATCCACACCAAGGCCGGCAGGCTTCCCGACGCGATCAAGGCCTACCAGCAGGCGCTGGCCGTCGACCCGGAGCACGAGGGCGCCGCGTGGAGCCTGGCGCTGGCCTACCGGCAGGCGGGGAAGCTGGACGAGGCGCGCGCCGGTTTCGAGCGCGTGTTTCAGCTCAACCCGCGTGGCGCGAAGGCGCTCTATCAACTGGCGGAGCTGTCGATGCGCCAGGGCGAGTTCGCGGACGCGGCCGCGACACTGGAGAAGGGTCTCGCCCTTGACGGCGACCGCGCCGTGTTTCTCGTCAAGATCGCCGAAGCGCGCCTGGAGCTGAAACAGCTCGACGCCGCCCGCGCCGCCTTGGTCGAAGCGATCAAGCTCAAGGCCGATCAATCGATGGCCCACTACAACCTTGGCCTGGTGCACGAAGCGCGCGGCGAGTTCCAAGCCGCCGCCTCGGAGTACGAGGCCGAGATCAAGGCAAGCCCCAAGCTCTACCAGCCCCACTTCAACCTCGCGAAGCTGCTGGCCCGCGGCGGCCGGCCGGTCGACGCGCTCGCGCACTATCGTGCCGCAGTCGACCTCAACCCTGAATTCGGCACCGGTTTTCTCTACCTGGCCAAGGCACTGCTGGATGCCGGTAATCTGAAAGACGCCGAGGCGGCGGCCACGCGCGGGCTGGCCGCGAAGCCGGATGCCGGCATGGTCGCCCTGGGTCACTATGTGCTGGCCGATATCTACTCGCGCCAGGGGCGCGACGCCGAAGCGGCGCGCCAGGCGGCGGCCGGCAAGCGGGCCGAAGCCCGGGGCGGGAGCCCGGGGCGCCGGTGAGTTCGACACCGGGCAACCGACTCGCCGTGGCCGTGGCGCTGCTCGCCGCAAGCGCCGCGTGTGCGCCCACGCCACCGGCGTCGCCGGCCGCGCGCACGGCCCGGCACGTGCTGGTGGTGACCATCGATACGCTTCGTGCCGACCGCGTCGGCGCGTACGGCAACACGACGGTGGCCACCCCGAATCTCGACCGCCTTGCGCGCGAAGGAGCCATGGCCCTGCACGCCTCGGCCCATGCGCCCCTTACGCGCCCATCGCACATCTCGCTCTTCACCGGGCTCTACCCGGCCGAACATGGCATTCGAGACAACGTGTCGCCTCCCCTTGGCAAGGACGTGCCCGTGCTCGCTGAAATCCTGCAACAGCGAGGGTTTCGGACCGGCGCCTTTGTGTCGTCGATCGTGCTGTCGAAGCAGTCGGGCCTCGGCCGCGGGTTTGCGCACTACTCCGACCAGTTTGAGGTCGGCGAAGACGACGCCCGGTTTCTGAACACGATTCAGAAGCGCGGCGATACGACGGTGGCCGAGGCGGTGGCCTGGCTCGGCGAGCCTGGGCCGGAGCGGCGCTTCGGGTGGGTGCACCTCTACGACCCGCACGATCCGTACGAGCCGCCGGAGCCGTATGCGTCGCGCTACGCCGATCGGCCATACGACGGCGAAGTCGCCTGGTCAGACGAGTTGGTGGGCCGGCTCGACACCGCGCTTGGCGCGGCGGGCCTGCGCGACGACACGCTGCTGATCGTCACGGCCGACCACGGCGAAGGGCTGGGCGAGCACGACGAGGCGGTGCACGGGTTCTTCGTCTACGAAACAACGCTTCGCGTTCCGTTCATCGCCCGCGGCCCCGGCATCACGCCGGGCACGAGGCTCGGCGTCGTGGCGCGATCCGTTGACGTGATGCCGACCGTGCTCGAACTGCTGGGGCTGGCCGAGGCAACGCCCGCCGTCTCCGGCCGATCGCTGGCGCGGGCGCTCGGCGGCGTGCCCGTGGACGACGAACCGACGTTTGCCGAATCGCTGACGCCGCTCATCCATTACGGGTGGAGCGACCTTCGCGCGCTCCGTGACGGCCGCTGGAAGTACATCCTGGCCCCGCGGCCGGAGCTTTACGATCTCGATCGCGATCCGGGTGAGCGGCACAACCTCGTCGAGCAGGAGCCGGTGCGGGCGCGGGCCTACCGGGCGGGAATCGAGCAGCGCCTGCGCCAGGAGCAAACGACGCTGCGCGGCCAGGGGAACGCCACCGCCGCGGTGCCTCCGGACCTGCTCGAGAAACTGGGGGCGCTCGGCTACGTCAGCAGCGGCGGGCCCGCGACCAGCCGGGCGTCTGGCGCCGACCCGAAGGACAAGATCGAGGAGTACCAGACGCTCAATACGCTGATGCGTGAGGGACTGATCAACCTGCGCGAAGGCCGCTACGCCGCCAGCTTCGATCGTTTCCGCGGCCTGTTCGGCCGCGGCATCGACAGCTTCGAAGCCCACTATTACGCCGCCCGCGCCTTGACCGGGTTGAAGCGGTGGCGCGAGGCGGCCGCCCATTACGAGAGCGCCCTCGTGAAGCTGCCCTCCTACTCGGCCGCCTATCTCGGACTCGCCGACGCGCACCTCGCCGATGGCAAGGCCACCCTGGCCCTCGAAGCGGTCCGGCGCGGACAGAAAGCCGCGCCGGACGATCCCCGGCTGATCGAACGTGAAGGCGACCTCGGACGGCAGCTGGGTGACCGGGGCCTGGCCGCCCGCTCCTACGAGCGCGTGGCGCAGATGGCGCCTCGCGATGCGCTCGTGCGGGTCAAGCTCGGCGAACTGTATCGCGACGGGGGACGACCGGCCGACGCCGCCCGTTTGCTGCGCGAAGCCATCGCGCTCGATCCGGCGACGGCGTCGTACTGGAATTCACTCGGCATGGTCCTCTCTGGCGGCGGCGACTTGTCCGGAGGCGAAGCGGCCTTTCGTGAGGCGGCCACGCGCGATCGCGCCAACCCGCAGTACGCCTACAATCTGGGCCTGGCCCTCGCCAGACAGAACAAGCACGACGAAGCGGCCGCGCAGTTCAGGCGCACGCTCGAGCTCGACCCACGGTTTGCCGCCGCGCGGCAAAGGCTCGCAGAGCTGCGCTAAATGGTCGCCCGGGTCGTCTCGATTGTCGTGATGGCCGCCGCGGTGGTCTGGACGTTCCTGCCGGCCACCGGTTTTGCCTTCCTGAACTGGGACGATCAGGCTGTCATCGTCCAGAACCCATCGCTCAGCTTTCCAGGCGCCGCGACCTGGGCCTTCACGACCACTTATATGGAGCATTACCAGCCACTCAGTTGGCTGGTGTGGGCGGCCATCAAGACGCGCGCCGGCCTCGACGCGACTGTGTTTCACGCCGCGAATGTGTTGGCGCATCTCGTCTGCGTCGCGCTGGTCTGGGGCGTGAGCCGTCGTGTGTTGTCGCGATCGGCGCCGGATCTGCCCCGACCATGGCACGACCGGGCCGCCCTGGCCGCGGCCCTCCTCTATGGTTTGCACCCACTGAGAGTCGAGCCGGTGGCGTGGATCAGCGCGCTGCCCTACGCCCTCGCGCTCGGCCTCATGCTCGCATCGCTGATCGCCTATATGGGCGGTCCCGCCAACGCCGGAGACCACCTCAACGCGCGACCATCGGCGGCGTGGTGGGTCGCGGCATTGGTGCTCTACACCGCCTCGCTCGGTGCCAGGCCGGTCGCCCTTGGCTTTCCGATCGTGCTCCTGGCCGTCGATGCCGCTCTCCTCAAGCGAGGCCCGCGCGCGAGCGTGGCCAGGGTGTGGCCGTTCGCGGTCCTGGCCATCGCGGCGGCCGCGATCGAGAGCGTGGCGCGCGTTCCTGGGTTGAACGACACGCCGTGGCTCTACCGTCTGCAATCGGCGGCGTCGGCCCCGTTCGTGTACCTGTGGCACACCGTGGCCCCAATTGCGCTGACGCCGCTCGCCGTGCTGCCGATCGAGCCGGTCGCGAACCCCGGCGTGCTACTCGCGGCGTGGCTGTCGCTGGCGGCTGCATCCCTCGCCGCCTGGACCTGGCGCCATCGGTGGCCCGGTCTCTCGGCGGCGTGGGTGGCGTATCTGGCGTTACTGGCTCCGGCCGCGGGACTGGTGCCGAGCGGGCTCCAGGTCACTGCCGATCGCTACACCTACCTGCCCGGAGTCGTCGTGGCGATCGTGATAGCAGGAGCCGGCGCGCGGTGGGGCACAGGACGGCAGGGCCGTGCCCGGCTCGTGACCGCCGCCTTCGTTGTCTTGGCGGTGGCCTCATCCCTGGCGTCGCGGCAGACCCTGGCATGGTGGTCCGACTCGGTGTCGCTCTGGACTCGCGTCGTGTCACTGGAACCGGCCGACGATGTCGGGTTGTACAACCTCGGCGTGGCGCTTGCCGCCGAGGGGCGCAACGAGGAGGCGGCGGCCCGGTATCGGCAGGTCCTCACGCTGCGGCCTGATCACGCCGACGCCAGGGCGAATCTCGACCGCCTTGATGCCGCGCGTCTCGAACGCCAGGGCAACGACCTGGCGACCAGGGGCGACTTGACCGGGGCGGCCGAGCGCTACCGGCAGGCCGTCGCCCTCGATCCTCAGCGAACCCATTCGCAGGCGAGCCTGGGCATGGCGCTCGCCAGCCTTGGCCGCGTCAGCGAGGCGTTGCCGGTCCTGCAAGAAGCAATACGCCTGGGCGTTGACGACCCGGCGGTCCCGAGCGCGCTCGGCGTGCTGCTACTTCAGTCGGGGCAGACGCACGAGGCGCGGTCGGTGTTTGAAACGGCGTTGGCGAAGCACCAGAACGACGTCGGCCTTGCGCACAACCTGGCACGCCTGCTGGCAACCGGTCGTGTCATTGAGCAGAGGGACGCGATGCTGGCCCTGCAACTGGCCGGCGCGGTCGTCGAGGCCACCGGCAACCGTGATCCTCGCGCCATCGAAACGTTGGCGGCGGCGCTGGCCGCCAATGGCCGGCTGGCCGAGGCGGTCACGGTCAACGCCCGGGCGGCGGCGCTGGCTACGGCCCAAGGCCTCCGCGATCTGGCTGTACAGATCACTGCCCGAGGTGCCGCTTATCGGCGCCCCGGGCAGTAGTGTCTGGCTTGGGACTTGGGACTTGGGACTTGCTATCCCCAGGCCCCAAGACTCAAGCCCCAAGCCTCGTTAGAACCGGAACTTGCCGCCGACCATCAACCGGCGCGGCAGGATGAACCGCGACGGCACGTTGTAGTTCGCGTTGCCGAGGCGCCGGTCGAGCACGCTCTCGTTCGCATCGCTATTGGTCAGGTTCAGGAAGTCGCCGAACACGGCCAACTCCGCGCCGTGACCAAAGTCAAACGACTTCTCGACGCGAGCGTCGATGGTCTGCCATGTCTTGGTGCGGAGCTCGCCATCGCTCGGCGTGGCAATGATGCGGCTCGCCCCGGGAATGCCCGTGGCGCTGGTGGCCGCCCGAATCTCCGAGTAGATCGGCTTGCCGCTCTGGCTCATGAAGTTGACCGACGACATGATCCCCCACGGCATCTGATACAGGAACTGCGTCTTCAAGAGCACCGGCCGGTCGCCAATCAGGCGGCCGTCGCTGTTGATGAAGTCGTTCGGGTTCTGGCCGAAAATGCTGGCAATGCTGTTCTGGTTCGACAGCGGCGTGGAACGCGCCGAACTCGAGCCCTGGCGCCCGGTGGACTTCGAGAGCGTCAGGCCAAAGTTGGCCTGCCAGCGGCTCGACATGCGCTTCTTGAGTTCAAACGCTACGCCGTTGTACCGCGAGAACATGCGGTCGTCGTTCCTCAGCTGGAAGCGCCGCGAATCGGCGCCGCTCGTCAAGCGGTAGACCTGGGGCACGCTGGCGCCGGCCGGAGCCGAGTAGGAAACCAGCTGATAGGTGCCGCCCACGTCTGGGAACGCCGTCTGCTGCTCGCTGCGTTTGTGCACGTAGCTCACCGAGAACCCGATATCGGACCCCACCTGCTGCTCCCAGGCCGCGATGAACTGGTCGGTGTATGGGTTCTTCAAGTCGGGGTCGACGGAGAGCCTGGAGTTGTCGGACACCAGGTCTTGGTCGAGCGGGACTCCGGCCGCACTGTAAAGACCGGAGAACAGGTATCTCGCCGAGATCGACGGCGTGGTGTTGTCGAACTCCCCGGTCACGATGCCCCGGTAATAGCGCCCGTAGTGTGCCTTGAGCAGCGTCGAGCCGCTCTCGTTCACCTTGAAGTTGATGCCGATGCGTGGCGACACGAC
>CAYHCX010000014.1:29262-59206 GCA_964355095.1 uncultured Acidobacterium sp.
GCGTCGAGCCGCTCTCGTTCACCTTGAAGTTGATGCCGATGCGTGGCGACACGACCCGCCATCGGAAAACCTCGTCGATCGCCCGGGACTGGGCCCCGGTGGGCTTGCCGCTCGGATCGAGGAGGTCCTGCGCGGCGATGTAGGCCTTGCTGTCGTCGTAGCGGAGGCCCAAGTTCAGCGTGGCCCGTCCGACTTGGTAGGTATCGTCGGCGAAAATGCCCATCGACCGCAGGCGGCCGCCCTGGGTGTACGGCAACTGCGTGTAGCCATACGCGGGCGTCGAGCCGTAAGTGTAGATGTAGTCGTTGAGGCCGTAGGTGTACTCGCCGAGGCCGCCGTTGTACTGCACCCCCAGCTTGAAGTCGTGGCTGCCACCCATGAACGCATCAGCGTATTTCGTGACCTTGGCCGAGAACGCGGTCTTGGCGCTCTTGCCGTCGTACCACGAGTAAATGCCGCCGGTGATCTGGCCGGTGTCGAGGTCGTTGTAGCGACGCGCGACGCGTGAACCGCCGTTGAGCGGGTCGCCGTGATCGACGCCGTAGAAACCCGAATAGCGGGCCTCTAACACGGTGGTCGGGTTGATCACCGAGGTCCACAGCAAGCCGGGCGATGGGTTGTGCCCGTTTTCCACGGTAATGGTGCTGGGCGCGGTGTTGGCGGAGGCGCGCCCCGGGATGCGGTAGAAGTCGTCGTGCATCTGGAACTGCAGCCGGTGGCTCTGGTTGAACTGGTAGTTCACCTTGTAGAAGTAGCGCTTGGCCGACGACCGCGCGGGGAACTCCGGATCGGTGCCGGGCTGCGAGTCGGCGTCCTTCTGGTATTGGAACGACCCGAAGAACCAGAACTTGTCCTTCATGACCGGGCCGCCCAGTTGCACGGTGGTGTCCTTGAACTCATCGCGGTTATAGGGCAGCTTGTTGTCTTGCTTGTCGGTCGTGTTGCGGCCCGTCAGGCTCTGGTTCTGGAAGTAGAAATTGGCGTCGCCGTGGAACGTATTGCTACCCTGGCGCGTCACGACATTGAAGACCGCGCCGCCCAGGTTGCCGTAATCGGCGGGCGCACCGAGTGAGAGCACCTGCACTTCTTCGATGGCGTCGGTGTTGGGCCACGGCCAGGCCGCGCCGGTCAGCGGCGCCGTGAAGTCGGTGCCGTCGATCAGATAGACGTTCTCGTTGGTCGCCGATCCGAATGACTGCGACCGGGAACTGGTGGACGTCGACGGGCTGACCCCTGGCGCGGCGTTGATGAGGTCGAAGAACGTGAACCGGCGCACCGGGGCGTTCTCGACCCACTCGCGCGAGTAGTTGGTCGCCACCTGCGAGCTGGTTGAATCCACGACCGGCGCCTGGGCGACCACGGTGATGGTCTCTGACTGCGTACTGAGCTTGAGCTGCACGTCAATCTCGGCCGAGCCGCCAAGGGACACCTGAATGCCGGTCTGGGTGCTGGTCGTAAAGCCAGCGAGCTCCACCGTGATGTCGTAGGCACCCGGCGGCAGGTTCGGGAATCGATACAGACCGACTTCATTGGTGACTGTCGTCGGCGCGCCAGGCACGGCGCGCCCTCGCAGCGTGACCGTGACCCCGGGCAACACGGCGCCGGACGCGTCGGTTACCACGCCGCGAATGACGCCGGTGGTGGTCTGAGCCCCCCCCGACACCGGACTGGCCAATAGCGTAACAATCGCAAAGACCCAGGCCATACAACGCCGCATGTCAACCTCCCAATCCGATACCAACGCCAACTCCGCCGTCGCCGCAGGCGACCAGCAGATGAATACGAGGTTTTACAACCCCGGCGGATTATCGGGCCGTTGCTACCGCTGTGTCAACGGGCGATATCGCTTCGCGGGTCATTCGTCCCGCATCCGGTCATCGAAACTTGCGTGCGCCCGGCGTTGACACGCCGGACGACGGGGACTAACGTCCAGAGTCGTATGCGCTCACCATTTGTGTCAGCTCTGGCATTGCTATTGCTTGGCGCCGCTCCGCCACCACCCCAGGCGCCGCCAGATGCGCCGCCCGAGGTCCGGGTCGAGAAGAACCTGCCCGCCCGAATGCGCGACGGCGTGATTCTTCGTGCCGATGTCTACCGTCCTGATGCGGCACGGCCGGGACTGAAGTCCCGGCCCTCCGTACTGCCCGCCCTGCTGCAGCGCACGCCCTACTCCAAGAACGACCGCACCTCGGCCCGGCGATTCAGCGCGATGGCGGCGCGCGGGTTCGTCGTGGTCGTGCAGGACACCCGCGGGCGATACACCTCCGACGGCGTCGCCAAGCCACATGACGAAGGGGATGATGGCTACGACACGGTGCAATGGGCCGCGTCCCTGCCATGGGTGGACGGCCGCGTCGGCATGTTCGGCGGTAGTTACCTGGCGACGACCCAGCTCGAAGCCGCCACCCGTCAGCCACCTGCCCTCGTGGCCCTGTTTCCCGCCTCGTCTTATAGTCGGCGCCACGACATGGTGTTCCAGGGCGGCGCCTTCTACCTGAACGACGGGCTCGGGTGGAATCTGGGCCAGGCGATGGACGTCCGCCGCCGGGTGCTGACGCCGGAGGTGGATCGGGACGGTCCCATCGGCCTGGAACCCCGGCACACGGCCCTGCTCCAGTCGTCGTGGCTGTGGCACCTGCCGCTCATGTCGTTCAACGAGTTCGACCTGGACCGCTTTGCGCCAGGCTACCGGCAGATGCTTGCCCACCCCGACGCCGACGCGTTCTGGGATCCCTCCGACATTGAATCCCGTCACGACCGTTTCCTTGTTCCAGCCTTCCACCTGACCGGCTGGTACGACACCTTGCTCACCGGCACGCTGCGCAACTTCACGGGTCTGCGCGCGCACGCGGCCACCGACACCGCGCGCCGTTACCAGCGCCTCGTGGTCGGCCCCTGGACCCACGCGCGACCGAGCAAGGACACCACGGCGATCGCGAATGTCGACTTCGGCCCGGACGCCGGTTTTAGCGCGGACGAGGCCATGCTCGGCTGGTTCGACTACTGGCTCCGCGACCCGGCGGCATCCGGCGCCAGCCCGAAGAACCGTTCAGCGGTTGAAACCGCGCCGGTGCGCCTGTTCGTGATGGGCGAAAACCGGTGGCGGGACGAGCAGGAATGGCCCCTCGCGCGGGCTCGCACCACCGAGTACTTTCTCCGCGGCGGCGGACATGCGGCGACGCTGTCTGGTGACGGACGCCTGGACCTCGCGGCCCCGGGTCGAGAACCATCGGACCAATACACCTATGACCCGAAGGACCCGGTGCCGACGGGCTCGAGCGGCGGCTACTCGCGTGCGCCAATCGATCGGCGGACGATGGAGCAGCGCCCCGATGTGCTCGTCTACACCAGCGCCGCGCTGACCGCCGACCTTGAAGTGACCGGCCCCCTCGCACTCACGCTGTGGATTGCGTCGAGCGCGCGCGACACCGACTTCACCGGCACGTTGGTGGATGTGTTTCCTGACGGCACCGCCCGGGCCCTCGCCGACGGCATCCTGCGCGCGCGATACCGGGCCGGCAAGACGGCGCCGGCGCTCTTGACGCCCGGCGAGCCCACCGAGATCACGATTGACCTCGGCGCGACGTCGAACCTGTTTCGCGCCGGACACCGGATTCGCCTCGAGGTGTCGAGCAGCAACTTCCCGCGCTTCGACCGCAATCCCAATACCGGTGGCGTCTTCGGGCAGGACGGTACGGTGCTCCGCGCCACGCAGACGATTCTCCACGACCAGTCGCACCCGTCGCGTCTGCTCTTACCGGTCGTGCCACGGCAGTCCGCCGCGGCCTCGCCCGGCCAATCGACCACCGCCGGGGCGCCGGCAGTCCCGCTGGGATCATCGCCCGAAAGGGCGGCCGCCGCGCGGGCTTTGGAACAGCGCTTCCTGAGCGGTGTCTCGACCGAGTCCATCAGCGCGATGCACCGGCAGGTCACCGAACACCCGCACATCGCCGGATCGGCGCGCTCGATGGAGGTGGCCGATCGGGTGCGACGCGCGCTCGACACGGCGGGCTTGCAGACCGAGGTGCGCGAGTACGTCGTTCACCTCTCCACGCCCAAGTCGGTGAAGGTGGACATCGTCTCGCCGAGCGCCGAATCGCTGACCGTCCGCGAGCCCGTCGATCCCCGCGATCCTGACGGCGCGCATCCCGAACTGGGTCCGGCGTTTGTCGCCTACTCCGCGTCGGGCACCGTCAGCGCACCGGTCGTCTACGTGAACTACGGCCTGCCCCCCGACTACGCCCGCCTGGCCGCGGCCGGCGTCGACGTGCGCGGCAAGATCGTGGTCGCGCGCTACGCGCGCAGTCACCGCGCCGTGAAGGTCCACACCGCGGAGCACGCCGGCGCGGCCGGCATCATCATCTATTCCGACCCGGCGGATGACGGCTATGCCCGCGGCCTGGAATGGCCCGACGGCCCGTGGCGCGCTGATTTCCAGTCGCAGAGCGGCAATGCCAAGTACAGCTGGTTCTGGCACGGCGATCCGCTGACGCCCGGCGTCGGCGCCACGCGCGGCGCCCCGGCCCTCGATCCGGCCACGGCGCCCACGCTGCCCAAGATCCCCGCGGTGGTGCTGTCGTGGAAGGAGGCGTCGAAGATCCTGTCGAAGCTGGCCGGACCACCGGTGCCGGCCGGGTTCCAGGGCGGGCTGCCGTTCGCCTATCGGCTGGGCCCGGGCCCGGTGACGGTGCGGCTCGATGTGCAGATGGAGGCGAGCCGGCGGCCCATTCGCAACGTAATCGGAAAGATCACCGGCCGTGATCCCGACCGCTGGATCGTGCTCGGCACCCATCACGATGCGTGGAGTTTCGGCGGGATGGACCCCGGCACGGGGTTGGGACCGACATTCGAGGTGGCGCGCGGGCTCGCGGCCCTCGCGCGATCGGGCTGGACGCCAGAGCGTTCCATTGTCTTTGCCTTCTGGGATGCGGAAGAGTTCGGGCTGATCGGATCGACCGAGTACGCCGAGGCGATGCAGGCGGAGTTGCGCGAGAAGGCCATTGTCTACATCAATACCGACCTGTCGATGCGCGGCCGCTTCGACGGCGGCGGCACGCCCTCGCTCCGCGATTTTCTCGTGCAGGTGACGCGCGAGGTGCCGCACTACGATGGCGGCGGGTCGGTCTACGACCGCTGGCGCGCCGACGAATGGCAGCGACAGCCGGTGGAGCGTCGCCGTCGTGGACCCGACGGCTACGAAGTGGAGCTGGCGGCGCTTGGCAGCGGCGCCGACTTCGTGGCGTTCCAGGACTTCCTCGGGCTGCCGACCTTGCAGATGGAGTTCGACTTCGAGGGGAGCTACGGCCCCTATCACTCCAACTACGACACGCGGCAGTACGTGGAGCGGCACACCGACCCCGGCTTCAAGGTCGGCCAGACCCTCGCGCGCGTGCTCGGCCTGACCGTGATGCGCCTGGCGTCGACGGATCTGCTACCGTTCCGCTATTCGCATTACGCGCGAAAGATGGAAGAGTTCATCGACAACGCCGCTGGGTGGGCGGTCGATGATTCCGGTCGTCGTCGAGTGGTCACCGACCTCGCGACGGCCCGCGGCCTGGCCACGCGCGCGGTGACTGCGGCATCTGCGATTGAAGCGCGGCTGGATCGACGTGTCGCCGCGGGTACGGTCGATCCGGTCCGGGCGCGGCGGATCAACGATGCGCTCGTCCGGCTGGAGCAACAGTTGCTGGACGAGTCGGAAACCCCGGCGACGCGCTGGTACCGCCACGTGATCTACGGATGGAACATCTACTCCCTCTACGAGGGCCAGCCCCTGCCGGGCCTGGCCGAGGCGATTCGCATCGGCGACGCCGCGGCCGTCGCCCGCGAGACGTCTCGTCTTGAACAGGCTCTCGCGCGTTTCGTCACCACCCTCGAGGAGATCGCCCGCCTTGCCGACACCATCGATGCCCGGTAACGCCACCCTCTCTTTCAGGCTTGGGGCTTGGGGCTTGAGGCTTGGGCTACCTCTAGCCATGCTCGCGCTGTGGTCGCCAACGCCGAGGGCGATCGCGCAGTCGGCCACGTCGTTCGTGATCGTGAACGCCAACGTTATTGACGGCACCGGCGCGCCGTCGCGGCGGGCCGCGGTCCGTGTCGTCGATGGCCGCATTGCGGAGGTCGGCGACATCACGCCGGCCAGTCGCGACCGCGTCGTTGATGCGCGCGGGCTGGTGCTCGCGCCCGGGTTCATCGATACCCACAATCACTCGACTGACGGACTGTTGACCGAGCCGCTGGCGGCGAGCCAGGTCTCGCAGGGCATTACCACTCTCGTCGTCGGGCAGGACGGCAGTTCGCCCTGGCCGATTGGCGACTACCTGGGCCGGCTGCGACGCGAGCCGGCGTCGGTCAACGTGCTGACGGCCGTGGGCCACGCCACGGTGCGACAACGCGTCATGGGCGATGACTTCAAGCGCGTCGCGCGCCCGGAGGAACTGGCGCGCATGGAGGCGCTGGTCGAGCAGGGCATGCGCGAGGGGGCCGTCGCCCTCTCCTCCGGCCTCGAGTACGAGGTCGGCAGCTACGCCGCCACCGCCGAAGTGGTGGCCCTCGCGCGGGTGGCGGGACGGCTCGGCGGCTTCTACATTTCGCACATCCGTGACGAGGCCGACAAGGCCTTCGACTCGATGCGGGAAGTGGTGACCATTGCCGAAGAGGCGAAGGTGGCCGTGCAGAACACGCACATCAAGCTCGGTACCGTGGGCGTGTGGGGGCAAGCCGCCGCGGCGCTGCGTCTGTTCGAGGCCGCGCGGGCCCGGGGCCTCGACGTCACCGCCGACGCCTATCCGTACAACGCCTGGTCGTCGACCATCACCGTGCTCATCCCCAGCAAGCGCTACGACGATCCCGCCGACGTCGCCAAGGGCTTGGCCGATGTCGGTGGCGCGGCCAACGTCCTCATCACGCGGCACGCCCCGCATCCCGACTACGAGTTCAAGACGCTGGCCGCCGTGGCGAAGGACCAGGGCCTGACGCCGGTCGCGCTCTTCATCCAGATCGTGAAGGACGGCGGCGCCTCGGTCGTCTGCACCTCGATGATGGACGACGACATTCGCGCGTTCTATCGCTGGCCCTGGACCATGGTGTCGAGCGACGGCGGCATCGGCTTCCGTCATCCCCGCGGCGCCGGTTCGTTTCCGCGCGTGCTCGGGCGCTTCGTGCGCGAGCGCCAGTGGCTGACGCTGGAAGACGCCATCAGGAAGATGACCTCGCTGCCAGCGGCGCGCCTCAAGCTGAGCGATCGCGGCGTGGTCAAGCCCGGCGCGTGGGCCGACCTCGTGCTGTTCGACCCGGCCACCGTAATCGACAACAGCACGTTCAACGAGCCGTTCAAGCTGGCCACGGGCATCCGCAACGTGTGGGTGAACGGCACGCTGGTGTGGGACGAGCCCCGCACGACGGGCGCCAGGCCCGGACAGGTGATCACGCTCGCGGCACGCCAGACCGCCGCGGCCCGGCCGCGCGCGCGCGAGATCGGCGTGCCGTTTGACGGCACCGCCGGTCCGCTCAACGCCATCACCGATGTCGCCGGGGTCGAGGTGGGCGCGGCGACGATCATCACGGGTGAGGGCGCGCTGACTCGCGGGAAGGGACCGGTCCGCACCGGTGTCACCGCCGTGCTGCCGCGCGGCCGATCCGGCGACAACGTCTTTGCCGGCTGGCATACGCTCAACGGCAACGGCGAGATGACCGGCACCACCTGGATCACCGAGGGCGGGTTTCTCGAGGGGCCGATTCTCATCACCAACACGCACAGCGTCGGCGTGGCGCGTGACACCGCCGTGGAGTGGATGGCGCGCTATTCGGACATCGTGCCGCTGCCGGTCGCGGCCGAGACCTACGACGGCACGCTCAACGACATTCTCGGTTTTCACGTCAAGCGCGAGCACGTGCTGGCCGCGCTCGATGGCGCCAGGTCCGGCGCCGTGCCCGAAGGCAACGTCGGCGGCGGCACCGGCATGATCGCGTTCGGCTTCAAGGGCGGCACCGGCAGCGCCTCGCGAGTGGTCACCGCCGGCGGCGCCGCCTACACGGTGGGTGCGCTGGTGCAGGCCAACTTCGGCCGGCGTCCGCAGTTGCTGGTCGCCGGCGTGCCGGTCGGGCAAGAGATTCCGGACCTGATGCCCGAGACCGGGCGCCCGCGCGCGGCCCAGGGCGAGAATCCCGAGTCGGGCTCGATCATCGTTGTCATTGCCACCAGCGCGCCGCTGCTTCCGCACCAGTTACGGAGGCTGGCGCAGCGCGCGGGGCTGGGCGTGGCGCGCGTCGGCGGCAGCGGCGGCAACGGCTCAGGCGATATCTTCATCGCGTTTTCAACAGCGAATCCCGACACCTACGCGAAACCGGCCACGGCCACGGTGACGATGCTGGCCAACGACGCCATCGACCCGCTGTTCCAGGGAGCAATTCAGGCCACCGAGGAAGCCATCATCAATGCGGTCGTGGCGGCCGAGACCATGACGGGGCGCGACGGCAATCGTGTGTACGCCTTGCCCCACGACCGGTTACACAGTGCGCTGCGGAAATACAACCGGCTCGCGCCGTAGCCAGTTGCGATCATCGGCGCTCCGGCGGACGAATCGCCGAGGCGTCGACCGTCCCGCCGAAGTAGTCGGCGACGATGGCGGCGATGCGGGCCTCGGCCTCGTGAATCTCCTCGGTCGTGCCGCGATGGTGGCCGGCAAAGGTCACGAGCACGATGGGCGCCCCCTTCACCCAAAGGATGCCGGCATCGTTGGCCACCCACGGCTGCCCGTCACCGGTCTTGTGCGCGATCTCGACGTCGGCGCCGAGGTAGCGCGGGAAGCGATTGTTGACCTGCTGGCGCTTGAGGATTGACACCATGAGCGCAGAGGCATCTTTCGACACCAGCTCGCCTCTGGCCATCAGCGAGAACAGCCGCCCCGTTTCCCGCGCCGTGCTCCGGCCGAAGTAGAGGCCGGTGTCTTCGATGACCTTGCGAAACGCCTCGCCAACAGCGGCGTCGCCATACTTCGCGAACGGAAACTGGACCGTGCCATCGCCGCCGGCGTCCCGATAGGCGGGATCCAACTGAGACAGCCACAGTCGATCCCACTCGAGATCGGAAAACCGCAGCAGGGTGTTGGGCAAACCCAGGCGCCCCATGAAGCGCGTCACCTCGTCCCGGCCCACCAGGTCGCCCAGTGCGTCGGTGGCTTCGTTGTCGCTGATGATGATCATCAACGTGAGGAGATCCTTCACGGTCGGCTGGAGCCCGGCGTCGAGGGCGTAGAGCACGCCCGAGGGGATCCGGCGCTGGTCGGCCGTCAGGGTGACGCGATCCGAGAGCGACAGCCGGCCCTCGCGCACGCGCTCGAGCACGGCGGCCATCAGCGGCACCTTGATCACGCTGAAGGTCTCGTAGGGCGAATCGGCGTCGATGGCCACGCGCTCGCCGGTCGCGACGTTCTCGACGTAGACGGCCATGCGCCCGTCGACCTGGTCGCGCACTTGCCGCAGCCGGGATTCGAGAGACGTGTGAGCGGCGCCCGACGGCAGGTCCGCGGCCGCGGCGTCGGCAAGCGCGGTGTTGCGCGCCAGCGCGTCGGCGACGAGCGAGAGCTGGGCGGCCGCGCGCGTCCAGTCACCCTGTTCCGCGGCTTCGGTGATGCCCGGCAGGGTCATGGCGGCATAGGTGTAGCGCGGTGCGTAGAGCAGGTGCTTGAACCACGAACGGCCGGGAATTCCCTCCTCGTGCAGCCAGTTCTGCTCGAACTGCCGCAGGCGCCGGTTGACGCGGCCGGCCACTTCGCGCGTTGGCCCGCCAGACGCCATGACCGACTCCAGGCGGAAGTTCAACTTCCGGCCCGAGGCGCGAAGCGCCTTCACCCCATTGACGAGTCGCGAGACCTCGAGGTGATCGCGCACGCCCGTGATCGCGTCGAGGTTGCGGACGAAGTCACGAACTGATGCGGCGTACGACTCCACATCCAACGGTAGGATCTCCGCATTCGCCAGGCGCAACGCCATCGAACCCCAGAGTTCAGTCATTAACTGGTGATAGCGGTAACCGGGATCCCCGATCTGGTTGACCCAGTAGTGACTGTCGTAGGCGGAGTGATAGACGCCGTACGGGCCGTTGAACCCCATCTCGATCACCGGCAGGCCGACGTGATTGATGAACACCGTGTGATCCGACCCGCTGCCGATCTTCGTGACGGCCAGCGCCTGGTCTGGCAGCGTCCCCTCCTTCGGGCCGTCGCTCTCGCCTTCCGGGCGCCGCCACGCCTCGTAGAGCGACACGCCGGACGGGTCGCGCAACTCTTTGGTCAGGTCCACCACCATCGGCGCCAGCGACCCCACCGCCGACAGGTCGAGCCGCGGTCCGGACGCCGACGAATCGACGTTCAGGTACGCGACCGCCTTCTGCTTGAGTTCAGCGGCAAACTGCTCCCCCCACTCGGTGGAGCCGGTGAGCGTGACCTCCTCACCGTCCCAGGCGCAGAACACCAGCGTCCGCTTGGGGCGCGTGCCTTCCTGCTTGAGCCGCCCCAACGACTTGGTGAGCTCCATCATCGACGCCGTGCCGCTCGAGGGGTCCACGCCGCCAAACACCCAGGCATCGTGGTGGTTGCCAAGCACCACCCACTCGTCGGGTAGCTCACTGCCGGTGATGCGTCCTTCCACCACGTAGTTCGGCTGCACGTCGGTGCGCATGTCGATCTGCAGGCGCATGCGCGCCACCTCGCCGCCGAGTCGATACTCGATCGGCAGGGCGCCCTTCCACTCGGCCGGCGCCAGCGGCCCGCCGAGTTTTTCAAGGATGGGCTGAATGTCGCGATACGACATCGGCAAGGCCATGATCTTCGGCACTGAGACCGCATCGCCAACCGGGATGCGCCTGGCCCCAGGCGTGGACGCCCAGCCCGGCGTCAGCGGATCGCCGGGGACCATGTAGTCGTAGGCGATGCCGCCGCGCTGAAAATGGCTCGCCGGCCCCCACGGACCCTTGGGGAACGCCTCGCCCTTCACGTAGCCGTCCTCTTGCGGGTCCGAGTAGACAATCATCGCGGCCGCACCTTCCCGCTCGGCGGTGAGGGCCTTGAAACCGCGATAGCTGTAGGGGTTCGAATAACGGACGATGACGATCTTGCCCTTGGGATCGATGCCGTTGCGGCGGAGCACGTCGTAGTCGGCGGGATTCCCGCTGTTGGCGTAGACCACCGGCGCGGTGACGTCTCCCGACGCGGAGAAGGACAGCCACGCGCCGCTGATGGCCTTCTGGGAAGAGTCCGGGTCGTCCTGGTAGGGATCCTCCCGCAGCGACGGCACGTACCGTATTGGCGCCACCAGTTCGGCGCGAACCTTCCTCGGATTGGACGACAGCACGTCGTACCTTCGGATCACGACATCGTCCAGCCCTTGCGCCTTCCACTGCGCCGCGATGTAGTTGGCGATCTCGCGGGTGCGTACTGATGTGGCCGGGTGCGGCTGCGCCGTGAAATAGCGGTGCCACGCCTTGATTGACTCGGCCCGTGGCAACTCTCGCAGGCGACGCTCGGTCGCCCGCTGGGCCAGCGAGCCGTCCGGCGAAAAGCCCCGAATGGGCGGCGGCGCCGCGTTGTCTTGGGCACCTGGCGCCGCGACCAGGAGCACGGCGGCGACGAGCGAGGCGGCAAGCGGGCGACGGAGGGACATGTGGAGGCCTTTCAAGTGGATTAACTTCTCGGATTGTAGATCGCGCGCCGGCCGCATGACCGCCAGTACAGCCAGAGCCCGATCGCACTGGACCCACCCACGTCGTTGGCGTCGGCTCCAGGCCGCGGTCTAACGCGCCAAATGAGGCGCGCGCCGCGGCGACATGATGGCACAGACCGTTGGAAGCGCGTCGGCTCCATTTGGTGTTAGACCGCGTGCTTCACGAATCGCAGAGCCTCAAACGCTTTTTGCGCAGGCAGCGCCTCGGTGCGCCGGCAACTCAGTATGAGCCCCACGTCACGAGCCGCTTCAACGAGCGCCCCCGGTTCGACAAAGCGAAACAGCGACTCCAACGACTGCAGGCTGACGAACGTGGTTGGCGTAACCGCTGGACTCGACGCGGAAGGCAGTTGCAGTATGACGCTCAGCACACCACCAGGTTTCAGCGTTGAGGCCACGCGTGGAAGCAACAGGGGCCACTCGACATACTCCAAAACGAGTCCCGCGTGAACCAGATCGAACACCTCGGGCTCGAGCACGACGTTGGCCAAATCGGCGCACCGGACGTCAAGTTCAAAACCAGAATTCGGAAACCGTTCGGCGAGCCGAAGCAGATACGCTGGATTCAGATCGACAACGGTAACGCGGGACGTGACCTCCGGATTGACGTGCTCGAGTCCGTTGCCTGTAGAGCAGCCGATCACGAGCATCGCCCGGGGTCTAACGGATTCCAAAACCTCGCCCATGAGCCGACTGAGCATCGGTCGCTGATTGACCGTCGGACTGCTCATGTGGCCGACGTAGTCGGCTTCTGGAATTTCAAGCCACGGGTTTGTCATCTTCTTCGTACGGGTATGAGGCTCTAACGACATGCCCCTCAGCCACGAGCGGCGGTTTCATTACTCAAGAGTGTCACAACTTGCGCCGCTCGTCGGCTGCAGCGGCTTGATGTGGTGGGAAGAAAGCTTGCATTCCGGCGGATCCCGCTCCCCCGGTAACCGGCCCGGTTGGCAGGCACTTGGCGACTATTGTCAGGCCAGCGACGTTTGCCGACCCCCGCCAGCTTGAGTCAGACTCTTGAAGAAGCGTCACGTTGCCGTATGCGGCGTAGTGGCCCTTGCCGCGCATGTAGGCGACGTACGCACTATCGGGCATCCAGAACTCCAAGGCCAGAAACGGGCGCCCCGGTCCGAGGTCCGTCGCCGGCGTTGATGGCGCGACCCGAGCGAACCACAGCGCCGCGGCTCCGTGCTCTGGCCAATGCGGGGCGCGCCCGTCAATCGTGAATGCTCCCGTTCGAACGAGTTCGAGAAATGAAATGCCCCAGTGACCGTGCGTGGGGTGTTCGGCCAGGTAGTCCGTCGCCCAGCGGACACTAGTCGTGGCCAGCTCTCTCAGCGTGATGAATCGCAATGTGTGTGGAAGTCGGCGTTCTACTGTGGTGGGATCAAAAGTGACGTACGCAACAATCTCATACGGTTGGCCCACAACCCACCGCGTCTGAGCAGATGACCTTCGGAGGAAAACCCTCGACGAAGCTGCGCTCCCGAAAATCGGTGTCCTTGGAGGCAACCACGAAACCGTGGGTCTTTGCGTAGTCCCAAATCTCGGCATCTGGCGCCGAGTGAAGGCTGACATCACGCACATGCGAGCTACCTGGATACTCAGCAGCCAGTCTGGCCACGAGCGCCGGGCTCAGATTCGCGTCGAAGAGGATTTTCACGCCACGGAGTTCGACAAGCGCCGTTCACGAGCCGCAGCGAAGGCCAGGGAGGCGCGGATGTCGTCGCGCTTGAGATCCGGGAAATCGCCGAGGATCTGGTCCTCGGTCATGCCTCCGGCGAGATACTCGAGCACGTCGTAAACGGCGATGCGCGTGCCCTTGATACAGGGCTTTCCGCATCGCCAGTCCGCTCACGGCCCACAGGTAGGTCTCCCGCGTCCGATCCGCCATCCCTCGCACCTGCATGTCGTCGTCCATCCGTCGGCGAAGCTCGGTCATGACACACCTCCTCCGACACGCGGCGGGCACACCTGCTCGGCCGTGTCGATTGGAGAAGTGTCTGTCGGGGAACTTCGGATGGGCGCCGCGATTCAGGCAGGAGGCCTACCGCGCAGCGGTTTCGTTCAACGGGAATTCACCTCGCAGCGCAGAGGCGCCGACCGACCCCAGGCACGACCAGGCACCCTTCCGCACCTCAGGCAGTTGTGCCGGTGCCAAGGCGACCGCTGACGAGAGCTATGCCCGCGACAGCCACCAGAAGACGGCCGCAGCGACAAAGATCAAACCAGCAATCGCCATCACGGCCGTCGGGCCGTTTCGGCCACGGCGTGCAGCCCGAAACTGTTCGTCGATGTTCGGGTGAGCGGCCAGGTAGTTCTCGACGGCTTCTTTCGAGTCCTTGAGCCCAAGTCCCGTTGCCTCTCGCGTGCGCTTGATGGCGTCAATCAGGCTGCCCTGATGCAGCGCCGAAATGGCCTGCATCGGGATCTGAACACCGTCGGGACTGGTCGCACTCGTGGCCCCTCGGCGATACGCGTCGACGGCATCCTTTGCCTCCTTGAGTCCCAGCGAGGTCACTTGGCGCGTGATCTTGATGGCGTCAATGAGAACGCCGCGGTCAGCGGCGGCCTTGGCCTCGGGAGGAATCTCTGTCACTACTTGACCGCTTGCTGCAACGCCTGAGCCGCTTGCTCAACCTGCGCGGCCAGGGCGTTCACGGCAGCCGATACGGTACGAACGCCGCCCTGCGCCTCGGTGAACCGCCCCTCTTCGAGCCCCTCCCGAATCTGGGGCATCGTCTTCACGCCGTAGCCGGTGTAGAAGCCCGGCGCGTAGATCTGGTGCTTGAACCACTCGCGGCGCGGCAGCCCCTCGGTGTTGCCCAGCTTCCGCTCCGACGTGATCAGCAACTGGTTGAGCGCCTGCAGTTCGGCGCGGCCCAGCAGCGTCGTGGTGTTGGCGCGGCCGATGGCGCCATAGGCTTTCTCGAACGCCCGTCCGGCGTCACGCAGCTTTTCGACGGCGGCGCGTACCGGCTTCATGTCCACCTTCGAGTCTTTCTTCGTTTCGGCCAGCTTCTCGATCTCGACGACGTAGCGCAGGAGGGTGTCGGCGGTGTCGGTGAACTGGAACGGCAACACGGGCGCATCGGCCAGCCGCATCACGAGCGTGCCGGTCAGCTGCGACAGCGTCCGCCCGTACGAGTAGTCGGTATCGGAGTAGGTCTGGTACCACTTGATGGTGTCGTAGGCCGAGTGGTAGACGCCGCCCGGGCTCTCGCCGCCAAAGCCGACGTTCAGTGCCGACAGCGTGAGGTGTTGCAGAAAGGGCGTGAAGTCAGAGCCGGATCCGAGCGGCGCCAGCCGCAGCGAGGGGTCGGCCTCGGCGGCCTTGCGATCCGCCTCCGCCTCGCCGAGAATCGCGCGGCGGCGCGCTTCCTCGAATATCGGCTTGCCGGTGCGCGGATCCATCACGTCTTTCGCGACCTCGCTCATGAACTGCTGCAGGCCGTGCGAGCCGCCGGCGTTGAGCCAGCCCTTGCCGGTGCCGTCGGTGTTGATGTAGACGGCGGCCTTCTGCTTCAGCTCGGCGTCATGCTTCTCGGCCCACTCGGTCGATCCGAGCAGGCCCCATTCCTCGCCGTCCCACAGCGCGATCTTGATCGTGCGCGACGGCCGCCAGCCGGTCTTCAGCATCTCCGCCAGACCGCGCGCCGTCTCCATCAGCGACGAGGCGCCGCTGATCGGGTCGTCGGCGCCGCTCACCCACGCGTCGTGGTGGTTGCCGAAGATGATCCACTCGTCCGCGCGCGTGGTGCCGGGAATGGTGACCATCACGTTGTAGAGCGGGCGGTTCTTCCACTCGAACGCCAGCTTCATGTGCAGCTGCGCCGGGCCGGGGCCGAGGTGATAGGTCACCGGCAGCGCGCCGCGCCACTCGGCCGGCGCCACGGGTCCCTTCAACTGCTTGAGGATCGGGAGGGCGTCACCGTACGAAATCGGCAGCACCGGGATTTTGAGGATGGTCTGCGAGTCTTCACGGCGGTTCTTCCTGCCGCCGGCCTCGCTGCCCCATCCGGGCGTGATTGGGTCGCCGGGGTGGACCGGCATGTCCATCACGCTGCCGCGCTGCGCCCCGAACTCCGGGCGATAAGGCCCGGCCGGATACACGTCGCCGGCAAAGTAGCCGTCATCTCGCGGGTCCGAGTAGATCAGGCAGCCGATGGCGCCGTTCTCGTAAGCCACCTTCGGCTTGATGCCGCGCCAGCCGGCGCCGTAACGCGCGAGCACGATCTTGCCCGTGACGCTGATCCCGAGCTGCTTGAGGCGTTCGAAGTCGGCGGGCATGCCGTAGTTGACGTACACCACTTCCCCCGTGACGTCGCCGTCGCCGGAGTACGCGTTGTAGAGCGGCGTCTGGTCGCCCGAGTCGGGATCTTCCGGCAGCACCGGTTCCTTGATCTTGAGGGTGTACTTTTCCGGCGCGACGAGCTCCACGCTCGTCTCCAGTGGCCACGGCATCATGGCCTCGAACTCCTCAATGCGCGCGTCGAGGCCGAATGACTTGAACTGGGCCAGCGCCCAGTCGGCGACCTTCTTTGATGATGGCTGGCCGGCCACGTGCGACTCGCCGGCCATGGCCTCCATGTACGTCTTGATCCGCGCCGCGTCCGGGACCTTCCGGAACTGCTCCTCGCGCTGCCGCTGCGCGGCCACCGCGTCATCCGGAAAGCCGCGAAGGCCCGGCGACTGCGCGTGCGGTTGCGTCAGGCTGAGAGCGGCCAAGGTCAGGGTGATGGCGATAGTCGCGACACACCGCGTCGCCCACGGCAGAGGTTTGTGCATTCCGCAACTATAAACCGTCCGCCGGCCCACCCATACGCGGCATCCGCGTGTGGGTGGCTTTGGAGTATCCTCGCCGGCATGACGCGCACGCTGTCTGCCCTGGTGTTGTCTCTGGTTGTCGCCGCCCCGGCCCTCTCGCAAGACACCGCGAAACCCGCACCGCCGCTGACCATCATCCAGCAAGTGCGCGCCGCGATCGCCGAGCCTGATTTCAAGAAGGCCGAGAAGCTGGTGCTCGACGACATGGCCGCGAGCGGCACCACGCCGATCGCCGTCGAAGCTTTCTCGTGGCTCGGCCGCGGCGCGGTCGCCGCGAAGAATTACGACGCGGCCATGACGTACGCGGCCCGCACCTACGAAATTATTGAAGAGCAACTGAAGACACGCAAGCTGGACGATGAGCCGCGGCTGCCGGTCGCCCTTGGCGCGGCGATCGAAGTGCAGGCACTCGCCACGGCCGGGCAAGGCAACCGATCCGACGCGATCATCTACCTGCGGCACGAGCTGGACACCTACAGGAACACCTCGATCGTCGAGCGCATCAACAAGAACATCAACCTCCTCGGCCTCGAAGGCACGCCGGCGATTCCGATCGAGAGCGGTCAATGGATTGGGCCGGCACGCGTCAGCCTGGCCAGCCTGAAAGGCAAGCCGGTCATCCTGTACCTGTGGGCGCACTGGTGCCCCGACTGCAAGATTCAGGGCCCCATCCTCGAGACCATGCTCAAGAAGTACGCGGCAACCGGACTGACGCTCGTGGCGCCGACCAAGCTCTACGGATACGTGGCCCAGCGAAAGGCAGCCGAGGCGCAGGAAGAGATGGCGTACACCGCGGAAATGCGCGACAAGACCTACCCCTGGATGAAGGATTACGCGGTACCGGTCAGCGCGGAGATCTTCGCGCACTACGGCGTCTCCACCACTCCAACCCTCGTGTTCATCGATCGCGACGGCAAGGTGGCGAATTACAACCCGGGCCAGCTGACCGCCGAACAGCTTGAGCCGTTGATCCAGAAGATCACGGCGCCGCCCGCTACCGCACCGTAGCTCGACGCACGGCCAGCACCACGACGCCGGCGGCCAGCCACACCAGGCCCACCACCTTCGCCGGCGTACTGGCGCCGGCAATCACCCAGACCGTGACCACGGCGCCCGCCACCGGCACCACGCGGTGGGCCAGGCGGGCGGCGGCCCGCCCGCGGACGACGAAGTAGCCCACCACCGAGGCATGCAGCAACGTAAACGCCGCGAGCGCGCCCACGTCCACGATTGACACCAGCGCGTCGAGCCCATCGTCCCGGCGCGCCGCCCACACCGACACGGCCAGTGTGAGCGCCGCGGCGGAGAGCAGCGACACCGTGGGCACGCCGTGGCGCGAGTCCACGCGCGCCAGCGCCGCGGGCAGCCGCCCGGCGCGGGCCATCCCGAAGAGCAGGCGCGCGGCAGCGGCTTGCGCGGTCATGGCGGCAAAGGCCGGACCCACCGCCTTGGTGATGGCCAGCACGGTCGCCAGCCACGGCCCGATCGCCACGCGGGCGAGGTCGTAGAACGCCGTGCCTTGCCGTTGGGGGTGCGCCGCCAGGTCCGCGGGAGGAATGGTGCTCAACACCCCCGCCAACCAGACCTGCAGCACGAACAGGCTGCCGGTCACCGCGAGGCAGACCATGATGGCGCGGCCCACTTCGCGCTCGTCGCCCGTGCTCTCTTCGGCGAATGACGCGATGGCGTCGAACCCGAGAAACGACAGCACGGCCACCGAGATCGCGCCGACAACCGCCGAGAGGTCGAAGGCGCCGAGGCCGGTCAGGGGCGTGGTCCACGCCCGCGAGGTCCCGTCCTGGGCGATCACCACGAGCGCCGCGGCCACGAAGACCAGCAGCACCACGACCTCGGCCACGAGCACCACGAAACCCACCCGCGCGGCCACGGCGACCCCAGCCAGGTTCAGCGCCGTCGTCAGCATGAACGCCGCCACCGTGAACACCCAGGCCGGCACCGACGGCACCAGCGCGTGCAGCGCGATGCCCGAGAAAAGGTAGGCCACCGACGGGATGAGCAGGTAGTCGAGCATGGCCAGCCATCCGGCCAGGAAACCCGCATGGCGCCCCAACCCTTCGCTGGCGTACGCGAACACCGAGCCCGCGTGCGGGACCACGCGCGACATCTCAGCGTACGACCACGCGGTGAACGCCATAGCCACGGTGGCCAGCAGGTAAACCATGACCACCGCGCCGTTCGTGCGCGCGTCGAGCACGCCGAACAAACCCACCGGTGCGAGCGGGCCGATGAACAGCAGACCGTAAACGATGAGGTCGCGGAGCGACAGGCTGCGACGGAGTGCGGATCCGCCCGTCAGTTTCGCCATGTGCTACCGGGGTGGGCCAGGATGAGGTGAAGCAACATCGTGTGGCTTCAGTATAGAAAAAAAGAGGGCGGGGGTGTTGGCCCCCGCCCTTCTGGAACCAGGACTTACCAGCTCACGTCAACGCCGATGACCCAGGCCGCGAGACAACGCGTGACAATATCACGCGATCAGTGACCGCCGGTGTTCGCGGCCTTCACGCTGACCTTCAAGTAGGCCGTCGTCCAGCAGCACTGGAAGCCGCCGCCGCCGACGCCGGACGAGTCGTTGCCTTCGACGCGGATCAGGTATTCGCCGGGCAGCGAGAACGTCGCAGTGGTCGTCGCCTTGCCGTCCTTTCCTTGTCGTCCTGCAGCAGGTAGGCGAGCGCGTGATGGGTGATCTTGCGGCCCTTCAGCGAGCCCGGGCGCATTTCGATGGCGCGAACCCAGCGGGGCTCGGTGACCGGCACCTCAACGACCGGCTTGTACCAGGCGTCCATGGCCACGGCCTTCTGCGTGTACTTGGGCGACTTGATGATCAGGTCGGGCGGGCCGCCGAACTTGCTGGCGTAGTTCCAGCCGTTGCCGGCTTCCCACGACATCGGCTTGGGCATGTCCGTGAGGTCGCCTTTCGGCGCGCCGTTGGAGGCCCACTTCACGATGGTGTCGATTTCCTTCTCGCTGAGCGAGCGGTCGTCCTTGTAGTGCTGGATGCCGACGGTCTTGTCGATGTGCCAGGGCGGCATGTTGCGCGACGCCACGCGATCGCGAATCGAACGCGCCCACGGACGCGCCTCCTCGAAAGTGATCAGCGAAAACGGCGCGATCGAGTCCGGCCGGTGGCACGACTCGCACTTGTTCTGAAAAATCGGCGCGACGTCCTTTGTGAACGTCGGCGTCGCGGTCGTCTGAGCTGAGAGCGACGCCGGAAGAGCCAGCAGGCCCATCACGCCCACCGCTCCACTCAAAACCCGGCCGAAGATACCGTTAGCCATCTTCCCCCCCGAAAAATGTGACCGAACAGCAGCGGGTGGGGAGTGCACACGCGATGTAACCGCTTGTCTTCCCGAATTAGCCTGATGATTACCCTTACTTACATGAATGTTGCCGTCCCCGTTTGTCGGCCGGCCGCAGCCGGTGTTTTAGGCCAATTTGCGGAGAATCAGACACTTCAGGTAGTAGGTCTCCGGTACCCCCAGCAGCACCGGATGATCCCGCCCCTGCATGCGTTTTTCCACCACAGTTACGGGGGTATGGGCGTCCACGGAGGCCTCGAACACCGTCTGGGCGAACATCCCCTCGTCCACGTTGTACGAGCAACTGCACGTAATCAGATAGCCGCCGGGGGCCAGCAGGCGCAGGGCGCGGAGGTTGATTTCCTTGTAACCGGCCAGAGCGTTCTGGATGGACGCCTTGTTCTTGGCGAAGGCGGGCGGGTCCAGCACGATGGTGTCGTAACGGGCGCCGTCCCGTTCCATGTGCCGGAGCTCGTCGAACACGTTGGCCTCGCGGGCGGTGAGATTGGTGACGCCGTTGGCCGCCGCGTTGGCCGTGATGCGGGCCACCGCGTCGGCTGACACGTCGACGGCCTCCACGGTCTGGCACCGCGGCGCCAGCGCCAGCGCAAAGCCGCCGTTGTAGCTGAAACAATCCAGCAGGGCCCCGTGCGCGTAGCGCGCGGCCGCTTCCCGGTTCTCGCGTTGATCGAGAAACAACCCGGTCTTCTGCCCGCGCCACGGATCGACGTCGTAGGTCACGCCGGCCTCGCGCACGCTGATGGTCTCGGGCACCGCGCCGTGCAGGACCTCGACCTTCTGTTCCAGGCCCTCGAGCAACCGCACCTTGGGATCGTTCCGCGCCAGCACGCCCCTGGCGCCGGTCAGCTCCACGAGCAGCGGCAGCAGCGCCGGCGTCAGCCGATCCATGCCCTGCGACAGCGTCTGCATCACCAGGTAGTCGCCGTAGCGATCCACGATCAGCGACGGCAGCAGGTCGGCCTCGCCGTGCACGAGGCGATACGCGGTGGCGTCAATCGCGAGGACGTCGCGGAAGCGGATGGCGCGATCGAGGCGTCCGCGCCAGAACGCCTCGTCGATCGCGCGATCGTCGCGCGCGATCATCCGCAGCGTGATTTGCGACTGGTCGCTGAACAGCGCGTGGCCCAGCTCGCGGTGGCGCGGCCCGCGCACCCTGACGACGATGCCGGGCTCGACGCCGGAAACGTCCATGACGTCCGACCGGTAGATCCAGGGGTGGCCGCCGCGGATGCGGTCCTCGCCCTTGGCGTTGACGATTGCGGTGGGAAGCACCTGTCTATAGTGTCACGGTGCTCCGCCCTCGCGGCCGAAGGCCGCTGCGGCGAGACCTCGCCGCAGCTCGCGAGCTACCGGCGCGAGCGAAGGCGGGCACGATAGAATCTGCCATGCACATCGCTCTCGCCGCCGACCACGCGGGGTTCCACCTCAAGGACTCGCTGAAGCGCACGCTCGACGAGCTGGGCGCCACCTACCAGGACTTCGGCACCACGTCCGCGGCGTCGGTGGACTACCCCGACTTCGCGCAGGCGGTGGGCGCCGGGGTGGCGAGCGGGCAATTCGATCGCGGCATCCTGGTCTGCGGCACCGGCATCGGGATGGCGATTGCCGCCAACAAGGTGCGGGGCGTCCGCGCGGCGCCGGTGGTTGACACCGACACCGCCAGGCTGGCCCGCGAGCACAACGACCTCAACGTGCTCACGCTCGGCGCCCGCGTCACGCCGGAAGTGCGCGCCCGGGAGATCGTCAAGGTCTTCCTGGAAACGCTTTTCGAGGGCGGACGCCACGCCGGCCGCGTCGAGAAGATCCACCGCATCGAGAAATCAGGGGCCTGACCCCGAGCCCCGGGAGACGACGGGCCGGACCCCTTCGCGCCTGATAGAATCACAGCTCCACATGGACAACCTGTCATTGATGCAGCGGTCGCTCGCGCAATCGGATCCGGAGATTGCCGCGGCCATCGCCAACGAAACCACGCGGCAGGCCGAAGGCCTGGAGCTGATCGCGTCGGAGAACTTCGTCAGCAGCGCCGTGCTCGAAGCCGCCGGCTCGGTGATGACCAATAAGTACGCCGAAGGCTACCCGGGCAAGCGCTACTACGGCGGCTGCGAGTTCGTGGACGTCGCCGAAACGCTGGCCATCGCCCGCGCCAAGGCGCTGTTCGGCGCCGACCACGTCAACGTGCAGCCCCACTCCGGGGCGCAGGCCAACATGGCCGTCTGCTTCACGCTGCTCAAGCCCGGCGACGTGGTGCTCGGCATGAACCTCGCGCATGGCGGTCACCTCACCCACGGCCACCCCCTGAACTTCTCCGGCAAGCTCTACACGATCGTGCCCTACGGCGTGCGCCAGGACGACGAGCGGGTCGATTACGACGAGTTCGAGCGGCTGGCCGAACAGCACAAGCCGAAGATGATCATCGCTGGCGCCAGCGCCTATCCGCGCGTCTTCGACTTCGCGCGCATGGGCGAGGTGGCGCGCCGCGTCGGCGCGCCGCTGATGGTCGACATGGCCCACATCGCCGGCCTCGTCGCCGGCGGCCAGCACCCCAGCCCCGTGCCGCACGCCGACTTCGTCACCACCACCACGCACAAGACCCTCCGCGGGCCGCGCGGCGGCATGGTGATGTGCCGCCAGCAGTACGCCAAAGACCTCGATCGCGCGGTGTTCCCGGGCGTGCAGGGCGGGCCATTGATGCACATCATCGCCGCCAAGGCGGTGTGCCTCCGCGAGGCCGCGACCCCGGAGTTTGCGGCTTACCAGAAGCAGCTGGTCACCAACGCCAGGCGCCTCGCCGCCGCCATGACCGCTTCCGGCTTCCGCATCGTCAGCGGCGGCACCGACAATCACATCGTCCTGGTGGACGTGTTCTCCAAGGGCATTACCGGCAAGGTCGCGGAGGCGGCGCTGGGACAGGCCGGGATCACGGTCAACAAGAACGCGATCCCGTTCGACCGGAATCCGCCGATGGTGGCGAGCGGCGTGCGCCTCGGCACGCCGGCGGTGACCACGCGCGGCATGGGCCAAGCGGAAATGGACCTGATCGCCGGCTTCATCGCGCGGGCGCTTGCCACACCAGAGGATGCGCGCGCGCTGACGATGATCAAGGCGGAAGTCGAGCAGCTGTGCCGGAAGTTCCCGCTCTACCCGGAACGCCGGGGCTAGTCGCCGCCGTGGAGGCGGCGTTTGCCGACGACGGCGTGCTGGCGCGGGCGGTCGATCAGTTCGAGCCCCGCGCGGGCCAGCGCGCCATGGCGCTGGCCGTCGCCGAGACGCTGCGCGACGGCGGCGTGCTGCTCGCCGAAGCCGGCACCGGCACCGGCAAGACGCTGGCCTACCTCGTACCGGCCATCCTGAGCCGCCAGCGGGTGCTGATCTCGACCGGCACCAAGAACCTCCAGGAACAGATCTACTTCAAGGACCTGCCGGTATTGCGCGAGGCGCTGGGCGTGCCGTTCAAGGCCGCCTACATGAAGGGCCGCGCCAACTACCTGTGCCTCCACCGGCTCGATCAGCTGCGGGCGTCGCCGGCGGTGCCGCACGACTTCGTGTCGATGGTGGACGAGTGGCGGCGGGTCACCGAGACGGGCGATCGCGCCGAGCTGCGCGAGCTGCCGGAAGACTCGGCCACCTGGCACGACGTCTCGGCCACCGCCGACACCTGCCTCGGCAACGACTGCCCGCAATACCAGGAGTGCTACGTCACCCGCATGCGCCAGCGCGCGGCGGAGTCGGACATCGTGATCGTGAATCACCACCTGCTGTGCGCCGACGCCTCGGTGCGGCACAGCAGCTACGGCGAGGTGATCCCCGAGTGCCACTACGCGGTGCTGGACGAGGCGCACCAGCTCGAGGACGTCGCGACGCAGTACTTCGGCATTGCCGTCAGCAACTATCGGGTCGATGACCTGGTGCGCGACGGCGAGCGCGCGCTGAACCTCGGCGCGATCGAGGATGCCGGTGGCGACATCCGGCGGGCGCTGCGGCGGGTGGACGATCACGCGCGCGAGTTCTTCGGCCGGCTGGCCATGGCCCGGCAATCGCGCGGCCCTTCGACTTCGCTCAGGGCAGGCGGCTTCGGCGAAGAACGGCTGCGCATCGGCCCCGACTGGTTCGGCGACATCATCGACGACGGCCTCGGGCTGGTCAGCGGCCTCAACGCCGTCGAACGCGACCTGGAGCGGGTCGCCGGGGCGGCCGCCGGCCCCGGCAGCGTCGCCAACGAGGAGGCGGCCACGCTGGCCCGCCGGGCCGCGCAACTCCGCGACAACCTGCAGTTCCTGCTCGAGGCGGCGAACCCGGCGTTTGTCTACTTCCTGGAGACGCGCCACCGCGGCGTCTTCCTGCGCGCCGCGCCGATCGACGTCTCGGCGATCGTCCGCGAGCAGTTGCTCGACAAGATGCGCGCCACCGTGCTCACCTCGGCGACGCTCACCGTCGCGGGCTCGTTCGAGTACGTCAAGCGGCGCCTCGGCGCGCACGACGCCGCCGACCTGCGGGTGCCATCGGAGTTCGACTTCACGGAGCAGGCCATCCTCTACCTGCCGCGACAGATGCCGCCGCCGAAGTCCCCGGAGTACGGCGACGCGGTGGCGCGCGAGGTGCTCGACCTGCTGCGGCGCACCGAGGGCCGCGCCTTCGTCCTGTTCACGAGCTACGCCATGCTGCGCTCGGTGCGCGACCGCATCGAGCTCGAGCTCCCCTACCCGCTGATCGTGCAGGGGTCAGCGCCGCGCAGCGTGCTGTTGACGCAGTTCCGGACGACGCCCAATGCCGTGCTGTTTGCCACCTCGTCGTTCTGGCAGGGCGTGGACGTGGTCGGCGAGCAATTGAGCTGCGTGATCATTGACAAGCTGCCGTTCGCCTCGCCGGGCGATCCGATCACCGCCGCCCGCATCGAGGCGATCACCGCCGAGGGCGGCGACGCCTTCCAGGAATACCAGGTCCCCCTCGCCATCCTGGCGATGCTGCAGGGGCTGGGCCGCCTGATCCGCCACCGCAGCGACCGCGGCGTGCTGGCCGTGCTCGATCCGCGCCTGCGGACCATGGGCTACGGCCGCCGCTTCCTGGACTCGTTCCCCCCGGCACCGGTGACCCAGAGCCCGGAGGCGGTGACCCGTTTTTTCGCCGTCTGACGTACACTCTTGATCTAAGGCAGGCACCGCACATGACACACTTTTTCACGAACCGCCGTCGCCAAGGCTTCGGCGCTCAGGCCCGCATCGCCACGATCTTGCTCGCGTCCGTCCTGGCGGCGTCCGCCGCCTTCGCGCAATCCACGATGATCAAGGGCAAGGTCGTGGATGCCCAGGGCCAGCCCCTGATCGGCGTAACCATCACCATTGAGTCCCAGGCCGGCAACCGCAAGCTGACCACCAAGACCGACAAGCGCGGCGAGTACATCCAGCTGCTGACCGCGTCGGGCCAGTACAAGGTCACCGCCACCGACGAAAAGATCGGCGCCGCCGAGACCATGCTGCGCGTCGGCCTCGGCAAGGTCAGCGAGGCCAACATCGTGCTGGCGCCGACCACCGCCGCGAACAACGAAGCTAAGGCGGCGGAACTGCGGAAGGTGTTCGACGAAGGCGTCGTCGCCAGCCGCGCCGGCAATCACGACGCCGCGATCGAGAAGTTCCAGGCCGCGCTCGCCGTGTCGCCGGCCTGTTTCGACTGCCTCTACAACATCGGCGTCGCCTATCTCGCGAAGAAGGACGACAAGCAGGCCGAGGAGACGTGGAAGAAGGCCCTCGAGGTGAAGCCCGACTACACCGAGGCGCTCAACGCGCTCTCCACGCTCTACAACAACCAGAAGCGCTTCGACGAAGCCTCGGCGATGAGCGCCAAGGCCGCCGCGGCCGGCGGCAGCGGCAGCGCCGACGCCACCTTCAACCAGGGCATCATTCTCTGGAACCAGGGCAAGATCGCCGACGCCAAGGCCAAGTTCGAAGAGACCATCAAGGCGAACCCGGCTCACGCCGACGCCCACTACCAGCTCGGCATGGCGCTGCTGAACGAAGGCAAGCTGGCGGACGCCGTGGCCGCGTTCGAGACCTGCGTCCAGCTCGAGCCGGACGGCCAGTACGCGACGCAGGCCAAGGGCATGATCGCGCAGCTGAAGAAGTAAGAAGTCAGAAGTGAGAAGTTAGAAGCGCGTGTACGAACACATTCCCGGGCGCCTGGCGGAGGTTCGCGATCGCATCGCGGCGGCCGCCGGGCGGGCCGGACGGCACCCGGACGACGTCCGGCTGATCGCCGTTTCGAAAACCCATCCCATCGACGCCGTGAGGGCCGCCGCCGAGGCGGGCCAGCTCGACTTCGGCGAAAACAAGGTCCAGGAGGCGCTGCAGAAGATCGCGGCGTCGGCCGATACGAGACTACGGTGGCATCTCATCGGCCACCTGCAGTCGAACAAGGCGAAGAAGGCGGCGGCCGTCGTCGATGCCGTGCACGCCATCGACAGCATCGACCTGCTGCAGCGCGTGGACCAGGGCGCCGCGGCGGCGGGACGCACGCTGGACGTGCTGGTGCAGGTGGACCTTGCGCTCGAAGACACCAAGTTCGGCGCGCCGGTGGACACGGTGCCGGGAATCTTTGCCGCGGCCGCCGAATGCCGGTCGGCGGCGCTGGTGGGGCTGATGCTCCTGCCGCCACTGGCCGAAAACCCGGAAGACGCGCGCCCCTGGTTCGCCAAGCTGCGGGCGTTGCGCGACCAGCTGGCCGAGGGCGGCGTGCCGGCGGCCCGGCTCCGCGAGTTGTCGATGGGCATGAGCCACGACTTCGAAGTGGCGATCGAAGAAGGGGCCACCATGGTCCGCGTCGGCACGGCGATATTCGGCATGAGGGACTACGCATGAAGGTGACGCCTCTCGATCTCCGGCAGCAGCAATTCAAGACCGTGATGCGCGGGTACGACCGCGGCGAGGTACAGGCGTTCCTCCTTGAAGTGGCCGACGACTACGAGAACGCCCTGCGCGACAACGACAAGCTCCGCCAGGACGTGGCCAAGCTCGACGCCGTGCTCGGCGAGCATCGCGGGCAGGAGCGCAACCTCCGCAACACGCTGCTCACCGCGCAGAAGCTGGCGGACGAGATCAGGGAGCACGCGCAGGCGGAAGCCGCGCTGACGCTGCGGGAAGCCGAAGGCCGCGCCGACCTCCTCCTGCAGAAGGCGCAATCGCGCCTCGAAGACGTGCAGCGCGAAATCGACAACCTGCGCATGAAGCGCCGCGAGGTCGAGAACGACATCGAGGCGCTGGTGCGGACGCTGAACAGCACCCTGGAGTTCATCCGCGACCAGGATGCGCGGTCGCGCGAAGACCGCATCCTGCTCCACCGCCCGCGCACCGCGGAAGCGGCGCCGGCACAGTCGCCACGGCCGGCGGATGTCACGCCCAAAGCCGACAGCCAGGCCGGCTAGCGCCGGCCTGATCGACGTGCGCGTCATCCCGCGCGCCGGCCGCAGCGGCGTGGCCGGCCTGAGGGATGGCGCCCTGCTCGTGCGGCTGGCCGCCGCGCCCGTGGACGGCGCCGCCAACGCCGAGCTCGTGGCGGTACTCGCCGACGCCCTCGACCTTCCCAGACGCAGCATCCAGATCGTGAGCGGCGATCGCTCGCGCTCCAAGCGCGTGCGCATCGACGGCATGGAGGCCGATGCGGTCTTCGCGGCACTCGGCGTTGGCCGCCCCGGGTGATCGGGCACAGACAGACGCGACCGCCGGGGCCGTAGATGACACAGATGACGCAGACGGGAAACGCGCCCAGCGGCGAAGCCGCTGACGACCCGGCGAGCGCCCCGGCGGAATGAACTCGACAGGAACTTCGGCACCGGTTCATTCCACCGGGGCGCTCGCCGGGTCATCGCGCGCGCTGCGCGCGCGTGGGCGCTTCCCGCTTGCCGCATCTGCGTAATCTGCGTAATCTGCGGCTCTGGAGTTGATGAACGCAGACTTTCTGATACAAGACGCCGATCTCGTCGCCACGTGTGCCGGTCCCGGCCCGCGCGTGGGCGCGGCGCAGAACGACATCTCCGGGATCGCGCGCGGCTCGGTGGCCGGCCGCGATGGGCGCATCGTCTTCGTGGGCCCCGCCGACGCCTGCGATCGCGCTGTCACGCTCTTGCCGAACGCGCAGGTGATCGACGCGCGCGGCTGTACCGTGGTCCCCGGGTTTGTCGATCCGCACACGCACCTGGTGTTCGGCGGCGACCGCCGCGAGGAACTGCGGCGGCGGCTCGCCGGCGCCACCTATGCCGAGATCGCCGCGGGCGGCGGCGGCATCGTCAAGACCGTGGCCGCGACGCGGGCGGCGAGCGAACTCGAGTTGATCGACGGCGCGCGCGCGCGCCTGGCGGAGATGCTGGCATTTGGTACCACGACCGCCGAGGCCAAGAGCGGCTACGGGCTCGAACGGGAGACCGAGCTGCGCATGCTGCGGGCCATCCGCGCGCTGGCGGCCACGCAGCCAATCGAACTGACCGCCACCTTCATGGGCGCGCACGAGGTGCCGGTGGAGTACCGCGGACGGCGCGCGGACTACGTCCGGTTGATCATCGACGACATGATCCCGGCCGTGGCCCGCGAGGGCCTGGCCGAATGGTGCGACGTGTTCTGCGAGACCGGCGTGTTCACCCCCGAGGAGTCGCAGGCCATTCTCGAGGCCGGCCGGCGTCACGGACTCAAGCCCCGCGTGCACGCCGACGAACTCGGGCTGAGCGGCGGCGCCGCGGTCGCGGCCGCCGTCGGCGCGCGATCCGCCGATCACCTGATCTTCGTGGACGAGGCGAACGCGCACAAGATGGCGGCGCGCGGCGTGGTCGGCACGCTGCTGCCGGCAGCGGCGTTCTTCCTGAAACTAGGCCGCTTCGCGCCGGCGCGGATGCTGATCGACCAGGGCGTCGCCGTGGCGCTGGCCACCGACCTCAACCCCGGCGGCGGCTTCACGCCGTCGATGCCGTTCGTGATGACGCTGGCGTGCTTCGGCATGAACATGACGCTCGAAGAAGCCCTGGTCGCGTCAACCATCAACGCGGCCGCCGCCATCGATCGCGCCGATGACATCGGCAGCCTCGAACCCGGCAAGCAACTCGACGCGGTGGTCGTCAACGGCGCCCTCGCCGACCTCATCCGGGTCGGCGGACCGGTGATTCGCCGCGTCGTCAAACGCGGCCGAATCGTATGACGCCCGGGACCGGTTCCCGGCTCCCGGTTGCCGGTAGAATCGATTCGCTATGAAGTTCTCCGACATGACCGTGGCGCAGTTCCTCGGCGCGCTCGCCCGCCCGGATCCCACGCCTGGTGGAGGCACCGCGGCGGCCCTCGCCGGCGCGATGGCCGCCTCCCTGCTGGTGATGGTGTCCGGCCTCGCCAAGTCCCACACCAATACCGAGGCGGAGAAGGAGGCCCTCGCCGCCGCGAGGCAGGCCCTGCAACCGCTCGGCGCGACGCTCGCCGATCTCGCCGACGCCGACAGCGCCGCGTTCGACGACGTGTTGAGCGCCTATCGGCTGCCGAAGGCCACCGACGACGAGAAGGTGGCGCGATCGGCGGCGATCCAGTCGGCCCTCCAGGGGGCCACGGTCGTGCCGCTGCACACCCTGCGCGCCTGCACTGAAGCGCTGGCGCAGGCCGGGGTGGTCGCCGCCTGCGGCAACCGCTCCGCCGTCAGCGACGTGGGGGTGGCGATTGGGTTGCTGGAAGCGGCGGCGGCCGGCGCCGAGGCCAACATCCGCATCAACCTCGGCAGCGTGCGCGACCTTCACTTCACGTCGGCAACCGACGATGAAACCGGCCGGCTGGTGTCAGACGCCTCTCGCCTGGCCGCCGCGGCGCGGGCGCACCTCGGCTAGCGGGCCGCAGATCGCCGACGACAGCCACAGATGAGACGCAGATTTGACCGGGTACTTCTGGGACCAGACACATCACTTCTGTGCCTAATCTGTGTCCAATCTGCGGCTGTTCTATCGGTGGCCTAGCTAGCGGGCCGCAGATCGCCGACGACAGCCACAGATGAGACGCAGATTTGACCGGGTACTTCTGGGACCAGACACATCACTTCTGTGC
>CAYHCX010000015.1:0-29170 GCA_964355095.1 uncultured Acidobacterium sp.
GGAAGGCGCAGGTCGGCGTGCGGCTCGAGTTCTAAGCGTCCGGCATTCGCCGGATTGACGCGCAGGGCGGGTCTCCTTTCCCGCCCTGCGCTTTTTTCGCGGTGCTGGGATGGCACCGTGAAACGCCTCCTCGCATCCTGCGCCGGCCTTCTCGCCCTGAGCGTTTCACTGGCCGCGCAAAGCGCGCTGCCGAGCGGTCCGCTTGCCTTCAGAGACTTCACGCTCCAGTTTGATGCGTCGGGCACGTTTGCCCTGTCGGGCGCGGATTGGCCGGCGATGGGCGGGACCTGGACCGCATCAGGGAACGAGGTCACGTTGCAGATAGCCGCCGGCGCCGAGGGCCGGCTTGGGCACGGCAACGAGGGCAGCCATGCGCCCGGCCCGCTCGCCTTCCGATCGAAACGAATCGAACACGTCGGTGTGGGCCAGCGTGCTGAGTCCACACGTGAAGATTTGTTCGGGCTGCAGGCCGGCGTCGATCAACTGATCGCGATTAGCGGACCACAGGTCAAGACGCAACTGTGAGTCACGGCGGATGAACCACCTGGCGAGATCGCCGGCGGCGTGCCCGGCCTTCTGGAACGACTCAATCAACGCCTCCCCCACTGCGTAGTCGTCAGGCCCAATGCTCGGGCCAATCGCCGCGACGAGGTCGGATGGCTCCGTTCCGAAACGCAGGCGCATGGCTTCAACGGCGGCCGGCCCCACGCGAGCGCAGGTGCCGCGCCAGCCCGCATGAATGGCGCCCGCGGCACCCGAACTGCGGTCCGCCACCAGAATGGGAACGCAGTCGGCGACCATCACGGCCAGCACCAGGCCGGCTTCATTCGAGACGATGGCATCGCCGTCGGGCCGGGCCCCTGGCCCGGCGTCCTGGGTGTCGCCACGCCGCAGCACCCGAACCACGCTGCCGTGGACCTGCTTCACGCGCCTCACCTGTTCCCGCGACCCGCCGACGGATGCCGCGGCCGCCGCCCACCGGTCATCGGCCGGTAACTGCAGTTGCCGTGACGTAAACGCGTGTTGCGCGACCGCCTCGAGCGGCGCGCATCGCAGCACGGGCCCCCAAGGCTCTGCGGTCCAACGAAATGCGGGATCGGGAACCGGCAGGTTCATCGAATCGCCCAGGCGATGGCGCAACTGCGGTTGTCATCCGGGGAAATCGCCCGCGAGGATTGCGCCTGATTCCGGCGGTTTCGCTGTGGCATCGCCCTTGATATCTCACCGGCCGTGAACAAACGCAACGGACGAGTCCGGCAGCGGACTCGTGGACTGGAGTGAACCATGGTGGTCAAGATCATGCCGAACGACAAGGGCGCGCCGACAGGGAAGCTGGCCGACGCCGAAGTGCATTTCACCGATGGCGAGCTGCAGGGGCTCAGGCTCCTCGGGTTTGCCGTGTGGGAGCGCCGGACCGGCGTGGGACGCAACGTCACCTTTCCCGCCCGGACCTACTCGGTGAACGGCGAGCGGCGCAGCTTCGCGCTGCTGCGGCCGGTGAACGATCCGAACTCGCAGGAAAAGGTGAGAGAGCTGGTGCTGCAGGCGTATTCGGAATACGAAGCCCAGGCCGCGGTGGCGAGCTGACTGGCGGGGCGGCGGCGTCTGCTGTCGTATCGCACGGGTTGGCCTCGAGTGTAGCGTCCGGCTTCTTGAGCGCCGAAGCCTTGGCGAAGGCGGTTAGCCGGACTTAACCCAGTACCGGCAGCAGGCGCGCGTTCTCCTTGGCGCGCTTGGGCGGCAGGGTCCACTCGGCGCGAGTGGCCTTGTCGAACTCGGCGCGGAAGAACGTGTCTTTCATGCCGCCGTCGATGATGCTCCACGGCAGCACCGTGTCGTTCGATCGGTCGCGGTAGATGTAGAAGTCGCCGTCGAGGCCGGCATCGGCGAGCGCCCGCCGCCACTGGCCGCCGTTGGCCTCGGCGAGTTCAATCGCCGGGGCAATGCGGCGGTCGCCCAGTGACAGCAGTGCCTGGTAGTACGAATGGCGCTCGCTCTTGATGTTGAAGTAGACGTTGTCGACGTCGGCGACCAGCGCGCGCAGGTATTTCATCTTGCGCTCGATCACGTCGGTGCGCTCCATCGGCAGCCGCTCGAAGGCGGTGCCCGGCTTCGGCACCAGCGGGTTCACGCTGGCGACGATGCGGCCGATCCGTCCACGCGGACGGGCGTACTTCAGCATGATCTCGTGGATCTGCAGCGTCAGGTCGCGAATGGCGACCAGGTCGTCATCGTCTTCGGTGGGCAGGCCGATCATGTAGTAGAGCTTGAGACTTTCGATGCCGCTCGAAAAGATCAACTCGGCGCTGGCGAGGATCTCGGCGTTGGTCACCGTCTTGTTGATCACGCGCCGCAGGCGATCGGATCCGGTTTCGGGCGCGATGGTCAGCGTTCGCTCGCCGCTTTCCTTGAGCAGCGAGACGATGGTCGGGGTGAGGTCGTCGAGGCGCAACGACGCCGGGCTGATCGAGTAGCCCATGTCACGGAGGCTGCGGAGGATGTGCTCGATGTCGGGGTGATCGCACAGCGCAATCGACACCAGGCCCGCCTTCGACGAGTGCGCGCGGGCGGCCTGGGCCAGGGCCAGGATGCGGTCGGTCGGGAACGCGCGCACCGGCAGGTAGTTGTAGCCCGCCCAGCAGAACCGGCACAGGTTGGCGCACCCGCGCACCACCTCGATGAGGAAGCGCGAGCCGAACTCGGTGTCGGGCGTGAAGATGGTGGTGCTCGGCGGGTCCACCGCGTCGGTGGTCTTGATCGCCGCCTTCTTCACCACCGGCGGCGCGCCGGTGCCTTCACGCGGCAGGTAACGGGCGATGGTCCCGTCGGCCGCGTACTCGACGTCGTAGAACGACGGGATGTAGTAGCCGCGGGCCTGGGCGAGCCGCTTCAACTGCTCGCTGCGTGATGAGGTGCTCATCGCGCCCACCAGGGCGGCCACCAGCGCTTCGCCCTCGCCCGCCGCGATCACGTCCGCGAACATCGCCAGCGGCTCCGGGTTCACGAACGTCACCGCGCCGCCGATCACCACCAGCGGGTAGGTGTGGTCGCGGTCGGCGGCGCGCAACGGCACGCCGGCGAGGCGGAGCAGGGTCAGGACGTTGGTGTAGTCCCACTCGAACGACACCGAAAAGGCGATGACGTCGAAATCCGCCACCGGGGTCTGCGACTCGAGCGTGACGATGCGCGCGCCAGACTCGCGAAGGGCGGCCAGTTCCTGCTTCGGCGGCAGGAACGCGCGCTCGCACACGATGTCGGGCTGGTCGTTGAAGAGACGGTAGATGGTCTGGAAGCCGAGATTCGACATCCCGACGAAGTACGAGTTGGGGAATATCAGGGCGACGCGCAGCCGGCCGGCGTGCGACTTGGACACGTAGCCAACTTCTTTGGAAAGGATTTCCTGTGCGATCTCGCGTTGTGGCCTGGGCTTCATGTGGACTCCAAGGGGTCGTCGAGCTGTCGCTGCGCCGGCGGCGCTCGCGGCTCCCCTGGATCCATCTACTGTATCAGGCCTACCCTTCGCTCCGCCGAAGGAAGGCCGGCACGTCAAGGTCGAGATTGAGGTCGAACTCGCCGCCCGGTCCAGCTGGACCGGCGAGCGGTATGTCGCCGCCGTTCTGCCCCACCGCGACCGGCCGGGCCGACGCCATTGGCAGGTCCAGCGCCGGCCTCCGCACGATCGACGCACGCGGCTGAACGATGGGCGACTGGATGTCCACGCGCGGGTGCGACGAGTAGGCCGACATGTCCACCGGCGTCTGCATCGGCGCGTTGGCCGGCGTCGAGCGGTCCGTCTTGACGTGGTCGAAGCCGGTGGCGATCACGGTGATCTTCACCTTGTTGGTGAGCGCCTTGTCGACCACCGCGCCGAAGATGATGTTGGCGTCTTCGTGTGCCGACTCCTGGATGATGGTCAGCGCCTCGTTGACTTCCATCAGCGACATGTCGGGACCGCCGGTCACGTTGATGATCACGCCGCGCGCGCCCTTGACCGAGGCGTCTTCGAGCAGCGGGCTCGAGATGGCGCGATTGGCGGCGTCGACGGCGCGCGACGGGCCCTCGGCCATGGCCGTGCCCATCATCGCCACGCCCATGCCCGACATGATGGTCTTGACGTCGGCGAAATCGAGGTTGATGAGGCCCGGCACCAGGATCAGGTCCGAGATGCCCTGGATCGCCTGCCGCAGCACGTCGTCGGCGGTGACGAAGGCGTCGAGCATCGAGGTGTTGCGATCGATCACCGCGAGCAGGCGCTCGTTCGGGATCGTGATCACGGTGTCAACGGCCTCGCGCAGCGCGTCGAGGCCGGCCTCGGCCTGCCGGAAGCGCTTCTTGCCCTCGAACTTGAAGGGCTTGGTGACCACGGCAATGGTGAGCGCGCCCAGTTCGGTGGCGAGGCTGGCGATCACCGGCGCCGCGCCGGTGCCGGTGCCGCCGCCGAGGCCGGTGGTCACAAACACCATGTCGGCGCCCGACAGCGCCTGGATCAGGGCGTCGGTGTCTTCGAGCGCCGCCTGGCGTCCAACGTTCGGATCCGCGCCGGCGCCCAGCCCCTTGGTGAGCTTGCCGCCGATCTGGATCTTCACCGGCGCCGGATTGGCCTTGAGCGCCTGGGCGTCGGTGTTGGCCACCATGAACTCCACGCCCGAGATGCCCGCCTGCACCATGCGCGACACGGCGTTGCTGCCGCCGCCGCCGACGCCGATTACCTTGATTCGCGCACCCATGCGCGCTTCTTCATCGAGCGTGAGCCGCAGCGCCTCGAAGCCGTCCTGATCCGCCATCGTGCCTCCTCCGTGTCAATCGTTACGCGTCGCCACATCTCAACATCGCCACATCACCAGATCGCGGGATCCGGCTAGAAGAACTCCTTGAACACCGTGCGCAGCCGTCCCATCACGCGGGTGAGCGCGCCGCCGCCGCTGGTGGCGCCCGCCGGCCCGCGATGGCGCGCCGCGTACAGCACCAGGCCCACCGCGGTGGCAAACGAGGGATTGCCGACGTGGTCGGCGAGGCCGCCGACGCCGGCCGGGCTGCCGCGCCGGATCGGCAGGTCGAAGATCTGCTCGGCGATTTCCGACATGCCCTCGAGTTGGGCGCCACCGCCGGTCAGCACCAGGCCGGAATTGAGCGACTTCTCGTAGCCGGCCTTGCTGATCTCGTCCCAGATCAGGTGGAACATTTCTTCCGCGCGCGGCTGCAGGATGTCGGACAGGATGCGCCGCGCCATCACGCGCGGCCGCCGGCCGCCGACGCTGGCCACCTCGATGGTCTCGTCTTCCTCGACCATCGACGACAGCGCGCAGCCGGCCCGCCGCTTGACCTTCTCGGCATCGGGGATCGGCGTGCGCAGACCCACCGCGATGTCGTTGGTGAAGTGATCGCCGCCCACCGCGATCACCGCGGTGTGCCACAGGCTGCCGCGCTCGAAGATGGCGAGATCGGCGGTGCCGCCGCCGATGTCCACCACCGCCACGCCCAGCTCCTTCTCGTCGGGCGTCAGCACCGTCTCCGACGCGGCGAGCTGGCCGATCACGGTGTCGATCACCTCGACGCCGGCGCGGTTGACGCAGGCGACCAGGTTCTGCGTCGCGGTCTGGCTGCCGGTGATGATGTGGACGTTGACCTCGAGCCGCGCCCCGGTCAGGCCGACCGGCGCGCCGATGCCTTCCTGCTCGTCGACCACGAAGTCTTGCGGCAGCACGTGCAGGATCTCGCGGCCGGTGGGCAGCGACACCGCGCGGGCCGCGTCGATCGCCCGGCGCACGTCGTCGCGCGTGACCTCGCGGTTCTTGCCGGCCACCGC
Source organism: uncultured Acidobacterium sp. (assembly GCA_964355095.1). Taxonomy (GTDB): domain Bacteria; phylum Acidobacteriota; class Vicinamibacteria; order Vicinamibacterales; family UBA2999; genus 12-FULL-67-14b. The sequence continues at coordinate 5,807 of CAYHCX010000015.1, forward strand.
CACCACGCCGCGGCTGTTGAAGCCCTTGATGTGGGGGCCGCTGATCGCCAGGTGCACCGAGCCGACCTCGACGCCGGCCATCAGCTCGGCTTCTTCGATCGACTTCTTGATCGACTCAACCGCGGCTTCCAGGTTGATGACGACCCCGCGCTTGAGGCCCTTCGATTCGGCCATGCCGATGCCGATCACATCGACGCCGCCTTCCTCGAGCATCTCGCCGACCACGGTGCAGACCTTGGTCGTGCCGATGTCGAGCCCCACTACGTAGCGTTCCTGTCGTGCCACCGATACCTCCCCGTCCTCTACCGTCTTGCCTGCGCCGGCAACGCCTTGACCGGACGCACGTACAACCGCTCGTCGAATCGCAGATCCACGTAATCGATGCCCGCCATCCGCTCGTGCAGCGCCGGCTGCAGCTCCAGGTACTGCTGCAGGCGCGCCACGAAGTCGGTGTCGCCCAGCCGCAGCAGCGCCGTGTCGTCGTCCAGAATCACGACGGCGTCATGCAGGTCGGCGACGTCGATCTGCGACACCCGCCTGGCCAGCTCCGGACGCGACGCCAGCGCGCCGATGACGCGGCCGGCAAACTCGGTGCGGGCCGCGTCGATCAGGGCACCGCCGTCCGCCGGCGCGGTGGCCAGCCCGTCGATGATCGGCAGGTCGATGTCGGCGTAGGCCGGCCCGTACTCGTCGACGATCACGCCCTTGGAGTCGATCAGGTAGAGCGCGGTGCCGATGCGGCCGATGCCCATCGGCACGCGCTCGCGGACCGAAATCTCCAGCGTCGACGGCAGCACGCGGCGAATCGTCGCGCTCTCCACCCAGGGGGAAGACAGCAGCCGTTGCTGCCACTCGCCAATCCCGATCGTCAGGATGTTCTGGCCACGCAGCCCATCGACCAGCGCGAGCACCTCGCCGGTAGACAGGCGCTGTTGGCCGCGGACGGTGAGATGGCTCACCTGCAACGCCTGCGCGGCGGCAATCGAGGTGACGCCGCGATAGCCGCCGTAGCCCAGCACGAGGGCGATCGCCAGCACCCGGGTCGCGAGCCACGCGTGCCTGGCGGTGGAGCCGCGCTTGCGCGCCGGCTTCACGTGGGCGCGCCGGAAACGCTTGTCGGTGGCGGTGGCGACCGACGACATTACCGGGCCTCCCGCGGACCGTGCCGCCGTTCGAGTTCCGCGAGCAGCGCGGTCGCCAGGCCGCCAATCGAACCGGCGCCCAGCGTCAGCACCAGGTCGCCGGGCCGCGCCAGGTCGGCGACAGCGGCGGCGACCTCGTCCAGGCGCGGTACCACGTGAGCGGGCCGCTCGCGGCCGGCGCTGACCGCCGCGGCCAGGGCCTCCACGGTGATCCCGGCAATAGGCTCTTCGCTGGCGGCGTAAATGTCGGTAAGCACGACCTCGTCGGCGGTGGCCAGCGCGGCGCCGAATTCCGCCATCAGGTCCCGCGTGCGGGTGTAGCGATGCGGCTGGAAGGCAACGACGATGCGCGCCGGCCGGGCGGCGCGGGCGGCCGACAGCACGGCCGCGATCTCGGTGGGGTGGTGGCCGTAGTCGTCCACCACGCTGATGCCGTTGACGATGCCTCGCCGCTCGAAGCGGCGTTCGGCGCCGTGGAACTCCGCCAGCGCCGACGCGATCTTCGCGAACGGCACGTCGAGCTCGAGGCCGACCGCCACCGCGGCGAGCGCATTCCTCACCGAGTGAAGGCCGGGCACGGCCAACGCCAGCAGGCCCAGCTCGGTCTGCACGCCGGCGTGCCGCTGGACGACCACACAGCGCGAGCCAAACCCTTCGAGCACGACATCCATCGCGCTGACGTCGAACGGTCCGGCTAGAGCCGGACGCCGCACGGCATTCATGTAGTGTCCGCCTTCTTGACCGCCGTAGCCTTGGCGGAGGTGGTTAGGCGGGCTTTCAGCGGCGTCGCCGCCGTCAGCCGGACCTTCGGCAATTCCGTAGGTGACGACGCGGCGGGTGAAGCGCGGCAGGACGCGCGACAGCTCCGCGTCGTCGGCGCATGCCACCACGGCGCCGTAGAACGGCACCTTGTTGGCGAAGTCGACAAACGCCTGCTGCAAGTCGGCGAACCCCCCGTATGCGTCCATATGCTCGCGATCGATATTCGTAATCACCGCCACCGCCGGCGACAGCTTCAGGAACGAGCGATCGCTCTCATCCGCTTCCGCCACCATGTATTCACCGCGGCCCAGCCGCGCGTTGCTGCCAAAGGCGCTCAACCGCCCGCCGATCACCGCCGTCGGATCCAGGCCTGCCCGCTCGAGCACCAGCGCGATCATCGAGGTGGTGCTGGTCTTGCCGTGCGCGCCGGCCACCGCGATGCCGAAGCGCAGGCGCATCAACTCCGCCAGCATCTCGGCCCGCGGGATCACCGGGATGCGCCGCGCCCTGGCCTCGACCACCTCCGGGTTGTCGGGCCGCACCGCCGACGAATACACGACGACGTCGGCGTTGCCGACGTGCGCCGCGGCATGCCCGAAGGCCACCGTCACGCCGAGCGAGGCGAGGCGGTCGGTCACCGCCGAGCGCTTCGCATCCGAGCCCGACACGGCGTAGCCGAGGTTGGCGAGCAGCTCCGCGATGCCGCTCATGCCGATCCCGCCGACGCCGATGAAGTGCACCCGTCGTGTCTTACCCAGCACGTTGCCCGCCCAACTGCTCCACCCGGTCCGCGATCCGCTGCGCGGCGTCGGGTCGCGCCAGCGTCCTCGCCGCCGCCGACATCTGTTGCCGCGTCGCCGGCGCGGCGACCAGCCTGGCGATGGCGTCGGCGAGCCGGGCGCCGCTCAGCTCCTGTTCGTCGATCACCAGGCCGGCGCCGGCCCGCTCCAGGACCGCCGCGTTCTTCCGCTGGTGGTCGTCGGTGGCGGTCGGCAGCGGCACCAGGATCGACGGCCGCCCCGACGCGGTCAGTTCCGCGAGCGTGGTGGCGCCGGCGCGGCAAATGACCAGGTCGGCAGCCTTCATCTCGCCGTCGATTTCGAAGATGAAGGCTTCGACGCGGGCCGCGAGGCCGGCGCGGCCGTACGCGGTCCGCACCAGATCCAGATCGCGCTCGCCGGTCTGGTGGGTGATCGCAAGCCGTAACCCGGTGGCTGCCAGCCGCGACGCTGCCTCCACCATGGCCACGTTGATCGCGTGCGCGCCCTGAGAACCGCCAAAGATCAGGATCCTTCCCTGAGCGAGATGGACGCCGCTTGCGGCGTCCATCGAGTCGAAGGGTGACGTTTGATCATTTGCCTCCTCGTTCCGGGCCGTGAAAAACTCCGGTCGCACGGGGTTGCCGGCCACAAATCCCGTGCCTGGAAAGTACGACAACGCGTCTTCGAAGTTCACCGCCGCGGCGCGGACCAAGCGCGCCAGCAGGCGATTGGTCAGGCCCGGCAGCGCGTTCTGCTCGAGCAGCATGGTCGGGCAGCCCCGTACGGCCGCCAGCGCGAGCACCGGCCCGGAAGCGAAGCCGCCGACCCCGACCACCACGTCCGGCCGCCGCCGCGAGATCACGCGCCAGGCGTCGGCGCCGGCCACCGGCAGCAGCAGGAAGCCACGCAGGCGATCCGCCCGGCTCTTGCCCTTCAATCCCGCCACCCGAATCAGGTCCAGTTGAAACCCCTCGCGCGGCACCACCCGCGCCTCGATGCCGGCGGCGGTGCCGACAAACGACACCTGCGCCGACGGATCGCGGCGCCGCAGCTCGCGCGCCAGCGCAATCCCCGGGTACAAATGCCCGCCCGTGCCTCCGCCCGCGATCAGGATGCGCACCGGTCACGCCGCTCCCGTCTCCATGTGCGCGTGCTGCGAAATGTTGAGCAGCACGCCAACGCCGAGCAGGTTGATCAGCATCGACGAGCCGCCGCTGCTGACCAGCGGCAGCGGAATGCCCTTGGTCGGCATCAGGCCCAGCACGACGCTGATGTTCACCAACGCCTGCAGCACGAGCATCATCGTGATGCCCAGGGCGAGGAAGGCGCCGAAGCTGTCGGGCGCGCGCAGCGCCGTGCGCAGGCCGCGCCAGCCGATCACGCAGAAACACAGCACCACCAGCGAGGCGCCGATCAGGCCGGTCTCCTCCGAGATCACGGCGAAGATGAAGTCGGTGTGCGGCTCGGGCAGGTAGAACAGCTTCTGCACGCCGGCCATCAGGCCCTTGCCGACGACGCCGCCGGTGCCGACGGCAATCAGCGACTGGATGATCTGGAAGCCGTCGCCGAGCGGGTCGGCCCAGGGATCCATGAAGGTGAGCAGCCGGCGGCGGCGGTAGTCGGCCTGCATCAGGATCACGTAGAGCGCGGGCAGCGCCAGCAGCAGGGCGCCGGCGAGGTAGCGGTAGCTGAAGCCGGCGGCGAACACCATCACGCCGATCACCACCAGCAGCGACACCGCCGTGCCGAAGTCGGGCTCGAGCAGGATCAGGCCGACCAGCCCGCCGACAATCACGCCAATCGGCAGCAACGCGTAGCCCAGTTCGTTGATGCGATGGCGGCGGCGCTCGAGGATCAGCGCGGTAAAGAAGATGCCGGCCACCTTGGCCAGTTCGGACGGCTGGATGCCGAAGCCGCCGATCCCGAACCACCGGCGCGTGCCGTTGATGGGCCGGGAGAACAGCACGGCCACCAGCATCAGCGCGACCAGGCCGAGCAGGGCCCAGATCAGCTTGTCGTTCCGGTAGATGCGGTAGTCGATGCGCATCACGATCGACAGCACCGCAATGCCCATGCAGGCCCACATCAGCTGGCGCGTCACGAACAAGTACGGCTGCTGGAAGCGCTCGAGCGCGACCAGCGCCGAGGCGCTGTAGACCATGACCACGCTGGCGCAAATCAGCGCCAGCGCCGCCACAAACAGCCACTTGTCAGACGAAAGCTTCCTTGCCATACTCGCGCCCCCCTCCGTTTGGGGGCCTTGCCCTGAGCGCGGCTGGCTTCGCGTTGCGAAGCCAGCCGCGTCGAAGGGACTAAAGTTCGACGGTCTCGACTCGATAACTGGGTTGCACGCCGCCTCCGCCGAAGGTGGAAAGCCGTCAGTAGTCGCCAGTCGTTCAGGGAATTGAGACACCAGCCTCGCAGACCGGGGCAGCCTGCGCTCCCAGCGACCAGCTCTCAATTGCGTCCAACCGGCTGACGACTACTCACCGCTTCCGCCTACGCGCTGCGCGCTTCGGCGGGACAAGCCCGCGACACTCACGGCTCCGCGATCAGCCGCTGCACCTCCTCCTTGAACCGCCTGCCGCGGTCCGCGTAATCCGCAAACATGTCGAAGCTCGAACACGCCGGCGCCAGCAGCACCACGCCGTCGGGCACCGCCAGGTCCCACGCCTGCCTGACCGCGTCCGCGAGCGTGTCCGCCTCCACCACCGGCACGACCTCGGCCAGCGCGGCGCGCACCAGCGGCCGCGCCTCGCCGATCGCCACCACCGCACGGCCGTGCGCGCGCAGCGGCGCCGCCAGGTCGGCGAAGTCGCCGCCCTTGAACTTGCCGCCGACAATCGCCACCACCTTGTCGAAGCTCTCGATCGATCGCGCGGCGGCGTCAATGTTGGTGGCCTTCGAGTCGTTGACGAACCGCACGCCGCCACGGTGGCCGACCGGTTCCATCACGTGCTCGAGCCCGGTGAAGCCGTCCAGGGCCTGGGCCAGTGACGCGCCGGTGGCGCCGGCCAGATGGCTGATCGCGGTGGCGGCGACGACGTTGCTCAACATGTGATGGCCGGCCAGCCGCACCGACGCCAGCGGCAGCAGCGGGATGTCGCCCTCCGAGGTGCGCTGCCAGATGAACCCGCGGCCGGCGTGCACCTCGGCGCTCGTGGTGTCGACGCCGTAGCGCACGACCTGCGCCCGCGTCGCCTCCGCCATGCGCAGGGCCGCGGCGCTGTCGGCGTTCACCACCGCCCAGTCCCGCGGCTGCTGGTTGGCGAAGATGCGCGTCTTCGCCGCGGCGTACGACGCGTCGTCGGGATGGCGATCGAGATGATCGGGCGAGAAGTTCAGGAGCGCCGCAATCCACGGCCGGAAGGTGTCGGTGGCCTCGAGCTGGAAGCTGCTGGCTTCGATCACGTGGACGGTGTCCGCGGTTGACGCCTCCACCTGCGCGCTCACCGGGTAGCCGATGTTGCCGCCCACCAGCACGCGGCGTCCCGCCGCTTCGAGCATGCGGCCCACCAGCGTGGTGGTGGTGGACTTGCCCTTGGTGCCGGTGATGGCCACGATCGGCCCGCGCAGCCACCGCGACGCCAGTTCGAGCTCGCCAATCACGGGAACGCCCACGGCACGGGCTCGCGCGACTTCCGGCAGGTCCAGCGGCACGCCGGGGCTCATCACCACCAGGTTGGCGGCCTCGAACGACGCCACCTGGTGGCCGCCGAGTTCGAGGCGCACGCCGGCCGCCCGCAGGTCGGCCTCCTCGGGGATCGCCGGCTTGCGATCGGTGAGCGTGACGACGGCGCCGCGGCGCGCGAGCAGGTGGGCCGCGGCCACGCCGCTCCTGGCGGCGCCCACCACCAGCACCCGCTGCCCGCTCACGGAAAAGGTGTGCGTCGTCATCTCAGCTTCAGGGTGGTCAGGCTGAACAGGGCGAACAGGATGGCGACGATCAGGAAGCGTGTGATCACCTTCGGTTCTTCCCACCCGCTCAACTCGAAGTGGTGGTGCAGCGGCGCCATCTTGAAGACCCGCTTGCCGCGCAGCTTGAACGACGCCACCTGGATCACGACCGAGGCGGCCTCGATCACGAAGACGCCGCCGACAATCACCAGCAGGAGTTCCTGCTTGATCAGGATCGCGACCGTGGCGATGGCGCCGCCGAGCGCCAGCGAGCCGACGTCGCCCATGAAGATCTCGGCCGGGTGGGCGTTGTACCAGAGAAAGCCGAGGCTGGCGCCGACCAGCGCGCCGCAGAAGATGGTCAGCTCGCCGGCGGGCGCGAAGCGCACCAGCAACAGGTACTCGGCAAACACGCGATGGCCGGTGATGTAGGCGAGCGCCGTGAAGCAGGCCGCCGCCACCGCGAACGTGCTGATCGCCAGCCCGTCGAGACCGTCGGTCAGGTTGACGGCGTTGCTCCAGGCCACCAGCACGAACGCCGCGAACGGCACGTAGAACCAGCCGAGGTCGGGAATCAGCTGCTTGAAGAACGGGAAGATCAGCCGCGTGTTGTACAGGTTCTGGTTGGCGAGCCACATCAGCACGAGGCCGACAATGACGCCGACCACGACCTGCAGGCCCAGCTTGTAGCGCGGCGCCAGCCCGCCCGACGAGCGGCGCGTCACCTTGAGATAGTCGTCGAGGAAGCCGATGGCGCCGAAGGCCACGGTGGTGAGCACCGCGATCCACACGTAGACGTTGGTGAGGTCGGCCCACAGCAGCGTCGGCACCAGCGCCGCCGCCAGGATCAACAACCCGCCCATCGTCGGCGTGCCGGCCTTGGCGCGATGCGACTCGGGGCCTTCCTGGCGGATGACCTGGCCGATCTGGAATTGGCGCAGGCGGCGGATGAGCCACGGCCCGAGCACCAGGCCGACGACCAGCGCGGTCATGCTGGCCGCGGCGGTGCGGAACGTGATGTAGCGCACCACGTTGAACACCGGCACCTGCGGGTAGAACGAGATCAGGAGGTGATACAGCATCAGCCGAACACCGCCATGAGCCGTTCCACCACGAGGTCGGTTCGCGTTCCCCGCGAGCCCTTCACCAGCACCACGTCGCCCGGCAGGGCGTGCCCGTGGATGGCGGCGGCCGCGTCGGTGCTGTTCTCGAAGTGCAGCACGGTGTTCGCCGCCATGCCCGCCTCGGCCGCCGCCGCGCCAAGCGCGCGGGCCGGGTTTCCGCCAATGGTGATCAATCGCGACAGGCGGCTGGCCGCCGCCGCCCGGCCGCACTCCTGGTGCAGGACCGTGGACAGTTCGCCCAGCTCGAGCATCTCGCCAATCACGGCGACGCGCCGCGCCGCCCAGGTCCGCGACAGCACGTCGAGCGCCTGCTTGAGCGCCGACGGGCTGGAGTTGTACGAGTCGTCGATCACCGTCACGCCTTTCGGCAGGCGGAGCACGGCGCCCCGCTTCGCCGACGGCCGCAGCCGCGCCGCGGTGTCAATCACGTGGTCGAGCCCGACCTGCATCTCGAGCGCGACGGCGACCGCGGCCAGCACGTTCATCAGGTGGCCGCGGCCGAGCAGCGGCACGCGGAGGTCGCGCTCACCCGCCGGCGTGATCAGCCGGCTCTTGGTGCCGTCCAGGCCGAGGTCTTCGACGTCAACGGCCCGCACGGTGGCGGCGGCGGAGGTGCCGAACGTGACCTGCCGGCCGGGGAACGCGCCGGTGCGCGCCATCACGCGGGGGTCGTCGGCGTTGGCCACCAGCACGGTGCTGGCATTGGCGCCTTCGAGGATCTCGGCCTTGGCATCGGCGATGAGATCGGCAGAACCGAAATGGCCGATGTGGGCCTCGCCGACGTTGGTCCACACGCGCACCTCCGGCGTGGCCACGTCGACCAGCACCCGGATTTCGCCCGCGTGATTCATGCCCAGCTCCATCACCGCCACATCCGCCCCGTGCCTCAACTCCAGCAACGACAGCGGCAATCCCAGGTGGTTGTTCAGGTTGCCCCTGTTCTTCACCACTCGGTGCGCGCCGCCGAGAAACTCCGCAATCACGTCCTTGGTCGTGGTCTTCCCGGCACTGCCGGTAATTGCCACGACCGTCGCGCCCGACTCGCGCCGCACGTGTCGCGCCAGGTCCTGCAAGCCGCGCGTGGTGTCTGCCACCTCGATCACGAACGGCTCGCTGTCGTCCGGCATCGTCACCGGCCGGCTGACCACGACGCCGGCGGCCCGCCGCCGCGCCGCCGCGCCGACGAACTCGTGACCGTCGCGCGCCGCCACAATCGCGAAGAACAGGTCGCCGGTCGCCAGCGTGCGGCTGTCGATCGAGAACCCGGTCACGTAGTGGTCGCTGTCGCCAGCGACCAGGCGGCCGTGCATCGCCGCGGCCAGGGTGCCGGCCGACAGCGGTATCTCAGCCGCCACTAACTGCCCTTCGCGCCGGCGCCACGGCGCTTCGCCAGCCCCGCCCGCGCGACCTCGCCGTCGTCGAACGGCAGCACCCGGTCGCCAATCTGCTGGTACTTCTCGTGGCCCTTGCCGGCGATCAACACGACATCGCCGGGCTCGGCCATCGCCAGGGCGCGCTGGATCGCCTCGGCACGATCGACAACCGAGACCACCACCGGCGTGCGCGGCGACGACTGGCTGCCGGCCGGAATGCCGCGCTCGATTTCCTCGATGATCCGCTTCGGGTCCTCGCTGCGCGGGTTGTCGGACGTGATCACGACGACGTCGCTCAACCGGGCCGCGACCATGCCCATCAGCGGCCGCTTGGATCGGTCGCGATCGCCGCCGCACCCGAACACCGTCACCAGCCGCCGCGCGCTCAGCGGACGTGCCGTCTCGAGCAGGTTGCGGAGGGCGTCATCGGTATGCGCGTAGTCCACGATTGCGGTGACGTCATCGCCGGCGCCGGAGACCACCTCGAAGCGCCCGGGCACCCCGGCCAGACCGGCCACGCCGCGCTCGATGGCCTCAATCGGCACGTCGAGCGAGATCGCGGCCGCTGTGGCCGCGAGGATGTTGTAAACATTCGGGCGGCCGACGAGCTTCGATTGGATGTGAACGGCGCCCTTCGGCGTCGTGATCTCGAAGCGCAAGCCGGCCAGCGTCATCTCCACCGCGCCGGACCGTACGTCCGCCGCCGCGTTGATGGCGTAGGTGACCGGCCGGCCGCACATCTCGACGAGGCCCGCGCCCCTCGGGTCGTCGAGGTTGATGACGCCCGGCGCGTCGCGAGGCAGCATCGCGAACAGACGGCGCTTGGCGGCGAAGTAGGCTTCCATGTCCTCGTGGAAGTCGAGGTGGTCGCGGGTGAGGTTGCTGAACACCGCGGCGGCGAAGTGCATGCCGTCGACCCGCTTCAGCGACAGCGCGTGCGACGACACTTCCATCACCGCGGAGCGGTTGCCCTGGCGCAGCATGTCGCTCAGCAACTGCTGCAGGTCGGGCGCCTCCGGCGTGGTGCGCGAAGCCTCGCGATCCTCGCCGCCGACGCGATAGGCGACCGTGCCGAGCATGCCGGCGCGGAGCCCGGCCTCGTCGAGCATGGCGGCCAGCAGGTAGGCCGTCGTGGTCTTGCCGTTGGTGCCGGTGACGCCGATCACCGGCATCCGCCCGCTCGGGTGATCGAAGAACCGATCGGCGAGCAGGGCGAGCGCGAGCCGCGCGTCGCGAACGGCAATCCACGGCACGGCGACACCGGCGGGGGCCGGCGATTCCGACACCACCGCTTGCGCGCCGCGGGCGATGGCCTGCTCGGTGAACTCGACGCCGTCGGCCTTGAGCCCCTTGAGGGCCACGAACAAGGCGGCCGGCACGACGCGGCGGGAATCGTAGGCAATCGCGGTGAGCTGCCGATCACCCCTCGACTCCGTTCGCGATGACCCTGAGCTGGTCGAAGGGTCACGTGGCATCCCGGCCGGGGGTGGCGCCACCACCAGTTCCCGCAGGGTGTCGATCGCGTCACCGAGGATCACCGCTGGTCTCCAAGGGCGCCGGCCGGCCGCGGCGCCGGGCGCCGATTGAGGACCAGCATGCACGACGCGCCGGGCTCGATCATCGAGCCGGGGGCGGGCGTCTGATCGACGACGACGCCGGCGCCCTGCATCCGGGCGGTGAGGCCGAGGCGCGCCAGCTCGCGCAACGCGTCGCGCGCGCTCAAGCCGCGAAGGTCGGGCAGTCCCCCGCCGTCGGTCATGTTCGCGGTCATCGTCACGATCGCGGGCGGCGATGACGCCACCGCCGTCGTCACCGGATTCTGGTCGCGGCGCGCGACCAGGACGGGCGGGGCCGGATTGATGTTGGGCGTCACGCCCATCTGCCGCAGGCTGGCGGCGGCAATGCCCTTGAAGATTGGCGCGGCGATCACGCCGCCGGTGTCACCGCCGGTGCGCGGTGAGTCGATCATCACGATCACCGTCATCACCGGATTGCGCGACGGCACGAAACCAACGAACGACACGTTCTGCTGCGACGGTGAATAGCGGCCGTTCACCAGCTTGTCGGCGGTGCCGGTCTTGCCCGCGACCGTGTAACTCACGAGCGCGGCCCGCCTGGCCGTGCCTTCGGTCACCACCAATTCCATGATCGACGTCAGGGTCGCGGCCGTCTCGGGCAGGATCGCGCGCCTGACGGCCTTGGGCGGCACCGCGGTCCGCACGCCCCCCTTCACGATGGCGCGCACCACGTGCGGTTCGTACAAGGTCCCGCCATTGGCGATCACGCTGGCCGCCGCGGCCATCTGCAGCGGCGTCACGCCGATCTGGTAGCCCATCGACACCGAGGCCAGCGCGCTGTCGTTCAGCTTCGACGGGTCCCAGACAATGCCGGGGCTCTCACCGGGAAAATCCGGCGACGACGCACGCCCGAAGCCGAAGCGGCGGATGTAGAGGCCCATGCGCTCGGCGCCGACCCTCAAGCCCACCTTGATCGCGCCGACGTTGCTCGACTTGACGATCACGTCGGTGAACGACAGCGGGCCGTAGCGGTGCATGTCGTTGACCACGCGGCTGCCGAAGCGAATGAGACCGGCGCTGACGTCGATGATCTCGTCGCGGGTGACCACCTTCTCCTCGATCGCCGCCGACGCCGTCACCAGCTTGAACGTGGACCCGGGCTCGTAGAGATCCTGGACGGCGCGATTGCGCCGCGCGGCGTCGCTGGTGCCGCCGTACTGGTTCGGGTTGAACGTCGGCCAGCTCGCCATCGCGAGAATCTCGCCGGTATAGGGGTCCATCGCCACCGCGGTGCCGCCATCGGCGCGCGCCGCTTCGATGCCAGCCTTCAATTCCCGCTCGACGATGTGCTGGAGGTGCTCGTCGATGGTGAGTTCGATCGACCCGCCGGTGGTCGGCGGCCGATCGAGGCGGCTGAACGCGTGGCCGCGGGCGTCGGTCTGCACCAGCATGGTGCCCTCGCGGCCGCGGACGGTCTTGTCGTAGGTGGCTTCAATGCCGTGAAGGCCGGCGTTGTCGGTGCCGACGTAGCCGATCAGGTGCGCGGCCAGCTCGCGGTTGGGATAGAACCGCTTGCTTTCCTTCATGAAGCCGATGCCCTTCATTTCGAGCGCGGCGATGCGCTTGGCCTCAATCGGCGTCGCCCGGCGTTTCACATATTGGAAGGAGGTCAGGCCGCCCCGCGGGCGCTTCCGGGTCAGCCGCTCCACCAGCTGGTCGCGGTCCTTCCTGGCGCACTCATCGAAGGCGCCGCACAGCAGGGCAGCGGCCTTGACCGGATCCTTGATGTCGGTGGGAACGGCGTAGACGGTGTCGGCGTCCACGCTGTAGGCGAGCAGCCGGCCCTTGCGATCGTAGATCTCGCCGCGCTTGCCCGGCGTCTTCTGGGTTTCCGACTGCTGGCGCTCGGCCCGCGCCGACAGCTCGTCGTATTGCACGACCTGCAGCATCACGAGGCGCGCCTCGATCCCGAGCACCCAGAAGGCGAGCACTCCCGCGGCCACCATGAGGCGGCGCCTGAGCACCGGACGCCAATTGAGGTCAGGCTGGACGGCCACGGTCGACCCTGTTACCGGCTCGCGACGACGGACTTGGCGGGCGCCGCCTGCGGCGCCACGCGTTCGAGCACGACGGCTTCAGCCGCGCCGGGGCTCACCATGCCGAGCCGCTCGATCGCGAGCTTCTCGATGCGCTGGGGGGCGCGCAGCGTTTCCATTTCGAGGCGCAGGTGGCGGTTGATGTCGTTCTCCGCCGCGCGGTCGCGCTGCATCTGCTCGAGCTTGTAGCCATGGCGCAGCAGCTCGAAGTGCTGCCACGCCGAGAACAGCAGCACCCCGACCAGGGCGCCGCCGACGCCGAGCGTCATCCACAGGTCGCGCTGGCGGCGCTCGTCCACCTCCCGCACGATCTGGTTATTGCGGAAGTCCTTGCGAATTTCGTATTCGAAGGTTCCTGCCTTGTCCATCCGCCCCTCCCCTTACCTGATTCGCAGTGCGGCACGGAGCTTCGCGCTCCGGGCCCGTGGGTTGACGGCCGCTTCCGCGTCCCCGGCGATCACCGGGTGCTTGGTCAGCACCTTGATGGCCGCCTCGTCGCCGCGCGCCAGATCGCGCAGCGTGTGTTTCACCACCCGGTCTTCCAGTGAGTGAAACGAAATCAGCGCCAGCCGCCCGCCGACCTGCAGCCGCGAGGCGGCCCGGCCGATAAACGAGTCGAGGTCATCCAGCTCGCGGTTGACCCAGATGCGCAGCGCCTGGAACGTGCGCGTCGCCGGATCGATCCGCTGCCAGCCGCGCGCGGCCACCCCTCGCCGCACGATCTCCGCCAGCCGCCCGGTCGTCTCGATCGGCGACTGCTGGCGCGCCATGACGATGGCGCGCGCCACTTGCCGGGACCGCCGCTCTTCGCCGAAGCGATAGATCACGTCGGCCAGTTCCGTTTCCTCGACCCGGTCGATCAGCTCGGCCGCCGTCTCGCCGCGGCTGCGGTCCATCCGCATGTCCAGCGGCTCGTCGCGCTTGAAGCTAAACCCGCGCCCCGCGCCGTCCAGCTGCATCGACGAGACGCCGAAGTCGGCGAGCAGCCCCGCGACCTCCGGCACGCCCTGGGCGTCCAGCACGCCGGCGACCTCGCGGTAGTCGGCGTGCACGAGCGTGACCCGGTCACCGAACGATTCGAGCTCCGCCCGCGCGATCGCGATCGCGTCGGTGTCGCGATCGATCCCAATCAGCCGCGTCGCCCCGCCCTCGAGCAACATGCGCGAGTGGCCGCCGAGGCCCACGGTGCAATCCACGAAGGTGCCGCCGCGCTCCGGCTGCAGCAGCGACCGCACCTCCTCGAGCAGAACGGGAACGTGAAGTGCGCGTTCCACTAGATCCCGAAATCAGCAAGCGCTCGCGCGTCGTCGTCGGTGAACGGCTCGGTGAGCAACCGGGCGACGAAGCGCTCGTGGTTCCAGACCTCGAGGTAGTTCTGCTGCCCCAGCACGTCCACTTCGCCGGTCATGAGCGCGCTGTCACGAAGCCGGGGCTGAATCAGGACGCGTCCCTGGGGGTCGAGTTCCGCGACCTGACCGTAAAAGTTCACGCGGTCCAGGTACTTCTGTCGCGCGGGATGCGTGGAAGGCATCTGCGCAATGCGGGCCTCGATCTCGAGCCAGACCGGCATTGGATAGATCCGCACAGACTGGCCCGTAAGGCTCGTCACGAACAGCTCGGGGCCGTGATCCTTCTGAATCGCGGCACGAAAGCCGTTCGGGACCTTGAGCCGGCCCTTATCATCAATTTTCGCTGGCTGGTTGCCCCGGAGCACGTCTATAACTCCACTTCACTCCACAAAAATCCACTCGGATATTAAGTGGGGTGAGTGGGCTTGTCAACGCCCAAGTGCTTCAAATGGTTACCTGTCTATCGTTTACGCCTTTGTTTCGCCAACAAGACGAAGGTGTGTCAATATTTTGACTACCACCTGGAGAGGCTGGGGGGCGCCACGCCTCGCGTGCTACGATTACCGGTTCCTAGCCAGCAAATTCTTCTGTAGCCGATGGCCTCGCCAAGCTCCGTCACCATCGTCGTCCCGGCCTTCAACGAGCGCGAGAGCATCGGCGCGGTCGTCGCCAGCCTCCGCGCCGCCGCGCCGTGGCACGAAGTGCTGGTCGTCGACGACGGGTCCACCGATGGCACCGGCCAGGCCGCGGAAGCGGCCGGCGCCCGCGTGGTCTCGCATCCGTACAACAAGGGCAACGGCGCCGCCGTGAAGACGGCGATCCGCGCGACGTCGAGCGAGTGGCTGACGATTGTCGATGGCGACGGCCAGCATCGCGCCAACGACGTGGCGCGCCTGGTGGCGCGGCTCGGCGAGTACGACCTCGTGATCGGCGCGCGTTCGTCCGACACCCAGGCCACGGCGGGACGCCGGATTGGCAACGCCGTCCTGAACTGGCTGGCCAGTTACCTCACCGACCGCCCGATTCCGGACCTGACGTCCGGTTTCCGCGCCGCGCGCCGCGACTACCTGCTCGAGTTCATCCACTTGCTCCCGAACGGCTTCTCGACGCCGACCACGACAACGCTGGCGTTCATCAAGGCCGGTTACAATGTGGCGTTCGAGCCCATTGGGGTCTTGCCGCGGATCGGCACGTCGAAGATCCGGCTGGCGAGCGACGGCGCGAAGTTTCTATTGATCTTGCTCAAAGTCATCACCATCTTCAGTCCGCTCCGGATCTTCGCGCCGGTCAGCGCGGCGGCGTTCGTGCTCGGCGCCGGCTACGGCGCCTGGAACTTCGCCTACCACGACCGCATTCCCAACGGCGCCGTGTTGCTCCTGATGTTCTCGGTGGTCGTCATGCTGGTCGGCCTGGTGTCGGAGCAGGTGGCGTCGCTGCGCTTCGAGGGGCGGCGGTAGCGGATGAAGACGCTGGTCCTGGTCCCGACCTACAACGAGCGGGAGAACCTGCCCATTCTCGTCAAGGACATCCTCGTGGTGCCCGGCACCGAGGTGATGGTGCTGGACGATCAGTCACCGGACGGCACCGGCGCGGTCGCCGATGCGCTCACCGTTCAGTATCCCGGCCGCGTGCGCGTGCTCCATCGCACCGGCCCGCGAGGCCTGGGGGTGTCGTACCTCGAAGGCTTCCGCCAAGCCATTGCCGGTGATGCCGACCTGGTGTGCCAGATGGACGCCGACCTGTCGCATGATCCGAAGTACCTGCCGGCGATGATCGCCGAAGCCGAGGCAGGCGCGGACCTCGTCATCGGGTCGCGATACCTGAACGGCATCAGCGTCGTGAACTGGCCGCTGCGCCGGATCATCCTCAGCTCGTTCGCGAACTTCTACATCCGCACGGTCACCGGTCTCGGCTTGCGCGACATCACCACCGGCTACCGCTGCTGGCGGCGGCAGTCGCTCGCCCGGCTGCCGCTCGACAAGATCGTGTCCGAAGGCTACGCCTTCCTGCTTGACGTGACGTTCATGGCCGCCGACGCCGGCCTCAGCATCGTCGAGTCGCCCATCATCTTCGTGGAGCGGCGGCAGGGCGCGTCGAAGCTGTCGAGCGGCGTGCTGCTCGAATCGCTGATCACGCCCTGGAAGCTCGTGCTGCGCCACGGCCGGATCCGGTCGCGGCAGCCGGGAGGACCGAAGTAAAGTGGCCAAGATGCCCGGCCTGAGCGTGTTCTTCCCGGCCTACAACGATGCCGGCACGATTGCCAGCCTGGTGATCAGCGCCGTGCAGGTGGCGGGCACGCTGACGCCCGACTTCGAAATCATTGTCATCAACGACGGCAGCCAGGACGACACGCCGCGCATTCTCGACGAGCTGGCGCGGGTGTATCCCGACCACGTCCGCATCATCCACCACCACCAGAACCGCGGCTACGGCGGCGCCTTGCGGTCCGGGTTTGCCGCCGCCACCAAGGACCTGGTGTTCTATACCGACGGCGACGCCCAGTACGACCCGTCGGAAATGGTCCTGCTCTGGAAGCAGATGACCGACGAGGTGGATTGGGTGAACGGCTGGAAGATCAGCCGGTCGGATCCGAGGCACCGCATCATCATCGGCCGCCTCTACCATCACACCGTGAAGCTGCTGTTCGGCCTGACGGTCCGCGACGTCGATTGCGACTTCCGGCTGATGCGGCGGCGGATCTTCGACGTGGTCCGGCTCGAGAAAGACAGCGGCGTGATCTGCCTGGAGATGATGAAGAAGTTCCAGGACGCGGGCTTCCGCGTCGCCGAAACGCCGGTCCACCATTACCACCGCGCCTACGGCAAGTCGCAGTTCTTTAATTTCCCCCGCATCTTCCGCACCGGCGTCGATGTGCTCAAGCTGTGGTGGCTGCTCGTGATCCGCCGCGAGCACCTCAAGGCGAGGCCGGTTACCGCGCCGGCGCCCGGCGCGGGGCACCGGCAATGACCAGCGCGGCGTTCTACCAGGGCCGGCGCGTGATGATCACCGGCGGCCTCGGGTTCATCGGCAGCAACCTCGCGCACCGGCTGGCCGGGCTCGGCGCCGACGTGCTGCTGGTCGATTCGCTGATCCCCGACTACGGCGGCAACCTCTTCAACATCAGCGGCATCGAATCCCGCGTGCGCGTCAACGTCGCCGACGTGCGGCAGGCCAGCACGATGAACTACCTGGTGCAGGACCGCGAGGTGATCTTCAACCTCGCCGGCCAGGTGAGCCACATTGACAGCATGCGGGATCCGCACACCGACCTCGATATCAACTGCCGCAGCCAGCTGACGCTGCTCGAAGCGTGCCGGCATCACAACCCCAAGGCGAAGGTCGTCTACGCCAGCACGCGGCAGATCTACGGGCGGCCCGACGCGCTGCCGGTGACCGAACGCCAACTGGTGCGGCCGACCGACGTCAACGGCGTCAACAAGGCGGCCGGCGAGTACTACCACCTGGTTTACAACAACGTGTTCGGCGTGCGCGCCTGCGCGCTGCGGCTCACCAACGTGTATGGGCCGCGGCAGTTGCTGCGCCACAACCGCCAGGGCTTCATCGGCTGGTTCATCCGCCTGGTGCTTGAAGATCGCGAGATCGAGGTCTTCGGCGACGGCTCGCAGATCCGCGATTTCGTCTACGTCGATGACGCGGTCGAGGCGTTCCTGGCCGCGGGCGCCAGCGACGCGGTGAACGGCGAGGCGTTCAACGTCGGCGGCGATGAACACATCACCCACCGTGACCTGGTGGCCCTGCTCGTCGAACTGGCCGGACGGGGCCGCTACCAGTTCATCGACTGGCCGGCGGAAAAGAAGGCGATCGACATCGGCAGCTTCTACGCCGACTCGTCGCTGTTCATGGCGCGCACCGGATGGGCGCCGACGGTGCCGCTGCGCGAAGGTTTCACGCGCACGCTGGATTACTACCGCGAACACCTCGCCCAGTATGTCGATGACCGTCCCGTTTAACGCGCTCCGCCCGGGCGAAGACACCGCGGCGGTCAAGGCGGCGATCGATCGCGTGATTGCGAGCGGCTGGTTCGTGCTCGGCCCGGAGGTCGAGGCGTTCGAGTCGGAGTTCGCGGCGGCCAGCCAGGCCGCCCACGCGGTGGGCGTCGGCACCGGCACCGACGCCATCACGCTGATCCTGCGCGCGCTCGACATCGGCCCCGGCGACGAGGTGATCACGCCGCCGCTGTCGGCGGCCTACTCGGCGCTCGCGGTGATGATGGCGGGCGCCCGGCCGGTGTTTGCCGACATCGACCCCGAGCGGCTGACGCTCGATCCGCGCGCGACCGAAGCGGCCATCACGCCGCGGACCCGGGCCATTCTTCCGGTGCACTTATACGGCCAGGCCGCCGACATGCGCGCCTTCGAGGCGATTGCGTCGCGCCACCACCTGGCCCTCGTCGAGGACGCGGCGCAGGCCCACCTCGCCACCGCGGATGGGCGGGCGGTCGGCACCATCGGCATTGCCGGCGCCACCAGCTTCTACCCCACCAAGAACCTCGGCGCGCTGGGCGATGGCGGCGCGGTGATTACCGGCGACGCGCAGCTGGCCGCGCGCATCAAGCGGCTGCGCAACGGCGGCCAGACCTCCCGCTATCACCACCAGGAAGCGGGCGCGAACAGCCGCCTCGACGAATTGCAGGCGGCCATCCTGCGGGCGCGCCTCCCGTACCTGGCGGGATGGACCGCGCGGCGGCGAAGCATCGCCGCGGGCTACCGGCGCGCGCTGGTGCCGGCGTCCCTCACGGTGCCGCGTGAATTCGACCCGGGCCACGTCTATCACCTCTTCCCGGTGCTCACGCCGCATCGCGATGCCTTCCAGGCACATTGCACGAGCCAGGGTGTCGAAACCCTGATCCACTACCCGGTGCCCATTCCGCGGCAGCCGGCGCTGGCGGCCACCAACCCGGCCAGGTGCCCGGTGGCCGACCGGGTGTGCTCGGAAGTCGTTTCGTTGCCTATGTATCCGGCGCTTACCGACGACCAGGTCGCGGCGGTCGTCCGGGCGGCTTCGACGTTCAATCCACCCTCGCGCTGAGCGGCCGCCGGAGGTCCAAGACCGGGCTGGCGCCGCGGGCGTCTAAATCAGGCAGAGGCGTATACTGATTTCAGGCGTTTTCATGCGTCGAACCCTTCTCACATTTGCCCTGTCGATCCTCGTCAGCCTGCCGGCAAGCGCGCAGCAGCTGAAGCTGTCGTTTAACGACGGCCGGGTTTCGCTCGACGCGACGTCGGTACCCGTGCGCACCATCCTCGTGGAGTGGGGCAAGCTGGGCGGGACCAAGGTGATCGGCGGCGAACGCGTGTCGGGCGCGCCGCTCACGCTCAAGCTGGTGGACGTGCCGGAATCGCAGGCGCTCGAAATCGTGCTGCGCAGCGTCGCCGGCTACATGGCCGCTCCGCGCAGCGCCTCGGCCGCCACCGGCGCGTCGATCTACGACCGCATCCTCGTGCTGGCCACGAGCGCCGCGCCAGCGCCAGCGCCGGCCGCGCGCCCGGCGCCAGGCCAGGGTCCGGCGCCGCCCAACCCGCGCTTCGCGGCGCCACGGCCCGCACCGGTGTCTTCAGACGACGCCGAAGAGGAAGACGATCCGGATTCAAATCCGCCCAATCCGCCGGTGTTCACGTTCCCGCAACCGGGTCAGCAGAACGGGTTCCCGCAGCCGGGCGTCTTCCAGGCGCCGCCCGGAGTGAACGGTCAGCCGGTGATCACGATCAACCCCAACACGGGCGCACCGCAGAGCATCACGATCAACCCGGCGCCGAACCCGGCGAATCCCGGAACCGAGCCCACGGTCGGCTCATCCAGGCCAGGTGTGATCGTTAATCCTCCCGTGCAGACGCAACAGCCCGGCGCCCAGGTGCGTCCTCCAGGCGACAGGTAAGCGCCCTCACGTCGCGTCCCTCGCGTAGAATTAGCACTCCCCTCGCAGTTGTGACTGGCGCGGCTTGTTTTGTCCATGGCGGATATCGAACGCTACACCCCTGACGATCGTCGGGGCGTTGAACAGATCTATCGACGGACGCTCGGCAACGAAGCGGCTGACCGCCTGCGCCTGCGTTGGGACTGGGTCCGCAGGAACCCGGCGGCCGGCGTCGAGCCTCCCTACTGGGTAGTTCGTGAAGGCCCGACGTTGATCGCGGCGTGCCCGCTCTTGCCCGTGCGCCTCACCGTCGGCGGACAGGAAGCCGCCGGCACCTGGAGCTCGGATCCGCTGGTCGTCGCCGAGCGCCAGCGCCAGGGCCTTGGCGGGGCGTTGCTGCGCGCGTGGGATCGCGGCACCGGCGTGGCGTTGGGCGCCGGGCTTTCCCCCGCCACTCGCGCTCGCCTCGACGAGATGCGGTGGCCCAGGGCCCAGCCGCTGCCGTGCCTGGTGAAACCGATCAGCCGCCGGGCGTTGCGCATCCCGACCTGGCCGGTGGCCATCAACCGGCTGGTTTCGGCGCTGGCGCTGCCGGTCGTTCGGCTGGTGTCGCGGACGCAGCCGTTGCGCGAAGAGGTGGAAGTGGTCCGCCGCTTCGACGCCCGCGTCGATCGCCTGTGGGAGCGGATGGCGGGCCGGTTCGCCATCGCGGTGCAGCGCGACACGAGGTACCTGAACTGGAAGTACATCGAGCCGCCGCACGTGCGCTACACGGCCGCGCTGTTGCGGCGCGGCGACGAAGTCGACGGCTACGTTGTCTACCGGCACCTGCGCGAGCCGCAGGGCCGCGTCACGCAGATCGTGGATCTGCTGGCCGACCCGGCGGACGAGCGCGGCTTGAAGACGTTGGCGCGATGGGTGGACCGCGAGGCCCGCGTCGCCGACTCCGACAAGATTCGCTGTTACGCCACGCACGCCGCGTTCCGGCGGGTGCTGCGGCGGTCGGGATACTTCATGGTGAAGTCGGGCATCGACCTCACGGTGAAGGTGAACGCGATCACGCCGCCGAAGGGATTCTCCGACTCGACCGACGACTGGCACTTCACGTTGGGTGACGGCGAGTTGGATCACTAGTCACGATGCAGCCTCCGGCTCGAGATGTAGCCTCCGGCTTTAGCCGGAGTTCAGAAAGAACAATGTCATGTCGTTAGAACAAACACTCAGCACCGATATCGTCACCGCGATGAAGGCGAAAGACGCCATGCGGCTCACGCCCCTGCGCATGCTGAAGGCCGCGCTCACCAACAAGAGCATCGAGAAGGGGCGCGCCCTCGAGGGGGCCGAAGAACTGCAGGTCGTGTCGATGCTGGTGAAGCAGCGCCGCGACTCCATCGATCAGTTCACCAAGGGTGGGCGCGTGGACCTGGCTGACAAGGAACAGGCGGAGATCGTGGTGCTCGAAGCGTACCTGCCGGCCTCGGCCAGCGACGAGGAGATTGCCGCCGCGGTGGCGGCCGCGGTCGCCGAGACCGGCGCGACGACGGCCAAGGACATGGGCAAGGTGATGAAGGCGGTCATGGCCGCGCTGGCCGGAAAGACCGTGGACGGCAAGAAGGTCAGCGACGCGGTCCGCCAGTCCCTCAATTAGTCACGACAACCGTGCAAATTGTGGGGTGTGCGGGCAAACATTTTCGCGGCGTGGCCCGTCTATACATTTGGAAGGCCTAGTCAGCCTCTCACCATCCTCCTTAGGGCTCGAGCCGAACGGCTCGAGCCCTATTTTTGTGAGGCGAAACAGGGCCGAGGTGTTCGGCCGCGGGACGCGTCCCGCCAGCGCACACCGATCGCCATGCTACGCTTGCCCTGACTGATGCCCGACTCCCAACCACGCCTGGCCCGGTCCGCCGGAGTCTTCGGGCTGGCCACCATCACGAGCCGAATTCTCGGATTGGTGCGGGATCAGGTTCTGGCCTTCTACTTCGGCGCCGGCGACGCGGCAGACGCCTTCCGCGTGGCGAGCCGCATCCCCAACCTCGTCCGTGACCTGTTTGCCGAAGGCGCGATGAGCGCGGCGTTTGTGCCAACCTTCACAAGGCACCTCACCCTGCACGGGCGCGAACGCGCCTGGAGCCTCGCCAACTCGGTCATCAACGCCCTGCTCCTGGTCACCGGCGTGTTCGTGGTGGCCGGCATCGTCTTCGCCGATCCGCTCGTCCGCCTGTTCGCCTCCGAGTTCAGCGCGGTGCCGGGCAAGCTCGAGTTGACGATCCACCTGACCCGGATCGTCCTGCCTTTCCTTTCGATGGTCGCGGTGGCCGCGGCGTTGATGGGCATGCTGAACTCGCTCGGCCATTTCTTCGTGCCGGCGCTGTCGCCGGCAATGTTCAACGTCGCGGTGATCATCATCTCCCTGGCGTTCATCCCGTTCGCGGCGGCGATGGGCGTGGCCGGGATCACGATCGTCGCCATTGCCACCCTGGTGGGCGGGCTGGGGCAGCTGGTCATTCAATGGCCTCCGCTCCGCCGTGAAGGCTTCCGCTACCGGCCGCAACTCGATCTCCACGACGAAGGCCTGTATCGCGTGCTGTTGTTGATGGGACCCGGCACCATCGGCATGGCCGCCACGCAGATCAACGTGTTCGTGAACACGGTGCTGGCGACCGGCGAAGGCACCGGCGCGGTGTCGTGGCTCGATTTCGCGTTCCGCCTGATGTACCTGCCGATCGGGCTGTTCGGCGTGTCGATCGCCACGGCCGCCACGCCCGCGGTCTCGCGCCTGGTGGCCGAAGGTAACTTCCCCCGCATCCGGTCCACGCTGGCGCATGCGCTCAGCCTCATGCTGCTCTTGAACGTCCCGGCCACGCTCGGCCTCGTCGTGCTGGCCCGCCCCATCGTCGCCGTGATCTTCGAACGCGGTCAGTTCACGGCGGCCGACACCGCGGCCACCGCCGCGGCCCTGCAGCTCTACGCCATCGGCCTGGTTGGCTATTCGATCGTGCGCATCGTGTCGCCCACCTTCTACGCGCTGCAGAAGAGCCGCATCCCGGTGATGGTGAGCGCGGGGTCGGTCGTGATCAACGTGGCGCTCAACCTCTGGCTGGTGCGGGTCATGGGCTATCGCGGGCTGGCGCTCGGAACCTCGATCACGGCGCTGCTCAACGCCTCGATTCAGCTGGCGCTGATGCGGCGCGAGCTCGACGGCCTTGAAGGATCCCGCATTGCGGCAGCCATGGTGCGCGTGATGGCCGCGTCGCTGGCCATGGCGGCAGCCGCGTGGGGATCACACGAGCTGCTCACGGCCTGGTTGCCCGGGCACTCCCTGCTCGTCCAGGTGGTCCGGCTGGGCTCCAGCATCGGCCTGGCGCTCGTGACGCTCGCGGTGGCGGCGCAGGTCTTGCGCATCCCCGAGTTCGGCGAGGCTCGTGACATGGTGCTGGGACGGTTGAGAAGGATGGTCGGATGAAGGAT
>CAYHCX010000015.1:29270-54348 GCA_964355095.1 uncultured Acidobacterium sp.
GAAGGATGGTCGGATGAAGGATCGCGGCTGGCTCGGGCTCCATACATCGATTTGGAAGATCGCCTCGACGCACGTGGTGGTGGACGGCTACACCAATATCTACGCGCCCCTCCTGCCGCTGTTCATTCCTCACCTCAACCTGTCGCTGGCCACGGCCGGGACGCTGGCGATGTGTTTTCAGCTGGCGAACTCGGTGTCGCAACTGGGGTTCGGCGCGCTGGCCGATCGCTGGCGCCCTCGCGTGCTGGTGATCGCCGGGCCGCTGCTCGCGGTCATCGTGCTCAGCTTCGTCGGCGTGGCGCATACGCCGCTCGTGCTGGGCATCATCCTGGTCGTTGGCGGGTTGGGCGGGGCCGCATTCCATCCGCCGGCCGCGGCGCTGGTCTACCGCATGGCGGACCATCGCAAGGGTCTGGCGATGTCGGCGCACTTGTCCGGCGGGGCACTGGGCTTTTCCGCGGCGCCCGTGCTGTTTGCGCCGTTCATCGCCTACATGGGGCTGCAGTGGTCACCGCTGATCATGATCCCCGGGCTGATCGCGCTGTCGTGGACGCTGCGGCAGGTGCCACCGCTGACGCTGCCGGCCGCGCACGAGCGTTCCACGCTGGCCTCGCTGCGGCCGGCCGCCGTCCCGCTGGCGCTGCTCTACTTCACCATCGTGTTGCGGACGGCGACGACTTACGGATTCATGACGTTCACGCCGACGCTGCTGACGCGCCAGGGCTTCACGATTGGCGAAGCCAGCACGGCGGTGTCGCTGTACCTGTTTGCGAGTGGGATTGGCGGATTCATCGGCGGCCCGTTGTCGGACCGCATCGGGCCGAGGCGCGTCATCGTGTGGTCGCTGATCGCGGCCGTGCCGTTCATGGCGATGGCGCCGCACCTGCCGCCGATTGGCTTCACCGCCATGCTGGCGATTGGCGGCTTGCTGCTGCAGTCGACGCTCCCGATCAGCGTGACCTTCGCGCAGACGTTCGTGAAGGGCGGCGCCGCCACGGTGTCGTCGCTGATGATGGGCTTTGCCTGGGGCATGGGCAGCCTGGCGGTGCCGCTGATCGGCGCCGGCGCCGACCGTTTCGGCATTGAGAACATGCTGGCGGCGCTGGCCTTCCTGCCCCTGGTGGCCGCGGCGCTGGCGGCGGGCCTGCCCTCGACCGGGGCCGCGGAAGAGCCGGCGGCCGCGCCGGCCGCCCCGCTCCCGTAGTACGATTCCCTTACCCGAATGGCCCGCTATCCCGCGTCTGGCGCCTCGTTCTCGTTCGGCCCCGGCAGCGTCACGCCGGCGGTGAAGTTCCTGATCATCATCAACGTGGTGGTGTTCCTGGTGGACTTCCTGGTCGACGGCGTCCTCACCCAGCAGCTCGGCCTCAAGCCGAGCGCGGTGTTCGAGAGCTTCGCGTTCTGGCAGGCGTTCACCTACATGTTCCTGCACAGCCTGAGCGGCGTCGGGCACATCCTGATCAACATGCTCTCGCTGTGGATGTTCGGCACCGAGTTGGAGCGCACGTGGGGCACGCGCTTCTTCACGAAGTACTACTTCGTGACCGGCGTCGGCGCGGCGGCCACCACCCTGCTGCTGTCGCTGTTCGTGGACGGCGTCTACTACTCGGTGACGGTGGGCGCGTCGGGCGCCATCTACGGGCTGCTGCTCGGTTACGGCATGTACTTCCCGAACCGGCCGATCTACCTCTATTTCATCTTCCCGATCCCGGCGAAGTACTTCGTCATGATCATCGGCGCGATCGCGTTCTTCTCGGCGCTCGGCGGCCCGGGCGGCGGCATCGCCCACTCCGCTCACCTCGGCGGGCTGGTCGTCGGGTATCTCTACCTGAAGGGGCTGCGCGCGCGTCCGCTCGACGAGCTGAAGTACCGCTGGCTGCGCTGGAAGATGGGCCGGGCGCGCAGCAAGTTCGACGTCTACTCCGGCGGCCGCTCTTCAGACGATGACTGGAAGAGCGAGTGGAAGAAGCACATCCACTGACAGTTGGCGGCCGGAAGTTGACAGTCAGGGCTTGCTGGCGACGAACATCTGCGCGGGACGGAAGCCCGCGAGCCCGGCGATGATGTTGTCGGGGAAACCCTCCAGCCGGGTATTGTAGGCGCGCGCCAGCGCGTTGTAGCGCGCGCCATCGAGGCCGGCCTCCCCCGCTTTCTCCCGCGCCTCCAGCCGCTTCCATTCGTTCAGGATTTCACGACGCCAGCGGAGCAGTCGGCTGTGGACGGCCATGGCCCACGCCGCCACGACCGCCACGACCGCAAGGGTGAAGAGGACGTTCATTGGGGGCTTGGGGCTCGGGGCTCGGGGCTCGGGGCTGCTTTCAAGCCTCAAGCCCCAAGTCTCAAGCCTTACTTCTTGTCATGAAAGTAGCTGTCGGTGCCGTCCAGCCAGTCCTGCCGGATCGGGCTGAAGATGTCCATCTCGAAGGTATCGTCGATGGCTTCGGCCTGGTGCGGCACCCATGACGGGATGTGCAACACCTCGCCCTCACGCACCGTGAGCTCTTCGCCGTTGATCACGAAGCGCAGGCCGCCCTGCAACACGTAGGTCATCTGCTCGCTTTCATGCGAGTGCATCGGCACGAGCGCGCCGCGCTTGAGGTAGATCTGGGTGACCATTTCGCGTTCGCCGGTGATGATCTTCCGGGAAATCATTTCGGTGACCTTTTCGAGCGCGATTTCGTCCCAGCGATAGAGGCGTACGGATGGTGAAGGCATGGCGGTTGGGTTCTCTTTTGGCGCGGATTATAGCATCCGCCCGGATGCTATAATTTTGCCCACATGAAGGCTTCGACGCTGGCATCCAGACCCGACGCGCGCACGGCCCAGGCCGATGGTTCGAGCGCACGCTGGGGCGGTCTCACGCGCGACGAGATGCTGCGGGCTTACCGCACCATGCTCACGTCGCGCCGGCTCGACGACAAGGAGATTCAGCTCAAGAACCAGAGCCTGATCTTCTTCCAGATCAGCGGCGCCGGGCACGAAGCCGTGCTGACGGCCGCGGGCATGCACCTGCGTCCCGCCTACGACTGGTTCTATCCCTATTACCGCGATCGCGCGCTGTGCCTGCAACTCGGCATGACCCCGCTCGAGATGCTGTTGAGCGCGGTCGGCGCCAAGGACGACCCGAATTCCGGCGGACGGCAGATGCCGTCGCACTGGGGCCACAAGGCGCTGAACATCCCCTCGCAGGGCAGCCCAACCGGCACCCAGTGTCTGCAGGCGATTGGCGCCGGTGAAGCGGGCATGCTCTACGAGCGCATTACCGCGATCGCCGATCGCCAGGACCGCTTTCACGCCGACGAAGTGACCTACGTGTCGATCGGCGAGGGCGCGACCAGCGAAGGCGAATTCTGGGAATCTCTCAACACCGCCTGCACGCGCAGCGTGCCGGTGCTCTACCTCGTCGAAGACAACGGCTACGCCATCTCCGTGCCGGCCGAGGTGCAGACCCCCGGCGGCGACGTCTCGAAGCTGGTCCAGTCGTTCCCCAACATCGAGGTGTTCCGCTGCGACGGCACCGACTTCGTCGACAGCTACCGCACGCTCGGCGACGCGGTGGCGTGGGTCCGGCGCGAGCGCAAGCCCGCCTTCGTGCACGCCAAGGTCATCCGGCCCTATTCACATTCGCTGTCGGATGACGAACGGCTCTACAAGACGCCCGACGAGCGCAAGGCGGAAGCACTGCGCGATCCGCTGACCAAGATGCGCGCCTTCCTCACCGCCGAGAAGCTCGCCTCCGACAGCGACCTCGACGGCATTGCCGCGACGGTGGAGGCCGAGATCGCCGAGGCGACCAGCCTCGCGCTGAAGGCGGCCAAGCCGGCGGTCGGCACCGCCGGCGCCTACGTGTTCTCGCCCGACGTTGACCCGACCTCGGCGCAGTTCGAGACGGCCGCCCACACCGAAGGCAAGCCCGACACCATGGTCGCGGCGATCAACCGCACGCTCAAGGACGAGATGGCGAAGAACCCGCGCATTGTCGTGTTCGGCGAAGACGTCGCCGATGCGAGCAAGGCCGCGGCGTTGTCGCAGGTACCCGGCAAGGGCGGCGTGTTCAAGGTGACACATGGCCTGCAGAAGACCCACGGCGCCGACCGCGTCTTCAACTCGCCGCTCGCCGAAGCCAACATCGTCGGCCGCGCCGTCGGCATGGCCACGCGCGGCATCAAGCCGGTGGTCGAGATCCAGTTCTTCGACTACATCTGGCCGGCGATGATGCAGCTCAAGGACGAGATGTCGATGCTGCGCTACCGCTCGGGCAACAACTGGTCGTGCCCGATGGTGGTGCGCGTGCCGATTGGCGGATACCTGCGCGGCGGGGCGCCGTACCACAGCCAGTCGGGCGTCAGCATCTTCGCGCATTGCCCGGGCATCCGCATCGCGTTCCCGAGCAACGCCGTCGATGCCGCCGGCCTCCTGCGCACCGCCATTCGCTGCGACGACCCGGTGCTCTACCTCGAGCACAAGCACCTCTATCGCCAGACCTACAACAAGGGCGCCTACCCGGGCGCCGACTTCATGATTCCGTTCGGCAAGGGATCGCTGCGGCGTGACGGCACCGACATGGTGGTGCTGACGTGGGGCGCGCTCGTGCAGCGGTCGCTGCTCGCCGCCCAGCAGGCGGAAAAAGACGGCATCAGCGTGGCGGTGTTCGACCTCCGCACGATCATGCCGTACGACTGGGCCGGCATCTCGGCGCTGGTGCGGAAGACCAACCGGGTGATCATCGCGCACGAAGACACGCTGACCTGCGGCTTCGGCGCCGAGATCGCGGCGCGCATCGGCGACGAGCTCTTCGAACACCTGGATGCACCGGTGAAGCGCGTGGCGGCCATGGACTGCCCCGTCGCCTATTGCCCGGAACTCGAGGAAGCCATCCTGCCGCAGTCGGCGGATGTGCTCGCGGCCATCAAGGGCCTTGCGGCGTATTAAGTGAATGGCGAAGAGTCGGAAGTGAAGACGCCACGGCTTCGAATCGGGTTCTTACGAACGTGGTTGCTGGCAGTGGTGTGCGCCACGGCGGTCGCGGGCGCGTGCAGCAGCGGTCCGACCGCGCCGACACCGACGCCCACGCCGACGCCCGTGCCGGAGCCCACGCCAACGCCCACACCCGACCCGCCGACGCTGACCTGCCCCGCCCCCGTGACGGCGAGCACCACCTCGGCCAGCGGGACGGCCGTGACGTTTACGACACCAACCGCCAGCGGCGGCAAGGAACCCGTCGCCGTGGCGTGCACGCCCGGCTCGGGCGCCACCTTCCCGATGGGCGCCACAACGGTGACGTGCACGGCAACCGATTCGCTCAATCGATCCGCGTCCTGCACCTTCCCGGTCACCATCAGCCGGACGCCGCAACTCACGCTCACCAGGTTCCTGGCCTTCGGAGACAGCATCACGGCCGGTGAAGTCAGCTTCCCGATCACCGGCATTTTCCCGCAGCGCGGAGGAACGCCCAGCTTCCGCCTGCGCGTGGTGGATGCGACGTCGTACCCGACGGTGCTCAGGAACCTGATGACGGCGCGCTACACCGCGCAGGCCTCCAACGTCGTCGTCACCAATGACGGCTTATCCGGCGAAAAGGTCCGCAACCCGTTGACCTTGACCAGGTTCGCCAATTCCGTGGCTAATGGCCGGCCTGAAGTCGCGCTCATCATGCACGGCTACAACGACATCGAGAACTCGGCCGTCATCAGTGATGCGGTGAGTGCCGTTGACGCCCTGATGGCGGAGGCGCGGAACCGGCGGGTCGGCCGGGTGTTCGTGATCAACCTGGCGCCGCCCCGGGCCGGTGGTACCAACTCGCGCCCGACGTCCAGCATCACCGCGTTCAACGAACGCCTGCAGCGGGCCGCGTCGGGCGAGGGCGCCGTCTACGTGGATATCTACTCCGCGATGCTGTCGAACGTGAGTTCGTATATCGGCGCCGATGGGCTGCACCCGAACGAAGCCGGGTATCGCAAGATCGCCGAGACGGTCCTGGCCGCCATCCAGGCCAACCTCGAAGTGCGCTAGTCTGGTCGGCGGCATGGCCGCCGCCCTCCTCATCGCCGATCGGCTGACGCGCACCTTCGACACGCGCGTGGCCGTTCGCGACCTCACCCTTGCGGTCGCGGCCGGCGAAGTCGTGACCTTGCTCGGCCCCAACGGCGCCGGCAAGACCACGACGATGAGGATGGTGGCGGGTTTGATCCTGCCCACCTCCGGCACCGTCACCATCAACCAGATCCTGCTCACTTCGTCGACCGCGGATGCCGCGCGGCATGCCATTGGCCTGCTCACCGAGGCGCCCGGCCTGTGGGAGCGGCTCAGCGTGCGCATGAACCTGCTGACCTACGCGCGGCTGCAGGGGTTGCCAGACCCGGCCCGGCACGTCGATGCGGCGCTGGCGCAGGTCGGGTTATCGGACCGCGCCGCCGACCTGGCCGGCCGCCTGTCGAAGGGCTTGAAGCAGCGGGTCGCGATCGCGCGGGCCCTGATTCACCAGCCGCCGGTGGTGCTGCTGGACGAACCGACCTCCGGCCTGGATCCCGCGAGCGCGCGGCACGTGCGCGACCTGATCCGGGACTTGCGGCGCGAGGGACGGGCGCTGCTGGTCTCCACCCACAACCTGGCGGAAGCCGAGGAGCTTTCGGACCGCATTGCGGTGCTCAACACCAGCCTGCTGGCGCTCGACTCACCGGCGGCCCTGCGCCGGCGCCTCTCCGGCACGCGGGTGGTGGTCGAGCTTGAAGGCGACGCGTTGCCGTGGCTGACCGTCCTGGACGCGATCGGCGGCGCCGCCGGTCAGGCGTCGGGGTCGCGCCTCACGATCGATCTCGCCGCCCTCGACGCCGTGCCGGATGTGGTCGCGGCGCTGGTCGGGGCCGGCGCGCGCGTGGTCCGCGTCGCACCCGACCAACGCTCACTCGAGGATGTCTACTTGAGCCTGGTGGGGGCGGCGTGACGGGCCGCGGGCTGGCGTGGCAGCGCGTGCTGGCCCTGGCGCGCAAGGACGCGGCGGAACTCGCGCGGAACCCCGGCGCGATCCTGCCGGCCATCACGATGGTGTTCGGGTCGCTGGTGCCGGCCTTCCTGGTCGTGGTCGGTGCGCCGATGATCGCCGGCGAGAACCTCGAGCGTTCAGGCGAGTTCGCGGATGAGGCGCGGGCCGCGATCAGCGCCATCCCCGAGATCGCGCATCTGACGGGGAATGGGCTGATCCAGGCGTTCCTGTTTCATCAGTTCTCGCTGCTCCTGCTCCTGGTGCCGGTGGTGGCCGCGATGGCGCTCGCGACCCATGCCGTGATCGGGGAGAAGCAGTCGAAGGCGCTCGAGCCCCTGCTGGCGACGCCGCTGACCACGGTGGAGCTGCTCGCGGCGAAAACGCTGACGCCATTCGTGTTCGCGCTGGCGCTCAGCTGGGCGGCGGCGCTTCTCTACATTGGCGGCATCCTGCTGGTCGCGGAACCCGGCGTGTGGCAGAGCATCGTGGGTCCGCGGTCGTTCCTGATGTTCGTGGTGCTCGGCCCACTCGTCGAGCTGGCGGCGCTGCAGCTGTCAGTAATCGTGTCGGCGCGCGCCAATGACCCGCGGTCGGCCCAGCAGCTGGCGTCGCTGCTGATCCTGCCGATCACGGTGGTCTTCGTCGCGCAGCTGATGGGTGCCTACATCATCGGCCCGGCCGCCATCCTGCTTGGCGCGCTCGGCTGCGCCGTCCTGAATGCCATCCTGCTGTGGGTGGGGGTCCAGGTGTTTGCCCGGGAAACCATTCTCATGCGCTGGAAGTAGGGACGTGATTGACTTCTGCGGGACCGCCGGCCAAAATGAATGAATGTTCATTCATCGCGGGGCGCGGTGGCGGTAGCGGCCCGGCGGCTGGCCGCCGTCAAGCCCGCCGGCAGCGGCCTCGACAAGCGCGACCTCATCCTGCGCGCGGCAACCCGGGTGTTCGCGCAGAACGGCTACTTCCAGTCGCAGGTGGCCGACGTCGCCCGGGTGGCGGGCGTCGCGGCGGGGACCGTCTACCTCTACTTCGAGGGCAAGGACGACCTGCTGGTGTCGATCTTCGAGCGATCGATGGGCGAAGTGATCGCCGAAGGCCGCGCCGCGCTCGAGGGCGTTGCCGATCCGGCGGAACGCCTCCGGCGCATCGCCCGCCTGCACCTCGGCCGGCTCGGCCGCGACAAGCATCTCGCGGTGGTCTTCCAGGTCGAACTGCGGCAGTCGGTGAAGTTCATGGAGCGCTTCTCCGCCACCTTCCTCCAGGACTACCTGAAGCTGATCCGCGATACGATTGCCGGCGGGCAGCACAGCGGCGCGTTTCGCAAAGGCATCAGCCCCACCACCGCTGCCAAGATCTTCTTCGGCGCGCTCGACGAGATGGCCACCAACTGGATGCTCAGCCGCAGAAAGTACGACCTCACGGCGGAGGCCGATGCCGTCGTCGATCTCTTCATCAACGGCGTGGCGACGCAGATGACGCAGAAGCCAATCCAGGGCCGCAGACCTGTCCGCCGAAGCGCGGAGCGCGAAGGTGGATGACACAGATGTCACAGATAACAAGGCCGGGGCCGCGGACCTGTCTGCCGAAGCGCGGAGCGCGAAGGTGGATGGCACAGATGTCACAGATCAGGATCAAAGGGCTTACAGGATGATTGCCATCAACTCCGTCACCGTGCTCGGCGCCGGCACCATGGGCGCGCAGATCGCGCTGCACTGCGCCAACGCCGGCATCCCGGTGCTGCTGCTGGACCTCACCGCCGATGTGGCGCGACAGGGCCTGGAGAAGGCGCGCAAGCTGAAGCCGGATCCGCAGTTCACGCCCGACGCGTATCGGCTGGTCACCACCGGCGGCTTCGACACCGACCTGGATGCCATTGGCAAGACCGACTGGATCATGGAAGCGGTGATCGAGCGGCTCGACATCAAGCAGCAGCTGCTGGCCCGGGTTGACGAGAAGCGCCGTCCCGGCTCGATCGTCAGCACCAACACCTCGGGCATTCCGATCGCCGCGCTCGCCGAAGGCCGCTCCGACGACTTCCGCCGGCACTGGATCGGCACCCACTTCTTCAATCCGCCGCGCTACCTGCGGCTGCTCGAGATCATCCCGACCGCCGAGACCGACCCGGCGGTGGTCGCGGCGGTCACTCGGTTCGGCGATCACATGCTCGGCAAGGGCGTGGTGGTGGCGAAAGACACGCCCAACTTCATCGGCAACCACATCGCGCTCTACGGCGTGGCGCGCACGCTCGACGTGCTGGCCACCGGCCGCTACACCATTGAAGAGATCGACGCCATCACCGGACCGGCGCTTGGGCGTCCGGGCAGCGCGACGTTCCGGACCATGGACATCGCCGGCATCGACGTGCTCGCGCACGTGTTGCGCAACCTCCACGAGCGGCTCCCCAGCGAGGCGGACCGCGCCGCCTTCGCGGTGGCACCCCTGGTCGAGCAGTTGATCGCGCGCGGGCAGCTCGGCGAGAAGACCGGCAAGGGCTTCTACGAGCGGCGCAAGAACGCGGCCGGGGAATCCGAGATCTGGACGCTCGATCCGGCCACCCTCGAGTATCGGGCGAAGCAGTCGGCGCGCATCCCGTCGATCGAAGCCGGCAAGTCGATCGACGACCTGGCCGAGCGCGTGCGCGCCCTCTTTAACTCGAAAGACAAGGCGGGCGAGTTCCTGCGCGCCACCCTGGCGCCGGCGCTGATCTACACCGCGCGCGTCACCCCGGAGATTGCCCACTCGATCGATGACGTGGACCGCGTGATGCGGTGGGGGTTCGGCTGGGACCTGGGGCCCTTCGAGTTGTTCGACGTGATCGGCGTGCGCGAGGTGTTGGCCGCCGCCGAAGCGGTGGGTGGACACGCGATGCTCGGCGGCGTGCCGCCGCTGGTGGCCGACCTGCTCGCGGGCGGCCTCACCCGCTTCCGTGACGGCCTGGTGAAGCCGGCGGCCGCGGACCTGCAGGTCCTGCGCACCGCGAGGGAACAGGGCCGCGTGATTAAGAGGAACGCCGGCGCCAGCCTCGTCGATCTCGGCGACGGCGTGATCGCGGTCGAGTTCCACTCGAAGATGAACGCGATCGGCGCAGACACGGTGCAGATGCTGCACGCCGGCGTCAAGGAAGCCGCGAAGAGCGGCGTGGCGCTGGTGGTCGGCAACGACGCGCCGAACTTCTCCGCCGGCGCCAACCTGATGCTGGTGCTGCTTGAGGCCCAGGAAGGCAACTGGGACGAGCTCGACCTGATGATTCGCGGGTTCCAGCAGGCCACCTTGGCGCTGCGCTACAGCCCGGTACCGGTGGTCGCGGCGCCCGCGGGCCTCACGCTCGGCGGCGGCACCGAGATCGCGCTGCACGCCGACCGCGTGCAGGCGGCCGCCGAAACCTACATGGGGCTCGTGGAGGCAGGCGTCGGCCTCATCCCCGGCGGCGGCGGCACGAAAGAGATGACCGTGCGCGCCATGGCGCAGCTGCCCACGCCGCAGAGCGATCCGCTGCCCTACATCCAGAAGGCGTTCGAAACCGTGGCGCTCGCGAAGGTATCGGCCAGCGGTCCCGACGCCCTGCGCATCGGCTATCTGTCGCCGACCGACGGCTTCTCGATGAACCGCGAACGCCTGATGGCCGACGCCAAGGCCAAGGCTCTCGAACGCGTGCGCGAGGGCTATCACGTGCCGGCGCCGCGCACGGCGATACCCGTGGGCGGCGAGTCGGTGACCGCCGCGCTGAACCTCGGCGTGCACCTGGCTTGGCGGGCGGGACGCGCGAGCGATCACGATGCCCTGATCGGCCGCAAGCTCGCGCACATCTTTGGCGGCGGCAACCTGCCCCACGCGACCACGGTCACCGAGCAGTACTTGCTGGATCTCGAGCGCGAGGCGTTCATGAGCCTGCTCGGCGAGCGCAAGACGCTGGAGCGCATCCAGCACACCCTCAAGACCGGCAAGCCGCTGCGAAACTGATGGCTTGGGGCCTGGGGCTTGAGGCTTGAATGATTGATGTCGGAACGGGAACGCCGATCGTGCTGATTCCCGGCCTCCAGGGCCGGTGGGAATGGATGCGTCCGGCCGTCGAGGCGCTGGCCAAGCACCACCGCGTGATTTCGTTTTCCCTGTGTGACGAGCGGAGCAGTCCGTTCCCGTGCGACCCGGCGAAGGCGTTCGACAACTACGTGACTCAGGTCGCCTCGGCCCTGGACCGGGCGGGATTGTCCAAGGCGGCCATTGTCGGCGTGTCGTATGGCGGGTTGATCGCGGCGGAGTTCAGCGCCCGGCATCCGGAACGCGTGTCGGCGCTCGTGCTGGCCTCGGCGCTGCACAGCGGGTGGCAGCCGGACGGGCAGCAGCAACGCTACCTGAACTCGCCGCGGCTGATGAGCCCGCTGTTCGCGGTGACCGCGCCGGCGCGGATGAGCCCGGAAGTGGCGGCCGCCTTCCCCGGGATGGGTGCGCGGCTGTGGTTCATGGCCGGCCAGGGCGCCCGCATCGCGATGGCGCCGGCGTCGCCCACGCGCATGGCCAGGCGCGTCGCCTGGGCATCGGCCCACGCGTTTGCGGACCCGCGCGGCATCACGGCGCGCGCACTCGTAATGACCGGTGAGGCGGACCTGGACAAGGTGGTGCCGGTCAAGGTCACCGAGCAGTACATGAAGGAACTTCAATCGGCGCAACGCGTCGTGCTCGAGCGGACCGGCCACATCGGCCTGGTGACGCGGCCCCACGCGTTCGCGGAGATTCTTGGAAGGTTTGTTGATGGCACCCGAATTCCTGCGTGAGATTCCCGGACCCAGTGGTCCGCTGGAGGCGTTGCTGGATCTGCCCGAGGGCGAGCCGCGAGCGGTGGCGGTGTTCGGCCATCCGCATCCCCTGCACGGTGGAACCATGCACACCAAGGCGCTCTACCAGGCGGCCAAGGCCATGCCGCGGATCGGCGTTGCCGCCTTGCGCTTCAACTTCCGCGGTGTCGGGAGCAGCGCCGGCACGTTCGACTCCGGCGAGGGCGAGAAGGCGGACTTCAAGGCGGCGATCGATTTCGTGGCCGCGAGCTTTCCGGGCGTGCCGGTGTGGGCCGCCGGCATGTCGTTCGGCTCCTGGATTGCGATGACCGCCGGCGCCGAGGATCCGCGCGTGTCGCTGCTGCTGGGCATTGCGCCGCCGGTTGACCGCTACGACTTCGACGTGCTCCGCACGTGCACGCTGCCGAAGTTTTTCATCCACGGCGAAGACGACGAGCTCATTTCCATCAAAGCGGTGCGCAGGTTCTACGGCCAGATCCCCGAGCCGAAGGAAATGATCACCATCGAAGACGCCAACCACCTGTTCGAGATGAAATCGTCACTGGTCGGCGACGCGGTCGAAGGTCTGCTGGCCGACGTCGCCACGCCGCTGAAATAGGAAGACACCATGCAGGATGCCGTCATCGTTTCCGCCGTTCGCACCGCCGTTGGCAAGGCGCCCAAGGGCACCCTCAGCGTGATGCGCCCCGACGACATGGCCGCCGCCGCCATCACCGGCGCGCTCGCCCGCGTCCCCGGCCTCGAGGCCTCGTCCATCGACGATGTGATCCTGGGGTGCGCGATGCCGGAGGGCGAGCAGGGGCTGAACGTGGCGCGCATCGCCAGCCTGCGCGCCGGCCTGCCGGTGGAAGCCTCGGCCATGACCGTGAACCGCTTCTGCTCGTCCGGCCTCCAGGCCATTGCCTACGGCGCCGAGCGCATCATGCTCGGGTACGGGCAGGCGGCCGTCGCCGGCGGCACCGAGTCGATGAGCATGGTGCCGATGGGCGGCAACAAGGTGTCGCCCAATCCGGCGCTGGTGGCCAGTTACCCCGATGTGTATCTCAGCACCGGCCTGGTCGCCGAGAACCATGCCCGTGAGTCGACGGTGTCGCGCGAAGCGCAGGATCAGTTCGCGCTCCGGAGCCATCAGCGTGCCATCGCCGCCATCGACGCGGGTCGCTTCAAGGACGAGATCGTGCCGCTGACGGTGCGCATCGTGGATGGTCCGCCTGAAGGCGGACGCCACATCAATGTGGCATCCGGCTTTAGCCGGATAAAAATCCGCGAGATCACCTTCGACACCGACGAAGGCCCCCGGCGCGACACCTCGATCGAGGCCCTGGCCAGGCTCAGGCCGGCGTTCCACGTCAGCGGCACGGTGACCGCGGGCAACTCGTCGCAGATGAGCGACGGCGCCTCCGTCGTGATCGTGACGTCGGCGGCGCTGGCCAGGGAGCGCGGCCTCACGCCGCTGGCGCGGTTCGTCGGCTTCGCCACCGCGGGCGTGAAGCCGGAGCTGTTCGGCATCGGCCCGGTGCCGGCGATCCGCAAGGTGTTGAAGCAGACGGGCCTGACGCTTGACCAGATCGACCTGATCGAGTTGAACGAGGCGTTCGCGTCCCAGTCACTGGCGTGCATGAACGAGCTGGGACTCGACCCCGACAAGGTCAACGTGAATGGCGGCGCGATCGCGCTGGGGCATCCGCTCGGCTGCACCGGCGGCAAGTTGACGGCCACCGTGATCCACGAGTTGCACCGCCGCAAGGCGCGCTATGGCATGGTGACGATGTGCGTGGGCGGCGGCATGGGCGCGGCGGGGATATTCGAACGAATGTAGGGTCCGCCTGAGGGCGGACACCACATGGCAATGCGTATCGACTGCAAGATGTAGCGTCCGGCTTTAGCCGGACCACTGGGGAGACACAACATGGCAAGCGCAACGACGAGCGAGACGAGACCCAAGGGTGGTTCGTGGCTGGTGGAAGAGACGGCCCCGGCCTCGGTCATGACTCCCGAGAAGCTCACCGAGGAGCACCAGCTCATCCGGCAGGCAGCGGCGGAGTTCATCGCCGGCGAGGTGATGCCCGCCAATGAACGGCTCGAGCAGAAGGACTGGGCGCTGCAGCGCGAGCTGATCAAGAAGTGCGGCAGCCTGGGCTTGTTCGGCACCAACATTCCAGAGGCCTATGGCGGCGTCGACCTCGACAAGATCTCAACGCTGGTGGTGTCGGAAGAACTGGCCAGCCACGCGTCGTTTGGCGCCACCTTTGGCGCCCAGGCCAACCTCACCATCCTGCCGATCTACATGTTCGGCACCGAGGCGCAGAAGCAGCAGTACCTGCCCGGGCTCATCTCCGGCGAGGTCGCCGGGGCCTACTGCCTCAGCGAATCAGGCTCCGGTTCGGACGCGATGGGGGCGAAGACCCGGGCGATGAAGCAGGCCGACGGCAGCTTCATCATGTCGGGCGAGAAGATGTGGATTACCAACGGCGGCTTCGCCGACGTCTTCATCGTGTTCGCCAAGGTCGACGGCGAGCACTTCACCGCCTTCATCGTCGAGAAGAAGTGGGCGGGCGTCTCGAGTGGCAAGGAAGAGCACAAGCTGGGCCTCCACGGCTCCTCGACGACCCCGGTGATTCTGCAGGACGTCAAGGTCCCGGCCGACGCCGTGCTGGGCGAGATCGGCAAGGGCCACAAGGTGGCGTTCAACGTGCTTAACTTCGGCCGCTTCAAGCTGGGCGCCATGTGCTCGGGCGGCGGCAAGGCGGCGCTGGGCGAAGCCGTGAAGTACGCCTCGTCACGCAAGCAGTTCGGCGTCGCCATCGCCACCTTTGGCGCCATCAAGCACAAGCTGGGCGAGATGACGGCGCGCCAGTACGCGCTGGAAAGCATGATGTACCGCACCGCCGGCCTGATCGATCAGCGGATTGCGACGGCGCCCGACAAGAAGGCCGACGACCCGGCGCCGCTGCTGCAGGCGCTCGAGGAGTTCGCGGTCGAATCGTCGATTGCGAAGGTGCTCGGCAGCGAGACGGTGGACTACATCATCGACGAGAACCTCCAGATCCACGGCGGCAACGGGTTCGTGCGCGACTACCCGGCCGAGGGTCACTACCGGGATGCGCGCGTCAACCGCATCTTCGAGGGCACCAACGAGATCAACCGCCTGCTCATCCCCGGCATGCTGATGAAGAAGGCGCTCAAGGGCGAGCTGCCGCTGCTGGCCGCGGCCAAGCAGTTGCAGGACGAGATCATGAGCCCGTCGATGGCGATGCCGGAAGAGTCAGACGCCCCGCTGGCCGACCAAGCGCGCGCGTGCGGCGTCTTCAAGAAAGTGGTGCTGCTGGTCGCGGGCACCGCCATGCAGAAGTACGGCATGAAGCTCGAACAGGAACAGGAAGTCTTGAGCTACCTGGCCGACATCCTGATCGACGCCTATACCGCCGAAAGCGCCGTTCTGCGCGCGCAGGACGCGGCGGCCCGCAAGGTCTCGAACGCCGACGCCCACGCCGATGCCGCGCGCATCACCACCAACGAAGCGGCCGGCCGCATCGAGCTGGCCGCGCGCAGCTGCCTGGCGGCGATGGCGGAGGGCGACACGCTGCGGACGCAGCTGGCCGCCCTGCGGCGCCTGATGAAGGTCACGCCGGCGAACACGGTCATGATGCGCCGCCGGCTGGCCGATGCGTCTGTGGCAAAGGGCGGCTATATCTTTTAGATGCGCTGATAGGGGCAGCTGGTCCGCTACTTCGACGGCGGCAAATGACCTGGCGTCACCGCTGCAGCAGGTAGTTCACCTTCAGGACCAGCTGGCGATCCTTCTGCCCGAAGATGTCGGCCGGGAGCCCCGTCTGCGAGAGGTCGTTGTAGACCAGGTAGAGATCGCTGCCCGGGCGATGGATCAGGTTGAACCGCACGTTGTTGGAGATCTCGTGCGTGGACGAGTTGTACTGCGTCAGGCTGCGGATGGTCATGCGCGGCGAGAACGTGTAGTCGACACGCAGGGTCGTCTGGTTGACGAGAAAGTTGCCCCACGGCATCTTGACGTCGTTGCGGTTGAACTGCACTTCCGCGGCCATTCGGCTCGACGCGCGCACGCCGCCGGCGGCTGACAGCTGCCGGCGCGTGCCGCCGTAGAACTCCATCGGCGAGAACGTGACGCGCGAGTAGACCTTGCGCCCGGGGCTGGTGTTGTAGGTGAAGATCCACTCGTCCGAGTTGTAGGCACCAACCGGGATGGTCACGCCGGCACGAATCCGAAACGGCACGTCCAGCACGTCCAGGCTCCGCTGGTAGATCACATTGATGAACGAATCGTCGCGAAGAGTGGTGCCGTGCATGAGGTGGTGCATGCGGCCCACCAGCCGGTTGTTCTGATCGGTGGCGTAGGTCAGCACGTACATCGGCTCCATCAGCTTGATGCCGCCGCGCTTGGGGCGCGGCGTCGGGCTGAAGTACGCCTTGGTGGTGCGCACGCCGGTGCGCTGCACGAAGCCCGCTTCCGCATTGAAGTGATCCTGCACGTCGAGGTAGTTCAGCCACAGGTTCCACTTCGGGTCGCGGTAGGCGATACGGCCGTAGAACGCCATGTCCTTGCCAGCAAAACCGGGCGTCGCCGTCTTTGCCAGGAAGCCGGTGGCCTGCATGCTCCGGCCCAGGGCGAAATTGCCGTCCACGCTCATCGTCCGGTTGTAGTGGGCGCTGCCGTCCACCGATTCCTTGTTGATGAACAGTGCCCCGATTCGCGACCGCCGGAACACGTCGCGGCTGTAGCGGCCGACGAAGAAGTTGTCGCCGGCCTTGCCGAAGGCCGATTCGGTCTGCACGTTGAGAACGCCGATATTGTTGCTCCCCGACTTGCCGGCCAGGCGCGCGCCGGCGAGGATGGGGATCGGCGTGCCGGCATCAGACAGGCCGATGCGGCGGCTGAAAAACAGGTCGGTCTGCACCGGCGTCGAGGTGAACGAGCTGCCGGTGCCGACGGTGAACAGGTTCGAGTTTTCGAGGAAGAAGTCGCGCTTTTCGGGAAAGAACAGTCCGAAGCGCGTGAGGTTCACCTGCTGCTCATCGACCTCCACCTGCGCGAAGTCGGTGTTGACGGTGACGTCGAGGTTCAGGCCCGGCGTGACGCCGTAGCGGGCGTCGAGGCCGATGTCGCGAATCGCGGAGGTGTTGCCGACGGTGCGGCTGGTCTGCACGTCTCGAACACCGCCAACCAGGAAGGGCTTGAGCTTGAGGTCCCAGCCGAGGCTGAGGCCGCGCAGGCCCGTCAGCTCGCCGGCCAGGCTGACGCGGGTGAGGGTGTAGGCCTTCGGGATCGGCGCCCAGAACGCCATCTCGTTCTTGCGGCGGATGTGCCGCTGGAAGTTGATGCCCCACACCTGCTCGTCGCGTTTGGCAAACCGCAGCGTGTTCACCGGGATGGAAATCTCGGCGGTCCAGCCGTCTTCGGTGATCTTCGCGGCGGCATCCCAGACGCCGTCCCAGTTGCGGTTCACGTTGGCGGTAGTGCCGCGACCGCCGCCCTCGCCCTCATCGAAGATCTGCTGCTCGAGCTTGGCGCCGAGCGGCGTGGTCAGGAACATGAACGCGTTGCGCGAGTCGTGGAAGGTGTCGAGCACGACCTGGAAGTTGTCTTCGTCGAACAGGCGGTCGGCGTCGCGCCGCATCTCGGTGGCCGTGACCCCCAGCGAGGCATAGGCGTGGACGCCGATGAAGAGATGGCCCTTGTCGTAGAGCACGCGCACTTCGGTGCGGTCGGTGGCGGGCTGGCCCTCGTTGGGCTCCTGCTGGACGAACTGTTCGATCACATTCGCCGAGGCCCAGACCGCTTCGTCGAGCACGCCATCGATCCTGGGGGCGTCAGTGGCGAGCACGGCGCCGACCGTCAGCCGATCGTCACCCTTGGCTGAAGGAGCAGCAGTCGCGGTTGGAGCAGGCTGCGTCTGGTGAACGTGCTCCGAGCCTTGGGCCGTCGACAGCGACGGCAGGAAACACAGGGCAGCCGCGGCAAAGACATTCACAGACAGAATGAGTCTCATCGGTGCAACACATCAGTCTGGTCAGGCGGCCGGCAGCCCGTTTTTCAGCAGGTCGTCCATCGCCGCGACGAAGGTGTCGATCTCCTCGAGCGGCGTGTAGATGTTCGGCGTCACGCGCACGCCGTTGTATTCGGGCCGCGAGATGGCGGCGGTGATGATCCGGTACTTGTTCCACAGGAAGTCGTAGATTTTCGGCGCCGGGATGTCCTTGATGCCGACGCAGGCCACGCCATAGACCTGGTCCAGGCCGGTGTGCATGACAATGCGCGGGTTGGCCTTGAGCTGGTTGGCCCACCGCAGGGTCAGGTAGCGCAGGCGCGCCGCCACGCGTTCGGTGCCGATGGCCTGGTGAAACGCCAGCGCCTCGTTGATCGCCGCCTTGGTGGCCGCCGGCGAGGTGCCAATCTCCTCGAACTTGCGGATGTCGTTCTCGCTGCGCTCCGGGGCGGCCTGCATCGGCCAGGTCTTGGCAATGCGGTCCTTGCGCACGTAAAGAAAGCCGGTGCCGGTCGGCGCCAGCAGCCACTTGTGCAGGCTGGTGCCGTAGTAGTCCATCTCCAGGTCGCGCAGCTTGAACGGGAAGTGGGCGACGGCGTGGGCGCCGTCCACGATCGTGATGATGCCGCGCGAGCGCGCCATGCGCGAGATGTTCTGCACCGGGAAGATCTGCCCCGTCAGGTTGGTGATGTGGCAGAAGTGCAGCACCTTGGTGCTCGGCGTGATGGCGCCTTCGAGGCGGCCGAACAGTTCCTCGCCGGTGGTCGGCACCGGAAAGTTGATCTTGGTGATCTTGATCTTGTCGCGCCGCGCGCGCTGGTCCCACGTGGTGAGCATGCGGCCGTAATCCTGCTCGGTGGTGAGCACCTCGTCGCCTGGCTCGAGGTCGAGGCCGTTCTGGGCAATCTGCAGCGACTCGCTGGAGTTGCGGGTGATGGCCATCTCTTCGGCGTCACAGCCGAACTCGGCCGCCAGCCGGCGGCGGACCACTTCGATGTTCCGCTCGATCAGGCCGCGGTGATACACGGGCGCCTGGTTCGAGTAGTCGAGGTATCGCTTGTAGGCGTCGTGAACAACGGTGGGGCTGGGGCAGCTGTTGCCGTTGTTGAGATTGATGAGCGAGCGGTCGAGCGTGAAGGCGCTCTGGATGTCGCGCCAGTAGCTTTCATCCGCCGCCACATCGTCCGGGGTCCGGTTGCCGAGCGCGCGTGAGGCTTGCGCAATCAATTCGATACTGTTGGCGCCAAGCGCAAGCGCGCCGGCGCCGGCAGCGCTGGAGATTCTCAGGAACGAGCGTCGGTTGGTCTTCATGACGGCGATTATATGCCCCGCACGGCCCAGCGCAGCTTGGCCGCCGAGGCGCGGCGGTTGGCGGACGTTTCCTCCCTGGTGGAGCGAATGACCTGGTTCGCCACCGCGGAATACACGCCGGACCGGTAGCCGGCCAGGAACGCTTTCTTGACGCGCCGGTCCTCGCCCGAGTGAAACGTCAGGATGGCGGCCCGCCCGCCCGGCTTGAGGCATTGCGGCAACACCCGCAGCAGGGCCTCGATCGCGGGGAACTCATCGTTCACGGCAATGCGCAGCGCCTGGAGGGTCCTTCGCACCGACATCTTGACGTCGGCCTTCGGCAGATCGGGCCGAGCCTGGTTGAGCCCCAGGCGCACCAGGCGCGTCAGGGCGTGCGTCGTGTCCGGGAGTTCGCGCTTCAGGATGCCGGCGATCAGTTCCGCCTGCGGTTCATCCGCGTGCTCGCGCAGCACCGCCGTCAGTGACACCTCGCTGAGACTCGCCAGCAGTTGCGACGCCGGCGCGCCCCGCGTGGGATCCATCCGCATGTCGAGCGGGCCGACACCCCTGTGGCTGAATCCACGTTCCGGATTGTCGTGCTGCATCGACGACACGCCGAGGTCCGCCAGGATTAGATCGACGGCGGCGATGCCCTCACCGGCGAGCACCTGCGGGAGCCTCGCGAAATTCCCGTGTCGGGCAACGAACGTGTCTGGGCCGAAACCGGCGGCGCGAAGGCGGGCTTCGGTGCGTGGCAACTCGATCGGGTCCACGTCGAGGCCGATCAGGCGCCCGCCCGGCTGCACGCGCTCCAGGATCGCCTGCGCATGACCGCCGCCGCCAAGGGTGCAGTCCACCGCGACATCGCCAGGGGCCGGGCGCAGGCAACGCAAGACCTCCGCGACCATGATCGGCCGATGCGGGTTCGATGGCGTCTTCATGTGGACTGGTAAGGGTAGTCCTTCCGGAACGTCGCGCCGATCGTCGCGTCGTTCCCCCGCTCGGGGCCACCGCTGATCTGGAAGCGTGACGTCGGCGCCGGCCGGTCGCGCGGTCAGTGGCAGATGTTGAGGCCGCGATCCAGGACGGAGCCGTTCACGCTCAGGAATTCCCATTCGTAGAGCGCCGGCTCCAGCTTGAGGCGGAGCAACCCGTGGTTGGAGAGCAGCAGCTCCGAGTGCGCGGCGGCGCGGGCCCGCGCCGAGGGCGGCGCGCCGCCCGTGCCCGCGATGAAGAGGCGAATGCCGCGGGCCGGGTCCGAACGCTGACTGGCGTCCTGCGGCGCGTGGCGTTCGTACATGTGATCGTGTCCCGACACCACCACATCCACCCCAAGGCCGTGCATCACATCCCAGATGTCACGCAGTTGAGCGTTCGGGCCGTTGGGGCCTGAGCTGTCGAAGGGGTAGTGCATGACCGCCATCGTGCAGCGGGCGGGGTTGTTCTGCAACTCCTGGCGAACCCATTCGAGTTGCGCCGAGTTACGCCCAATCGCAATCTGCGTATTGAGCATGAGCACCTGCCAGGTGGACGAGCGCACGGCGTAGTACCCGCGCCGCGCGGGGCCCGCC
The DNA here is from genome assembly GCA_964355095.1 of uncultured Acidobacterium sp. Lineage (GTDB taxonomy): Bacteria > Acidobacteriota > Vicinamibacteria > Vicinamibacterales > UBA2999 > 12-FULL-67-14b. The sequence goes on from CAYHCX010000015.1 coordinate 49,927, forward strand.
CGGTCGCCGAAGTAGGTGAAGTAGCCATCGGCGCCAGACGTGACGTAGTCGTGGTTGCCCGGCGCCGCCCAGAACCGGGCGCGGAAGCGTCCGAAGTCAGGGTCGAAGCAGCGGCGGAACTCGTCGAGCGTGCCGTTCGGGTAGGCCAGGTCGCCGGCCAGGAAGACATCGCCGCCCAGATCGGTCATGAGCCGGGCCAGCGCCGGCATCACGGAGGACCCGCACCAGCCGGTGTCGCCGAATACGTTGACCCAGCTGGAGCTGGGACCGACCGGGGGCAGCGTGGGGGTGGTCGGCGCCGCGGGGGTTTCGTTGGCAGGGACTTCGACCGGCGTCCCTGGCGTGACAACCACAGCCGTTGGAGTGGTCGGGGTCGGGGCAGGCGAACTTGGGGTGCCGCTGCACCAGGCAGAGGCCACCGCGCACCCCAAGATAAGGGTCAAGCCAAGCGTCCGGAGCGGGGGGGGCCACATTATTGGTCAGTTCCGCCACCGGGCGTTTAAGGACGGCCGGCAGGATGTTCGTCGGCTATATTGTGTATCGTGGCTAAGCGCTTCACAACCCTGCTGTCGGTCGCGCTGGCGGTCCTCTGGCTGGGCGTTTGGCCGGCCGCTGCCCAGACGGCAGATGAGCTTTTTTCGAGCCAAAACCTTCAAAGAGTGGACCTGTGGCTGAACTCGGCCGACTGGTCCAAGCTCAAGGCCGAGTTCCAGGAAAACACCTATTACCCGGCCGACGTCACGTTGAACGGCCAAACCGCGCGGAACGTGGGCATCCGGTCGCGCGGCCGCGGGTCGCGCAGCAGCACCAAGCCGGGCCTGCGGGTGGACTTCGACCGCTACGCCACGGGCCAGACGTTCCTGGGCCTGAAGTCGTTTGTCCTCGATAACCTGACGCAGGACGCGTCGGGCATTCACGAATCGGTCGCTGCCGGATTCTATGCGCGCCTCGGCATTCCGGTCTCGCGCGAAATCCACACGCGCTTGTACGTCAACAACGACTACGTCGGCGTCTACGTGATTGTCGAGTCGGTCGACAAGGACCTGCTGGCGCGCGTGTTCGGCGCCATTGGCGACGACACGCAGAACGACGGCTACCTGTTCGAGTTCAAGTACCAGGACGAGTGGCGCTTCTCGAACCTGGGCACCAGCCTCGAGCCGTACAAGCTGCGGTTCGAAGCCACGACGCACGAAACCAAGACCGACGAAGAGAAGTACCGAGCCATTGAAACGCTGGTGCGGCTCACCAACGAGTCGCCGGCCGGCGACCTGCCGGCTGCCATTGGCGGGCTGCTCGACCTGCCGGCCTTCGTGCGCTTCGTCGCCGCGCAGAACTTTCTCGCCGAAACCGACGGGTTCCTCGGCGCCTACGGCATGAACAACTTTTACCTGTACCGCATCGAGAACCAGAACGTCCACACGTTGATCATGTGGGACGCCGACAACACCTTCTACTCCCCGGAACTGCCCACCAACGACTGGGGCGTCGGCACGGTGTTGATGGAGAAGCTGATGTCGCTGCCCGAGCATGTCGCGCTGTACCAGGCTGAGATGACGCGAGCGATCGAACTGGCCGAGGCCGACAACTGGCTCGACACCGAAATCATCCGCCAGGTGCAGCGAATCGACACGGCGATGAAGGAAGATCCGGCCAAGCCGTGGTCGAATTCGAGTTACGAAGGCGCGGCGGGAACGATGCTGAACTTTGCGCGGGCGCGCATTGCGTTTGTGAAGTGCGAGCTGGCCAACGGTGCCGGCAACACCGCCTGCCGTACGCAGTAGAGTCCGGCTCCAGCCGGACCCTTCTCTTTCCGCGAAGGGGTCAGCCCCCTATTTCGCAACGGTCACGACCCCACCAGTCGGGGGTGTTGGCCTTGACGATGATTTCGGGGCTCTCGACGATCAGGTCCGGCTCGCCGGCGTGCCACGAGGCGCCGTCCTGGAACGCCCGTGCCACCGGCATGTCGGCCACGTTGCCGCGCGGCGCGCCGGTGTCGGCCCACTTCGCGATCTTGGCGGCCTCTTCGTCGCTGAGCGACGGATCGTTCTTGTAGTGCTGGATGCCGATGTTCTTCTCGATGTACCACGGCGGCATGACGCCGGCCTTGTCGCGCAGGGCGGTGCGCTGCTTCATGGCGCGCGCCCAGGGCCGCGCGTCCTCGTAGGTCAGCAGCGACATTGGCGCCACCTGGCCGGGCCGGTGGCAGTTCTGGCAGCTGCGCTGCAGGATGGGGGCGATGTCTTTGGTGAAGGTCACCTCAGGGGCGGGAGCCGCCTGTTCGGCCTTCACCGCGAGAGGCGCCACCGCGCAGGGAATCCTAGCGCCTCTTGTCGTGCTTCGGATACGATTGCCGTTTCCAAGGCGGACACGTGCATCCTGACCTCCAAGACGCAATTACTTTTCACGAGGCCATCCTTGCGGAAGGCGGCAAGGCCCTCGTCGGCTACACGCAGCCCAAGATCCTGGCGAACATCGTCCTGTTGTCGGAGATTCCGACCACCTACGACAAGAAGGAGCAGCGCCAGGTCAACTCCGGCAACCTCCTTTTGAGGGGCGTGCCGGGCGTCGGCAAGACCTTTTTCGGCGTGATCCTGGCGGCCATCAGCAACGCCAAGTTCGCCCGCATCCAGGGCCGCGCCGACCTGCAGCCGACCGAAGTGGTCGGCTTCCAGATGATTAATCCGGCCACCGGCGTGCTCACCACCGAGATGGGCCCGCTGGCCGAAGCGGAAGTGATCCTGCTGGACGAGATCAACCGCATCCCGCTGAAGTCGCAGAGCGCCTTCCTCGAAGGCCTGCAGGACCGCACCGTCACGGTGGGTAAGACCACCTACGAGCTGCCGGCCTTCAACTTCGCGATTGCCACCATGAACCCGGTGGAACTGGGCCAGGGCACGTTCCCGCTGTCTGAGGCGGCGACCGATCGCTTCGCGATCATGGTGAACATCGGCTACCTCCCGCCCGAAGAGGAGCGGAAGCTGGTGCACTTCGACTTCAAGCAGGTGCGCCTCAACCCGCTGATGCGCAAGGAGCGCATCATCGAGCTGCGCGCCGCCATCACCGAACACGTCTACCTGCACGAGCGGCTCGGCGACTACATCCAGCGGCTGGTCGCCAACACGCGCCCCTACAACCCCGACACCGACTGGCTGCGCCACTCGCCGTCGGAGCTGGTGGAAACCGGCGTCGACCTCGGCGCCTCGCCGCGCGCCATCATCGTCTGGGGCCGCCTCGCCAAGGTGTGGGCGCTGCTGGTCCGGCGTCGAGACGAGGTCTACCCGGAAGACATCCAGGACCTCGCACAGTACGTGCTCGGCCATCGCCTGTGGCTGGGCCCGCACGCGGCCAGCCACGGCCTCACCACCGAGGCCGTGATCAAGGACGTCATCGAGCGTACGCCGATCCCATGACCCTTCGACTTCGCTCAGGGCTCGTCCTCATGCCTGGTGAGCGCGCATGAGGACTCGGGAACAGGAGGTCGAGCCGCTCATCAACCTGTCGGAGATCACCGAGGTCGAGCTGCTTATCCTCAAGCGGATGCGCGAGTTCACGATCGGCGAACACTCCAGCATGTTCCATGGGACGGGGTTCGACTTCGTCGGCCTGCGCGACTGGCAGGCCGGCGATCGCTTCGAGTCGATCGACTGGGCGCAGTCGTCGCTCACCAACTTCAGCCCGCTCGTCGTCCGCGAGTTCGAGCAGCCGACCACGTCGGGCGTGATCATGGTGGCGGACCGCTCCGCATCGACGCGCTGCGGCGCCGACACGGCGAGCGCGGACCGGCGCGGCATGCAGATCGCGACGCTGATCGCCCGGTCGATTGCCACCATCGGCATGTCGGCGGTGTTCTTCCAGGATTCGATTGGCCTGATCACCTTCGACGAGGGCTTTCACACGCTGGGCGCGGTGCGTCCGCGCATCGGCAAGGGCCAGGTCATTCACTGCCTCGAGGCCTACCAGGACGGCCACGGCCTGGGGGAACTGAAGAACTCGGGCAGCCTGAGCGCGACCCTGAGCGGCTTCACCCGCAAGACCTCGATGATGCCGGTGATCTCCGACTTTCTGTTCGACGACGCGCCGGCGCTGTTGAAGGAAATGTCGCAGGTTGACAACGTGCACGACGTGTTCGTGATGATGGTCGATGCCTCGTTCGCGTTCGAGCTGCCCAAGGTGTCGGCGGGCTGGGTCGAGGTCTACGACGTGGAAACCGGCAAGACGCGGATGATGTCGCGCCGCGAGCTGAGCCGCCAGAGCGAGCGCATCCGCGCCTGGCAGGACGACGTCGCCCGGCAGGCCAAGGCGATGGACCTCGATGTGCTTCGGCTGGGCGTTGACCAGGTGAAGTTCGACGTGGCGCTGATTGAATGGGTAGCAGAGCGGCGCCTCCGGCGCCGCAAGTAAGAAGTGAAAAGTAAGAAGTGA
>CAYHCX010000015.1:54448-57424 GCA_964355095.1 uncultured Acidobacterium sp.
AAGTAAGAAGTGAAAAGTAAGAAGTGAGAAGCCGAGACGACATGAACACAACCATCCTTCGAGTGGCCTTGTTGGCGACCCTGATCACGTCGCCGGCGTTTGCCCAGACCGGCACCGACCTGGTCGAGGTCGAGCCCATCAAGTGCTGGTGGCGCACGTCCACGAGCGCGGTGCGCACCGGCGAGCCGTTCGACCTGAGGCTGACCTGCGCCGTGGTGGAAACCGAAGCGGCGCGCGTGGTGCCCGACCTGTCGAAGCTCGACCACACGGTGGTGCAGCTGCCGCCATTCGAGGTGCTGGGCGGCGAGCACGCCGGCGACCTGGTGACCACCGGGCGGCGCTTCTTCCAGTACGACTACCGCATGCGGCTGATCGCCGAAGACGCCTTTGGCGCCGACGTCGCGGTGCCGCCCCTCGAAGTCACCTACCGGGTGGAAAGCAAGGTCACCGGCGGCGACAGCGTGCAGGGCCGCGAGCTGAGCTACTCCCTGCCGCGCGCGTCGGTTCGCCTGATCTCGCTGGTGCCCGATGACACCTCCGACATCCGCGAAGCGCCGGCGTCGGCGTTCGCGGCCATTGAGGCGCGCGACTCGCGCGCCTCGCTGTTCCAGACCGTCGCCGGCGTGTTGTTCGCCTTGGCCGGCGTCATGGTCGTGGTGATCCTGATCAGCCTGCTGCGCAGCAAGGCCAAGACGTCGTCGGCGGCACAGCTGCACCTGATCCCGCGGGCGATCCTGCGCCAGGTGGCCAGCGAGCTGGACGAAGTGCAGCGGGCGGGCCGCGGCGGCTGGACGCCCGAACTGGCCGGCCGCGCGCTGTCGGCGGCGCGCATTGCCGGCAGCTACGCGTCGGGCCGCAGCGTGGGCCAACGGCTCGTGGGCGCCGACGATCCCCAGGTAGACGGCCAGCTGCTGGTCGGCCGCGGCATGGGCCGGGCCAAGATGTACGTGTCCGGATCGGTGACCGCGGAATCGGCGACCGACCCGACGCTGGCCGACGCGCTGAAAACGTTGACGGTGGCGCGCTACGGCCGCGACGGCAAGTTCACCGACGCCGACGAGGCGGTGCAGACGGTCATCCGGATCACGAAGCAACAGCAGTCGGCGCATTCGATGGTGTCGGAGTGGTCGGCGGCTTTCGTGCGCTCGCTGGTCGACATACGGAAGAAAGTCTGGGCCTGAAGAGCCAGGGTGCCTCTGGTGCGTACTGTGCCTAGGGGTGCCTAAGGGAAGAGATGCAGGTATTTCGAGACATCTCCCAGCTCGTGATGGCCACGTGGGCCGAGTGGGGAGAGCTGCGTCTCGAGCGCCTGTTGTTTTCGGAAGGCAACACCGCGCGGCAACTGGTGATCGCCCTGATCGGCCTCGCCGCGGTGTTCATGGTGATCCGGTCGTTCGGCAGCCGGAACCCGGGCCATCACCGCCTGGCGCTGCCGGCCATTGTCACCAGCCCCGGATGGTCGCGCGCCTCGTTGACGCGCCACGGGGCGTTGATCCTGGCCCTGGCCGGCCTGCCCTTCTTCATCCTGGCGCTGGCCGATCCGCGCACCTCGCTCACGCGGTCCGAAACGCGCTACCCCGGCCGCCGCATCAGCCTGCTGATCGACGCCTCGTCCAGCATGTTGTCGGCGCTGCCGTCGACGACGCTGGCGAAGGGCGCGCCGAACAACGCCGCCTTCTTCACCACGGTGGGCGCCGCGCGCTACTTCATCGAGCGCCGCATGGCCGGGAAGTACCGCGACCTGATGGCGCTGGTGGAGTTCGGCGACGACGCCTACGTCATCACGCCGTTCACGACCGACTACGAGAACATCCTGCTCAGCACGGTGCTGATCGGCGACTGGAACGAGTTCATGGCGTTCCCGGACCAGGGCACCGTGGTGGCCAGGGCCGTCGAGCAAAGCGTCGGGCTGTTCCAGGCCTTTGACTACCTCGACGCCTCCGGCAACCTGATGGTGATCTTCACCGACGGCGCCGACGCCGACGTGCTCGAAAACGGCAAGACGGTGGACGACGTGCTGGCGGATGCGACCAAGGCGAAGATCCCGGTCTACCTGATCAAGATCGGCGGCAACATCCAGAACAAGCGGAGCGTGGCCGACGAACTGTGGATTGGCGCCGTGAAGAAGACCGGCGGGCAGTTTTTTTCGGGCGGCGACGAGGCGACGATCATCCAGGCCATCCAGGCGATCGATCGCGCCTCGGCCGGCACCATCGAGATGAAGCAGTACAGCACCGAGCGTCCGCGGTATGCGCCCTTCGCGCTGACCGCCGTGGGCCTGTGGTGCGCGGCATTGCTGTTGCGGTTCACGATTCCGGCGTTCCAGACATTTCCGTAGGAGCAGAGCATGAAATCGTCATCGTGGTTCGGGCAGTTGCTGATCGCGGTGGTCCTGGTGGCCGCCGGCGCCATCCTGTGGCGGACATCGGAAGCGGAGCATCGCCTTGCCGCCGCCGAGCGCGACCTGGTCACGTTGCGCTACGACAGCGCGGGCGCGCAGGCGCAGGGGCCGGGCCGGATCGCCAGCCTGCTGCCCGGCAACGGCCGCCTGGCGACCGATGCCAGGCGGCTCGGCGCCACCGCGGCCTACTGGCAGGGCGACTACGACACGGTGGCGGCGAACGCCGATGCCAAGCTGCTGGCCGCCAACGCCGCCTACCGCACGCTGCGCAAGGCCGGCGGCACGTGGCAGTCGGTAGTCGGCAAGATGGACTCGGTGGTGAAGAGCTACGCCGAGATTCTGCGCGAGCAGCCCGACAACGCCGAGGCCGCGTTCAACTACGAATACACGGTGCGCCTGCGCGCGGTGGTCGCCGCCCGCAAGCAGCCGGTGGCGCCCTTCGACGCGGCCGCCAACGTCACCATCCACGGCTTCGAGGGCGCGCCGCCCGAGGAGTCGGACATGAAGAAGTTCAAGATGATCGTGCCGATGCGCCCCGACGAGCGGCTCGAAGCCGAAAAGGCGGGTAAGGGCAC
>CAYHCX010000015.1:57524-58614 GCA_964355095.1 uncultured Acidobacterium sp.
GATGAAGTTCGGCGCTCCAGGATTTTTGCCGCTGCTCGCCGTCCCGGCGATGCTCCTGCTGCTCTGGGTGTGGCAGGTCTGGCGCCGGCGCACGGACGTGCACGCGTTTGTGAGACAGCGGCACGTGCCGGTCCGGGAGCGGGTTCCGTACTTTGGCGAGCTGCTGTTCTGGCTCTGCCTGGTGCTGGCCGCGATCGCCGCCACGCTCGCCGTGGCCCGGCCGCAGGCGGTGACCTCGCTCGTGCGCACCGCCGGCGTGGATCTGGTCATCCTCCAGGACGGCTCGGCCTCGATGCACGTGCAGGACGTGCGCGGCAATCGCTGGCAGCGCTCGATGCGCTTCCTCCGCACGCTCGGCGAATCGCTGCGCTGGGACAACGACCGGGTCGCGATGGCGCTGTTCGCCCACATCGCCACGCCGCAGATCCGCCTGACCAAGGATCCCAACACCTACTTCTTCTTCCTCGATCACCTCGAAGACAAATCGCCCTTCCGCCTGGAAGACGACGGCACCTGGGACACCAATATCGAACGCGGGATCTACTGGGGGCTGCGGCTGATCGAGAAGGACGAGGAGATCCGGCGCGCGTCGGGTATGGCCGAGACCCTCGGCGAGAACAGCAACGCCCAGGCCTTCCTGCTGATCTCCGACGGCCAGGCGTGGAGCGGCGAGGTGGCGAAGTCGCTCGCGCTGGCGCAGGAGCGCGGCGTGCCGCTCAACGTGGTCGGCATCGGCACCACCGCGGGCGGGCTGATTCCGGATCCGAAGCGCCAGCCCGATCAGCCGCTGCTGCGCTCGGCGCTCAACCGCGCGGAGCTGACCCGGCTGGCCACCGCCGGGGGCGGCCGTTACTTCGAGATCGATCGCGACAGCGATCGCGACATTGCCAACGCGGTGATCGAACAGACACGCCGCCGCGCCGGCACCACCGGCGTGCGGGAAGGGGTGCAGGAGCTGTACTGGAACTTCCTGTTCGCCGCAGGCGTGCTGATCGCCCTGGGGATCCTGTTCCTGCGCGATCGCGTGGCGCTGGCGCTGCAGTTGTCGGCCGCGGCGGCCGTGCTCGTCTTCGTGCAGTCGGTGTTCTAG
>CAYHCX010000016.1:0-11511 GCA_964355095.1 uncultured Acidobacterium sp.
AACAAGAAGTCGGCCGAACCGCCTACTTCGTTATTCAAACGACAAGCGCAGTGTAGTTCCCGGGTTCATGCCGGTCAACGGCACTGGAACTTCATGAGCCTGAGCTGCTTTTGGCAAGGCGATCACCTCGCTGACGACCGGGATAGGCCGACCAGCATAGTTCGATATTTCCGCGGCTCCCGGTCGGTATAGCCCAGCTCACCGCCGCCCGGGTCCCTGCGCCAGTTGGTCAAAGGGGCTCCGCACGCCACGCCCACCCTGATTGAGCACGTGCGTGTAGATCATGGTCGTACTGACATCGCGATGGCCCAACAACTCCTGAATCGTTCGGATGTCATACCCAGACTCCAAGAGATGGGTGGCAAATGAATGGCGCAGGGAGTGACACGTGGCCGGTCGGGGAATACCGGCCGTCCGCACGGCGTCCTTCACCGCTCGCTGCAGCACCGATTCGTGCAGGTGATGCCGCCGCCGCTCGCCCGTCCCCGCATCCTGGTAGAACCGGGTCGCAGGAAACACCCACTGCCACGCCCATTCGAACGGCGCCGCCGGATACTTCGCCCGGAGATTGCCCGGCAGGGCCACCGCCCCCAGGCCGCCAGCCAGGTCTGCCTCGTGCTGCCCCTTGACCCACGTCAAATGATCCCGCAGCGGAGAGTGCAGGGCCGCTGGCAGCATCGTCACCCGATCCTTGCCACCTTTACCGTCCCGCACCATCAACTCGCCACGGTCGAAGTTGATGTCCTTGACCCGCAGCTCCGCGCATTCGAGCAGCCGCAATCCCGATCCGTACAACAACGCGGCCATCAGCCACACCACGCCCCGGATCTGGGCGAGCAACAGGCCAACCTCGTCACGCGACAACACCACCGGAAGACGAACCGGCCGCTGCGCTCGCACAATCGTCTCCATCCGGGGTAGCCGCTGGCACAGGACGACCTCGTAGAGGAACAGGATCGCGCTCAGCGCCTGATTCTGCGTCGAGGCACTCGCGCCCTTGACGGCCAGGTCCGAGAGAAACGCGGTCACGTCAGCCACGCCCAGTTCACGAGGATGACGCTTGCCATGAAACACGATGTAGCGGCGGGCCCACGCCACATAGGCCTCCGCGGTCCGCGGACTGTAGTGGCGCAGCTGTATGGCTGTCCTGATCTGATCGAACAGCTTGGGAGGCGGTGCAGGCGGCGGGGAAGTTCGTTCGGTCGGCATGGGCCGTACAACTGCGAACGGCATGCCGCCGTGAATCAGGCGAGAATCCGCACTGCGTCCGGTCAGATGTCGCAGAAACTGCGATGCTGCGCTACCGAGGGTGTCGCAGAAACGGCGAGGCTCAGGAACGCAGCCGTCCGCGCGATCGCCAGTACAGCCACAGCCCAATCGCAATCGGGCCGCCCACTCCGGCCATCATCTTCAACTCGAACACCGCCACGCTCGTCACGTCGCCGGTCGGCACGAACGCCGTGATCATGCCGGCGCTGGTGACCATCGCACCCACCGCCCCGGCCACGCGCTCGAACGGGCGGGCGGTGTCGAGCGTCAGCAGGACCAAAAACGTATACACGAACGGCACCAGGTTGATGACCACCGAGGCCCGCAGCAGCACCTGGTAGGCCTCCGCGACGCTCGACCCGGTCAGCGACAACGCGGTGAGCCCGGCCGACAGCAGCGCGCAGGTGACGAGCGCAACGTGCGGTGATCCCCAGCGCGGATGCACGCGGCCGAGCGCCGCCGGCAAGGCGCTGTCGAGTCCCGCCACAAACGGGATGCGCGCGGGACCCGCGAACCACGCCGACGTCGCGCCGCCAATCGACAGCGCCATCACCACGGCAATCGGCGCCACCAGCCAGCCCGCGCCGGCCGCGTCGGCGCCGCGGGCCACCGCCTGCATCACACCCTGGATCGAGCCGAGCTCTCCCGACGGCACCAGCGCCAGCAACGCGTCGGTGACCAGCAGATACGACACGATGGCGATGGCCCCGACGATCACAATGGCGCGCGGAATGTCGCGCTCCGGATGCCGGATCTCATCCGACATGGTCGACGCCAGCTCGATGCCGATGAAGGCGAAGCACATCACGCCCAGCCCGCTCGCCATGTCGAGCACCGAACCCTCGACCGCCGCCGGCGTCGCGGCCACGCCCTGCCACCGTGCCACCATCGCCGCCACCACCAGCAGCACGACCGTGGCGCCGCTGCCGATGCCGCCGATGTTGTTGATCCACTTGCCAACGCCCATCCCCCGCACGTTCGCGGCGGTGATGATTGCCAGCCACCCGAACGCGACCGTCGCCACGAACCACTTGTCGTCGACCAGTCCGGCGGTGCCCGCGCCGCCGGCGAAGGCGACCACGCCTGCCAGGTAGACCAGCAGGACGGGCACGTAGAAGAGGTTGTTGGTCCAGTAACACCAGCCGGAGACGAACCCGTGAATGTCGCCGAAGTGGCGGCGGGCCCAGAGATACACGCCGCCTTCTCCCGGATAGCGGCGCGACAGCACGGTCACGGCAATCGCTTCGGGGATGAAGAACGCCGCGAAGGCCACCACCCACAACAGCAGGGTCGCCCGTCCAAAGCCCGCCACCGGCGGCACCGTGTTGACGTTGACGATGGCGACGGTGCCGAGCAGCACGAGGTCCATCAGCCCCAGCGTGCGCGGGATCCGCGGCGAGCCTGACACTAGGCGAGCAGTTCCTGCACCGCCCGGTGCGCGTGGTCGATGGCGGCGTCGGTATAGGAGTAGGCGCCGGCGTCGGCGTTGGCGATGGCGATGCGCCCGTGCGGCCGGCGCGCGACCACGCAGGGCTGCTCGCCGCCGTTCACCCAGAAGTCGTCGGCCAGCGAGTTGTACTGGTAGGCGTAGCCGTGCGGCCAGCGGTTCACGGTGATGCCGAGAATGTCGGCCGCCGGATCGAACCCGCCACCGCCGAGCGCGCGGCCCAGTTGATCGCGAATGCTGCGTTCGATGGTGGCAAACGAAGTTGAGAGCAACTCGGAGCGGCCCACGCGGTGCTGTTCGCGCACCGGCAAGCCGGGCCGGCACGCCGATTTCGACAAGTGCAGCACGATGGGCTCGGCCGGGTTGGTCTGATGCTTGTAAGACCCGAGGCTGACGGGAAAGTCGAGGCCGACCGATGTGTGCCAGAACCCGGGTGTCGAGACGCGCTGCACGCCCAGCTTCTGAAAGGCCGTCCAGTTCCGGATGAACACGTTCGTGTACACGAGCGGCACCTTGATCGCGTAATCGAGCGCTGCCTTCTGCGCGGCCGGCAGTTCGGGGCACAGCGACGGGATCACGGAGTGCCAGCACGCCAGCACCACCGCGCCCGACGTGACCGTCTTGAGGGCACCACCCTGCAGGTAGGCGACCTCGACCCGCTGGCCGCGACCCGCCGCGCCCAGGTGACGCACGCGCATCGCGGGACTGCTCAGGCGAATTCTCACCGGCGTGCCGGCCGCGTCGAGCTTCGAATAGTCGGCGCGCGCCGTCACTACATCGTCCAGTGTGGATCCCGGAATGGCGGTGGGAATCAGCCGGCGAACCAGCAGCCGCGCCACCGTGGCATTGCCGTCGGGAAAGTGGAAGTAGTAGTTCTGCGCCTCTTCACTCTGGATCGAGTCGAAGTTCTGGCCTGGTCCCGGCTTGTCGTCGAGCCCCATGCCGTCGAAGCCCGGCAGGCCCAGGCCGAACGCGTCCTGTGCCGGCACGGCGTCGACGCCCACGCCGAACAGGCCGTGGGTGCGCGTCTGGTAGAGCCGGGCGACGCCGGCATCAAGCTTCCACAGCCCGGTGAGGAAGTCGGTGTAGCTCATCCGCGCCAGGCGCGCCTTCTTCTCGGTCGAGCTCAGGCCCGGCATCGGATCGAAACGCTCGGTGAGCAGCCGCTTGAGATCGCGCCGCACGGTGTCGCTGAGCGGCGCGGCCGCCTGGAACGCCTCGTCGCGGACATCGCCGGTGACGAGGCGATCGGCGCCGTAGGTCTCCTTGTCGAAGAAGGTCGCCGACCGCAGGCCGAGCGACTTGTAGAGTCCCGAGTCGAGCACCTTGTCGTAGCGGGCCATGTCGATACCCAGCTCGGTGACCAGCGCCTTCGACACCGCGCTGAACGGCGCCGGGCTGTCGATCGACTGCGTGCCGCCGTAACCGATGAAGGTGCGGCCGTTGTGCATGTACTCGTTGCGCTTGGCGTGGCCGCCGAAGTCGTCGTGATTGTCGAGCAGCAGGATGCGGGCCTCGGGCCGGGCCTTGCGGAAGTAGTGGGCGGCGGCCAGGCCGCTGATGCCGGCGCCGACCACCACCAGGTCGTACTCCTCGCCGGTGGCTTGCGGCGCGGGCGCCGATTTCCAGAAGGCGCCATCTTTCATCGAGTGGAAGGTTTCGAACGAGCCGGCGTGCGATCCGCGCAGGCCGGTCAAGGCCGGCGGATAGGCGCCGGCCGACCCTTGGGCAAGAAGGGTCTCGAAATCCGCGGACATCCACCCCGCGGTTGCGGCGCCGACGCCAACTGCCACGCCGTTCAGGAAGTCACGGCGGGTAATCGAAGAGCCCATCCCCAGTTGCCGGTCGTCGTTAGTCATGATAAGCCGCATTGTAGCCGCGTTCATGGTACCGTTCGACGGTCGGGCGGCGGAGGGGAGTGCAGACATGTTGAAGCAGGTGATCGTGGCAAACATCGTGATCGGTCTGGCCGGGTGCGCGGCGGCGCCAGAGACGCCGCCGGGTGTGCCCTGGCCGACGCAGGCCTGGGCGACCTCCTCGCCGGAGGCTGAGGGCCTTGATGGCGCCACGCTCGCCGCGCTCGACGCCGAATTCGCCTCCGGCGCCCGCGGTCAGATCACCGGGATGCTGGTCGTGCGCAACGGCAAGGTGGTGTTCGATAAATCGTATCGTCACGATTTCGATGCCCTGTTTGCGGGCCGCGATCCGGTGCGCGGTCCCTACAACTACTACGATCCGGACTGGTACCCGCTCTATCAGCACGGCCACCTGCACACGATGCAGTCGGTCAGCAAGAGCGTAACCTCCGCGCTGATTGGGATTGCCATCGGCCGCGGCGAGTTGCCCGGCGTCGACGCGAAGATGATGCCGTTCTTTGCCGGCGATTTTCGGGTTACGGGCGCCGACCCGAGCCGCGACGACCTCACGCTCAGCCACCTGCTGACCATGACGGCCGGCATCAAGTGGGACGAGAGCACGGTGGCCTATACCGATCCGGCCAACAGCTGCGCCGGCATGGAGAAAAGCGACGACTGGATCCAGTTCGTGCTCGACCAGCCCATGGCCGGCGCGCCCGGATCGACGTTCGTCTACAGCAGCGGCGCCACCGAGCTGCTGTCACAGCTGCTCAAGAAGGTCACCGGCAAGCAGGCTGACGAATACGCGGCCGAGCACCTCTTCGCGCCCCTCGGCATCACCGATACCTACTGGAAGCGAACGCCGAAGGGGTTGTCCGATACCGAGGGCGGGCTCTACCTCACCGCGCGCGACCTCGCCAAGATCGGTTATCTCTACCTGAACGACGGCGTGTGGGACGGCCGCCGCCTGCTGCCCGAGGGATGGGTCAAGGCCTCAACAACGCCGCTGGTCGACACGCGGCCGGGCCAGCCGCGGTCGCGCAAGTACGGCTATCAGTGGTGGGTGCTCCCCTACGGGAGCGGCTCGCACTACGCCTATGCCGCGCTCGGCTACGGCGGCCAGCGCTTGATCGTCGTGCCAGAGCACCAGCTGATCGCGGTGTTCACGGGCTGGAACATCTACGAGCACGCGGAATTCTCACCATACGACGCGCTGGATCGAGTGTTGGCCACCGTCACCGGAGGGCCGGGACTTTAGTCCCGGCCGTGGACACCATGACACAAATGCACAGACGACAGGTGATCGCATCGGGCGTCGCCGCCACGGCGGCCGCGCTGGTGGCCCCCGGCGCAGCTTCCGCGCAGGACGCGGTGACGATCGAGCTGCTGGACAGCTTTGCCGCGGCGTGGAATCGGCACGACGCCGACGGCCTGATGGCGTGCATGGCGCCGGAGTGCGTGTTCGAGGCGGCCGCGGGCAAGGATTTGGCGGGCACGCGTCACGTCGGCCGCGACGCCGTGCGCAAGGCGTACCTCGCCGTGTTCGACGCCTACGCCGACGCCCGCTGGAATAACGCCCGGCACTTCGTCGCTGGCGATCGCGCCGTCTCGGAGTGGACCTTCACCGGCACCACGAAAGACGGCACCAAGGTGGAGGTCAACGGCTGTGACATCTTCACGCTGAAGGGCGGGAAGATCGCCGTCAAGAACTCGTACCGAAAGCAACGTTCCTGACACACATCCTCCATCGCCACCTTCGGGTCACGCCGCCGGTGGCCGTCACCGGACAGGGCGTTTACCTCACGGATGCGTCCGGCCGGCAATACCTCGATGCTTGCGGCGGCGCCGCCGTGTCGTGCCTGGGCCACGGCCATCCCGCGGTGTCGGCGGCCATGCACGCGCAGATCGATCGCCTGGCCTACGCGCATACCAGTTTTTTCACCTCGGAGCCGGCCGAGGCGCTCGCCGATCAGTTGGCCCGCACCGCACCGGCCGGGATGGACCACGTCTACTTCGTGAGCGGTGGCTCGGAAGCGGTCGAGGCGGCGCTCAAGATGGCCCGTCAGTACTTCGTCGAGATTGGCGAGCCTCAGCGCAGCGTCTTCGTCGCCCGCCGGCAGAGCTATCACGGCAACACGCTGGGCGCGCTTGCGGTCGGCGGCAACGAGGCGCGACGCCGGCAGTTCGCGCCGCTGCTGATCGACGTCAAGCACGTCGCGCCGTGCTACGCCTACCGCGACCAGCGTGCACATGAAACGGCCGAGGCGTACGGCGCGCGGCTCGCCGCCGAACTCGACGCAACGATCGCGGCGTGTGGCGAACAGCGGGTCATCGCGTTTGTCGCCGAAACGGTGGGCGGCGCGACCGGCGGCGCGGTGACGCCGGTGCCGGGCTATTTCAAGGCGGTCCGCGAGGTGTGCGACCGCCACGGCGTGCTGCTGATCCTCGATGAGGTGATGTGCGGCATGGGCCGCACCGGCACGCTGCACGCGTGCGAGCAGGAGGGCGTCGTCCCCGACTTGATGACGATCGCCAAGGGTCTCGGCGGCGGCTATCAGCCAATCGGCGCCGTGCTGGCCCACAAGAAGATCGTCGATGCCATCTCGGCCGGCAGCGGCTTCTTCCAGCACGGCCACACCTACCTCGGCCACCCGGTTGCCTGCGCGGCGGCGCTCGCCGTGCAGCAGGTGATCGAGCGCGACGGGTTGCTCGCCAACGTGCGCGCCCGCGGCCAGTCGTTCTCGGCGCGTCTGGCCGGCCGCTTCGCCGATCATCCGTTCGTGGGAGACATCCGGGGCCGCGGCCTGTTCTACGCGGTCGAACTCGTCCGCGACCGCGGCACCAAGGCACCCTTCGCCCCGGCCGCCAGGCTGCACGCGCAGGTCAAACGCGAATGCATGGCCCGGGGGTTGATGACCTATCCGATGGGCGGCACCATCGACGGCCACGCCGGAGACCACGTCCTGCTCGCGCCGCCGTTCATCGTCGAGGAAGCCCACCTCGAGATCATCGTTGAACGGCTGCACCAAGCCATCGACGCCGCGATCGCATCAGTCGGTTGAGCAGAGTCCGGCTAACCGCCTTCGCCAAGGCTACGGCGCTCAAGAAGCCGGACGCCACATCGGTCAGCTCAGGCCGCCAATCGCCACGAGCTTGGTCTCGAGATATTCCGACAGCCCCTCGCTGCCGCTCTCGTGTCCGAGTCCGCTCTGCTTCCAGCCGCCGAACGGCGCCTCGGTCGCGTGCGGCGCCCATTCGTTGATGCCCACCATGCCGAACTCCAGGGCCTCCGATATCTTCACCGACGCGCGCAGGTCGTTGGTCCAGACGTAGGCGGCCAGGCCGTACGGCGTCCGATTCGCCAGCGCAATGGCTTCGTCCACTTCATCGAACGGCACGATGGGCATCACGGGCCCGAAGATCTCCTCGCCGAACACCGGCATGTCTGGCGCCACACCGGACAGCACGGTCGGCTCGAAGAAATATCCGTGCGACAGTGCGGCGGGGACGCGGCCCCCTGAACGAACCTCGGCACCCTGGCCGGCCGCGCCGGCAACCAGCGTAGCCACCCGGTCGCGCTGCCGGGCGTTGATCAGCGGGCCCACCTGCACCGTGGCATCCAGGCCGCTGCCGAGGCGCAGCCCGGCGGCCCGGTGCGCCACGCTTTCGGCAAACTCATCGGCCACGCGCCGCTGCACGAGGAACCGCTGCGGCGACACGCACACCTGGCCGTTGTTGCGGAACTTGCTGGTGACCGCGCCGGCGGCGACCTGCTCGAGATCGACGTCGGGCAGCACGATCACCGGCGCGTTGCCGCCGAGCTCGAGCGACAGGCGCGTCACTGTTCGCGACGCGCCATCCATCAGGATCTTGCCGACGCGCACGCTCCCGGTGAAGCTGATCTTGCGGCACGCCGGATGGTCCAGCATCTCCTGCCCCATCGCCTCGGGATCGCCGTTGACGAGATTGAGCACGCCGGCCGGCAGTCCGGCCTCGACCAGCACCTCGGTCATCGCCATCGCCGTCAGCGGCGTGAACTCCGATGGGCGGGCCACCACGGTGCAGCCGGCGGCCAGCGCCGCCGCCCAGGCCCGCGCCGGGTTGTAGGCGGGGAAATTCCAGGCGGTGATCACGCCGACGACACCAAGCGGCTGGCGCAACACGGTCATCCGTTTGGTGGCGACGCGCGACGGAATCGTCCGCCCGTAGGCGCGCTTCCCTTCTTCGGCGAACCAGTCGAAGAGATCCGCACCGACCAGCCACTCCCCGCGAGCCTGCGCCAGCGGCTTGCCGCATTCGAGCACCATCGCGTGCGCGGCCTCGTCGGCCACCTCACGCATGCGCGCCGCCGCACGCTGCAGGATGGCACCGCGCTCGTAGGCCGTGCGGCGAGCCCACTCCGGGAAGGCCCGCGCCGCCGCTTCGATGGCGGCGTGACAG
This sequence comes from uncultured Acidobacterium sp., assembly GCA_964355095.1. GTDB lineage: Bacteria > Acidobacteriota > Vicinamibacteria > Vicinamibacterales > UBA2999 > 12-FULL-67-14b. The sequence continues at coordinate 9,013 of CAYHCX010000016.1, forward strand.
TCGTCACGTCCGCCGAACGGAACCGATCGAATCGCCGCTTCGGTGGCGGGATTGATCACGTCCCAGGTACCGCCACCGGCCGCACCGGCCCAGGCGCCGTCGATGTGTTGCTGATAGGTGAATGTCATGGTCAGTTATCCCGAGTACGCCTGTTGGCCGCCCACCCACGTCTGGGTGACCCTGAGCGACGTCAGGGCCTCGGGCGGCGTCTCACTCAAGTTGCCCGACAGCACCGCCAGGTCGGCCCACATCCCCTCGCGCAGGCTGCCGCGATTCCCCTCGTCGCCCGACGCGACCGCCGCGCCCCGGGTGTAGGCGTCAAGTGCCTCGTCCAGTGAAATCGCCTGGTCCGGCGCAATCGCGTGGCCGTCCTCGTCGCGACGAAGCATCGCCGCCTGAATGCCAAGCAGCGGCGAATCGTTCTCAACCACCGGCGCATCCGACGACAGCGCCACCGTCACGCCCGCGTCCAGCATCGCGCGGACTGGATACGCCCGCGCCAACAGCGCATCCGGCAGATACTGCCGGAAGTTGCGCCCGAGCGCGTGGACGAACACCGTCTGCGGCACCGCAATCACGCCGTGCCGGGCCGCTCGCGCCAGGTGCTCGGTGCTCGGCAGCCCGAAGTGCTCGATGCGATGACGCATCGGCCCGCGGCCACCTGCCCTGAGCGGGTGCGAGCGAGTCGAAGGGAGCGCCTCGTAGACGCGCAGCACCTGGTCGATCGCGACGTCCCCAATAGCGTGGGTGGCAATCCGCCAGCCCGCCTGGTGCGCCTCACGGGCCAGCGCCAGTAATTCTTCGTACTCGAAACGCAAGACGCCGCGTGTGTCAGCGTGCCGGTACGGCACGCTCAGCGCCGCCGTGGCGCCACTCAAGCCGCCGTCGGCGAAGAACTTCACCGTGTCGATGCGCAATCGATCCGATTCGTGGCGCCGCGCCGGCAGCGGCACCGCGCCCACACCATCGACCAGGCGCAGCGCCATCACGTTGATGCGAGCCGGCAGCCGCCCGTCCTCGTCCATCCGCAAGTAGGTCTCGACCAGCTCCGGCCCAACGCCCGCATCGTTGGTGCTGGTGATGCCGAGCGACAACTGGTGCCGCATCGCCGCGGTGATCATGGCGGCGTAGTCGTCCGCGGTGGGCGGCGGGACCTGGCGCAGCACCAGTCCCATGGCCGTTTCGCGCAGCACCCCGGTCGGCTCGCCGTCTTCGCCGCGGTCGATCTCGCCGCCCGGGGGCGGCGCCGAGTTCCGCGTAATGCCGGCCCGCGCCAGGGCCACGCTGTTGCACACGACTATGTGCGCGCAGGTCCGCATCAGGACGACGGGCCGGTCGGAGACGGCGGCGTCCAGATCGACGCGCGTCGGCGGGCGGCGATCGGGGAACCGGGCCTCGTTGTAGCCGCGGCCCTGCAGCCAGGCGCCGGGCGGAAGCCGGCTGGCCTGATCGCGCAACCGCACCGCCAGGCCGGCGAGGCTTTCGACGCCGCGCACGTCGAGCAGCGTCGTCAGCAGATGCCCGATCTTCCAGATGTGCGCGTGGGCGTCGACCAGCCCCGGGATCAGGGTCTGCCCGTCCAGATCCACCATGCGCGTGCCGGGCCCCCGCAGCGCCAGCACATCGTGGCCGGCGCCGACGGCCGCGATGCGGCCGCCCGACACGGCGAGCGCAGTTGCGGCCGGGGCCCCGCCGCGCCCCGTCCACAGCAGGCCGTTGTGGAAGATCGTCTCGGCCGTGTCCGCGCGCATCACCGGCCGCGCGTCAGGATCGGCCGGCGGCCGCAGACGTCAGGACGCGTGCCTCGACCTCCGACAGCGCCTGCTCGACCACCCCGAGGCCCTCGCGCAGCTGGTCGTCGGTAATCACCAGCGGCGGCAGGAACCGGATGCAATTGGTGAAGAGGCCGGCCCGCATGGCGATCACGCCTTTCTGACACGCCGCCTTGATGATGGCCAGGGTCTCGTCCGGTGCCGGCTGCTTCGACGCGCGGTCTTTCACCAGTTCGATCACCAGCATCGAGCCCAAGCCTCGCACGTCACCAATCAGCGGATGACGGCTCTTCCATCCCTCGAGGGTCTCTCGCAGCGTGACGCCAATCTGTTCAGCCCGCGCCAGGAACGCCGGCTGACGGATCATCTCGATGGCCGCGATCGCCGCGACGCAGGTCAGCGGATTGCCGCCGTAAGTGCCGCCCATGCCGCCGAGGTGCGTGGCATCCATGATGTCGGCGCGCCCGGTGATGGCGCTCACCGGCATGCCGGCGCCAAGCGACTTGGCGGTGACGACGATGTCGGCGGCGATGCCGTAGTGCTCCAGTGCGAACAACTTGCCGGTGCGCGCAAAGCCGCACTGCACCTCGTCGGCGATCAGCACGATGCCGTGCTGATCGCACAGCTCGCGCATCCGCCGCATGACCCGCGGCGGCACCGGGATGAAGCCGCCCTCGCCCTGTACCGGCTCGATGATCATCGCCGCGACTTCTGCTGGATCGACCTG
>CAYHCX010000016.1:11611-58006 GCA_964355095.1 uncultured Acidobacterium sp.
GCGCCGCTGTTGGAGAGCAGCGTCTTCTTGGGGAACGCCCCGGGCGTCACCTCGTTGAGCAGTTCGCAGAGCCGGACGTAAGACTCGTAGGTCGCCACGAGCGAGCCCATGTGGATCAGCTTCTGCGCCTCGGCCTGGATCGCCTGGACCACCGGCGGCGGGCAGTGGCCGACGGCCAGCGCGCCGATGCCACCGACAAAATCGATGAAGGTGTTGCCGTCGACGTCGTGCACGAGCGCGCCATCGGCGCGATCGACGACGACGTCGGTCGCCTTGCCGAGACCCGTGGGAACCGCCGCCACGCGCCGGGCGAGCAGCGCTTTGCTGCGGGGGCCGGGTACTTCCGTCTTCAGTTGAATCGATGACATCTCTGACTCCTTCACTTGGCCGGCGGGCTCTCCCGGCCGGACTGCGCCCTGCACGCCCCTGGCCGCATCGAGCACGATCAGTACACTGTAATTGTCGCAGACCGGGTCGCTCAAGTAGTCTTTGAGCAGCGCCCGGAACTCGAAACCCACCTTCTGCTGCATGGAAAGCGTCGGGTCGTTGATCCGGCCGCTCACCAGCCCCTCGTAATACGACTCGGCACTCATCTGGTGTTTGACGGCGCCGAAGCCGCTCATCATGCCCGCCGTCACCTGCCCCTTGAGGCCCAGCGCCCAGACCAGTTCCTGGCGCGCGGCGTAAAGCGCCTGCGCCAGGCGGCGGCCGCGATAGTCCGGGTGCACACCAATATCGGCGCCGTACAGCCAGTCGCCGTCGGGCTCGTGCGACGTCAGCCATCCGCCTTGAATGACGTCGGCGAACGTGTGCGTGCGGTCGTCGAAATCGAAGTGCAGCCGGATGGTTGCCGTGGCCGCCACCACGCGATCGCCGTCAAGCCCGACCAACTGCCCGGCTGGAAACAACTCGAGGTGCTTTCGGTAGTGGGCGGCCTTGAAGCGCTGCTCGTCGTCCAGGGTCGGAAACACCACGCGCTGGAGCGCCTCGAGTTGGCTGGCGTGTTCGGGCCGCGCCGACGCGATAACGAGACCGTCGGGCAGCACACGGCGATAGACGCCCATGCTGGCGTGCATCGTGGGAGTATACTTCGCGGTGACACGCCGTGGGCGTGCCGCCCGAGAGTCAAATGCGCCTCACCCACCACCCGATCGCCCGCTACCAGGTCGCGTTCGCCACCCTCTTCGCGCTGACGCTGTCGGCCCAGGCGCCGACGCCCGCCGGCCACACAATGCTGCGCGAGGTGGACGTGGCGGTGCCGATGCGGGATGGCGTCGTCCTTCGCGCTGATGTCTTGCGTCCGCCCGCTCAGGGACGCTTCCCCACGCTGGTCTATCGAACCCCGTACGGCAAGCAGGCGACGCTTGATGACGAGACGACCTTCACCCGCGCGGTCGAGCGGGGCTACGCCGTCGTCGTTCAGGACGTGCGAGGCCGCTACCGGTCAGACGGGGAGTTCCGGCCCTACGAGAATGAAGGGCGCGACGGCTTCGACACCATCGAATGGGCCGCCCGCCAGTCGTGGTCAGACGGCAACGTCGGCACGTTCGGGTTGTCGTATCCCGGCGCGGTGCAATGGCTCGCGGCCGTCGAGGCGCCGCCGCATCTGAAGGCCATGGTCCCGGCCATGACCTTCTCGACCCCACAGAATTTCTTCTACACCTGGGGCGTCTGGGACATGTCCTGGACCTACTGGATCTGGCAGAACATCGCGCCGGACGTTCGCGTCAGGAAGGGCCTGGCCGGGCCACGGACCCCCGCCGACGCGCGCGCCGGCTGGGCGGCGGTGGAGCGGAAGCTGGCGGGCACGCTGCCGCTCGACCAACTGGAAGAGCTGCGCGACGTCGCGCCCTACTATTACGACTGGCTGCACCATCCGCCCGACGACCCGTTCTGGAATTTTGCCGAGCTGCGCGGCAAGTACTCGCGCACGCAAGCCGCCGTGCTCAACCTGTCTGGCTGGCACGACGACAACTACGGGCCGGAGGGAGCCACGACCAACTTCGCCGGCCTGGTGAGCTCGCGGGGCGGGCAACCCAGTCGCACGGCGTTGCTGATCGGCCCCTGGGTGCACGGAGTGGACGCCACCGCTCGCACCAAGTCGGGCGACCGCGAGTTCGGCCCCGCGGCCGCGATTGCCTACGACGAGGTGGTCCTGGACTGGATGGACCGTCACCTGCGCGGTGATCGCCAGGCCGCGCCGCCGGATCCCGCCGTCCGCTACTTCGTGATGGGGGACAACCGGTGGAAGACAGCCGGCGCCTGGCCGCCTCCGGCACGTGCCGTCGCCTATTACCTGTCCGCGCCGTCAGGCCCGGCCCCCCGGCTCGGGGCGCTCACGCCTGAACCGCCAACCGGCGCCACGACGCCAAGCCTGTTCATTGCCGACCCTGACGCCCCCGTGACCAATCCGTACGACGGGGCCGGCGCGCACGACTATCGGCGGCTCGCCGATCGAAGCGACGTGCTCACCTTCGATTCGGCCCCTCTCGACCGCGATACCGAGGTCACGGGTCCGATCCGTGCCCGCATCTACGTGTCGTGCGATTGCCGCGACACTGACCTGTGGGTCCGCCTGCTCGATGTCGCGCCCGACGGCACTGCCTACAACCTCATGAGCCCCGGACTCGACGTCGTCCGGGCCAGTTATCGGGATCTGGAGAAGGGGCGGCAACTCCTGGAGCCCGGCGAGATCTACGAGCTGCGTCTCGACCACCTGGTCACCAGCAACCTGTTCAAGCGCGGGCATCGGGTCCGCGCCCAGATCTTCGCGAGTTTCTTTCCCAACTTTTCCCGCAACCTGCACACGGGAGATCTCGAGACGGTATCGGCGCGGCGGCAACGCGCCACCATTCGCGTCCATCACGACGGCGCGCACCTGTCCCAGGTGGTTCTCCCTGTCGTGGACCGCTGAAACGTGAGGATCGCAGTGATTCATGCAAGGAGATTGTCTATGAGGGTTCGTGCGGCGTCCTGGACCTGCCTCGCATTGCTGGCGTTCGCAACCGCGGCATGCAACACCACACCATCGCCGGCCGCGCGAGAGGTCGCGGACCTGATGATCGTGAACGGCCGGGTGCTCACGGCAGACGAGCAGGGCACGATGGCGCAGGCGGTGGCCGTCGTCGGCACCAAGGTCGTCCGCGTCGGAACCGACCAGGAGCTGGCGGCCCTCCGTGGGCCTGGAACCCGTGTCATCGACGCGCACGGCGCCACGGTCACGCCGGGGTTCAACGACTCACACGTGCACTTCCTCAGCGGCGGTGAATCGCTCGGCGACGTCGACCTCGCCGGCCTGACCACGCTGGCGCAAGTCCAGGGCGCGATCGGTGACTTCGCCGCCGCCAAGGCCGATGCCGCCTGGGTGAAGGGCCGCGGCTGGCTCTATTCGCCCTTCCCGGGCGGCACCCCGACCAAGGCGCAACTCGACGCCGTCGTCGCCGATCGACCCGCGGTGATGACCTGCTACGACGGCCACAGCATCTGGGTGAACTCAAAGGCGCTGGCGATGGCCGGCATCACGAAAGACACACCGAATCCCACCAATGGCGTGGTCGTCAAAGACCCGAAGACCGGCGAGCCCACGGGACACCTGAAGGAATCGGCCACCGACCTCGTCACCGGGATCATGCCGAAGCCCACCGCCGCGGATCGGCGCGCGGCCCTGCGCACCGCGGTTGCGCACGCGCACCAATTTGGCGTCACGAGCGTGCAGAACGCGGGCGGCGATCCTGACGAGATGGCGCTGTATGACGAGGCGCGGCGGGCCGGCGAACTGCAGGTCAGGACGTATCTGGCCTTCTCGGCGCAGGCGGGCACGACCGAGGCCGACCTCGATCGCATGGAGGCCGTCCGGAAACAGTTCGGCGACGATCCCACGTTGAAGACGGGTGCGGTCAAGATCTACGCGGACGGCGTCATCGAGAGCCGGACCGCGGCCCTGCTGGCGCCGTACACGAACAGCTCCAGTGCGGGCTCGCCCAACCTCTCAGCCGACGAATTGAATCGCCTCGTCGCGATGGTCGACAAGCGAGGCTGGCAGATCTGGATCCACGCGATTGGCGATCGGGCCATTCGTATGTCGCTCGACGCGTTCGAGCGGGCGGCGGCGGAGAATCCCGCCCCGGCCGGCGGGCGGCGCCATCGCATCGAACACATCGAGACCATCGATGCCGCCGACATTCCGCGGTTTGCGCGACTGGGGGTCATCGCCTCCCAGCAGCCGATGCACGTGCCGCTGGGCGACATGAATTCCACGCACCCCTCCGGCCCCTGGCCCGACAACATCGGTCCCGACCGTGCCTCGCGGGCGTGGGCCTGGAAGAGCATTCACGACGCCGGCGGCCGGGTGACGTTCGGCAGCGACTGGCCGGTGGCGCCGCTGTCGCCGGGACAGGGCATTTGGGTGGCGGCGGCGAGAACGGGTCCGGCCAACGCGGCCGATCAGAAGCTGCCGATGCGTGACGTGATCAGCGGCTATACCCGCTGGCCGGCGTACGCGTCATTCGAGGAGCAGCGCAAGGGCACGCTGGCCCCTGGGATGCTGGCGGACCTGGTCGTGCTGTCCGCGGATCTCCTGGCCCGGCCGCCGGCGACGGCCACCGACGTCGTGGTGGAAACGACGATCTTCGACGGCAAGATCGTGTACCAGAAGTCGAAGTAACGACGCGGCCCGCCGGGTGCTAGCGGGCGGGCCGCGACCAGTAGAGATAAAACGGCAGGCCCAGGGCCACCAGCCCGAGGCCGGCGATCGACTCCGTGGGACGTTCCGTCAAGGTATTCCAGACCAGGGCGAACGAGCCGAGCACGTAGAGCGCCGGAACGACGGGGTAGCCGAGCGCGCGATACGGCCGCGGCGCATCAGGCCGCCGTGCCCGCAACACGAAAATCGCCACGCCGCCGAGCGTGCCGAAGAGCACGGACGCAAACGTCACGTAGGTGAACAGGGCCTCGTAGCCGCCCGTGAGCGTGAGGAAGGCCGACCACCCGCTGGTGACGAGCAGCGCGACATGGGGCGTGCGATACACCGGGTGAACCCGCGCCGCCGGCGGGAAGAAGCGTCCATCGGCGGCCATGGCAAAACAGGTGCGAGACGCGGCAATCACGCCGGCGACGTTGCAGCCAAACGTCGACACCACCACGGTGGCGGCCACAAAAGCGGCACCGCCCGGGCCGACCAGCATGGTCACCGCCTTCTCAGCGATGCGGGTAACGCCCGACATCTCCTCCAGCGTGAGGGCGTACACGTACGCCAGGTTGACGCTGACGTAGATCGCGGTCAGCGCCAGCGTGCCGTAGATCAACGCGCGCGGAACGTTACGCGCGGCGTCCTTGATCTCTCCCGCGGCAAACGCCACGTAGTACCACCCCTCGTAGGTCCACATCACGGCAATCATGATCACGCCGAACGACGCGAGCGGGCGCAACGCCCCCGGCGGCACGACCGGCGTCCACACCGGCTCCACGCGCAAGTAGGCAATGGCCAGCAGCGGTATTACGATGAGGCCGCCGACCTTCGCCACGGTCAGCAGCGTGTTTGCGACGTTGCCGCTGCGCACACCGACGTAGTTGATCGAGGTGATGACGGCGATCGAGCCCGCGGCCACCAGCTGCCCGGCGCTGATGCTCCAGGCGCCCCACGGCATGGCGAACGTGGCGAGCACCCGGTCGGTGCCAAGCGATGGGAAGAAGTAGCTGAAGTACTCGGCAAAGCCCACGGCCACGGCCGCGACGCTGCCCGTGAGGATCACCAGGACACAGGCCCAGCCGAACAGGAAGCCCCACACCGCCCCGTAGGCCTCGCTCAGGAACACGTAGAGCCCGCCCGATCGCGGGAACATCGATCCCATCTCGGCGTAGGTGAGGCCCCCAGCCATGGCAAGCAGTCCGCCCGCCACCCACGCCGCCAGCACGAGCGACGTCGACGGCAGTTCCTGCACCATGATGCCGGTGGTCAGGAAGATTCCCGATCCGATGACGCTGCCGATCGCCAGCAGCGTGGCGCCCCACAGGCCAATGGCGCGCACGAGCTGGGCATCCGCGTCGGGCGCCGCGGGGACGGAGGCGCCGGGGCCCGGGCCGCTCACCGCAGTCCCCCGCGGTACACGACCTTGCCCCGCACGAGCGTCAGCTCGCACCGCATGTCCTTGAGCGCCGCGGTGGGAACCTCGTACGGGTTGCGATCCCACACCGCGAGGTCGGCGTCCTTGCCCACCTCGATCGACCCGATGCGGTCTTCGAGAAACATCGTCCTGGCCGCCCAGATCGTGTACGAGCGCAGCGCCGTCCGGATGTCCACCGACTCCGTCGTCCCGAACGGCGTGGCGCCGAACGTGCCGTTCAGCGTTTCGCGGGCCACCGCCGCCCAGAGTCCGTAGCGCCCGGCAAACGGCGTCACGGGGTAGTCGGATCCCCCACCCCACTGCACCCCCTTGCGCGTGAAGGTCTGAAACGGGTTGAGGCGTTGATTGCGCGCCCGTCCGAAATTGCCGGCGTAGTTGTCGCCAATCCACCACATGAACGTGGATGACGCTTCCGGGTAGGCGGCGTCGTAGTCCCGCTGCAGACGCGCCATCGTGTCGATGGCGCGATCGGTGGGGATGTTGCCGTGAATGAGGCCATGGCGCAGGCCACGGGTCGGCTTGGCTTGGAGCGCGCGGTCGTAGGTGTCGATCACCCAGTCGATGGCGCGATCACCGATGGCGTGCGTGCTGACGTGGATGCCCGCGTCGTGCAGCTCGGTGACGATCTGGCGATATTCATCCGGCGGCGTCGAGGGATAGCCCACGTTGCCCGTGTCGGTATCGACCAGGTTCTTGTTCCAGTCGTTGTGCAGCCACGCCGTGCGGGCGCCGCCGCTGCCATCCATGTACATCTTGACGCCGCCGGAAATCAGCATGCCGTCCCCGGCCAGCCCGGCTTGTCGCGGGTTGGCCTGCGCGCGGGCCAGCACCGCGGCGCGGTCGTCGAGGCGGCGGGCGCCCGACCACAGGGCGAAGACCCGAACCGTGAGCCGGCCTTCGCGGAGGAGTTCCTGATACAGCTCCCACTTGGCGGGGCTGATTCCAGGATCCTTGGCGCCGGTCATGCCTTCCTTGTTGAAGTCGTCGATGATCTTGATCAGCCCCTGCTTCAGCTGATCGCGCGTCAGGGGCGGCGCCAGGCGGCTCACCAGTGCCATCGCGCTTTCCTTCATCACGCCGGTGGGCGCGCCCTGCGCATCACGATCGATGGTGCCGGCCGGCGGGTCCAACGTGTCCTTCCGTACTTCGGCCATCTTCAGCGCGTAGGTGTTGGCCACGCCGTAGTGGCCCGTGGTGTGCGTCAGCCACACCGGATTGTTCGGGGCCACCGCGTCGAGGTCGGCGGCGGTGAGGTAGCGCTGCTCGGCGTACTTCCCTTCGTCCCACCCGCGCCCCCTCACCCACTCACCCGGCTTCAGCCGGGCGACATAATCCGCCACGCGCTTCTGCGCTTCGGCAATGGTCTTGATCGAGGCGTCGCCGAGATCGACCGTGAACAGCGCGTCGGCTTCAGTGAAGTGGACGTGCGCGTCGATCAGCCCGGGCGTGACCGCCCGGCCGCGCAGGTCGATCACCTCAGTGGCGCTGCCGATGCTCGCCTTGATCTGATCGGTGGTGCCGACCGCCGTGATCTTGCCGCCGGTGATGGCCACAGCCTGTGCAACGGAGTCACGGGCATCAACTGTGAGGACGCTGCCGTTGATGAGAACCACGTCGGCCGGCGCCTGTGCGTGAGGGTGTCGTTCGTCGGTCCAGAGCGCCAATGCGCAGCAGGCGGCAATCAGGCCGCCGCGAAGAAGAGGGGTGACTCGTATGGGCATGATGGCTCTCAGTCTACGGGTTCTGCGGCGGCCGCGCGACGATGGGTCAGCCTGCCGGGATGTGACCCCGAGGGGCTTCGGAAGAGGCTCCGGCCGAACGCAGCAGTGCCACGGCCAAGAAGATGAGCCGCCGTCGAATTCCCCCGCTTGCTGCGATCGCCATCGCGCCAGCGAATGACAGTGTTGCCACCCCACCGATAGTCGCGGCTGCGATCCCACCCACGGTGACATTTCCCGCGGTGTACCCCCACACACCCACGATAGCCAGCACCGCGGCGAGCAAGGCACCCACCCACTCGACCACGTTCGCGCGCAGCAGTTCAGTCTGGCGGAATGCTGGATCGTCAACGACTCGAGTCGTCCATTGGTCGGCTTCAGCAAGGTGATGCATTTGTCACGCTCCAATATTGGCCCGCCTGCTCTTGACAGCTCCTGCAAGCCGCTCGCATCGCCGTTCGGCCCACTTCACCCATTGTCTGCCCAACGGACGCCGCTTCAGCCGCGGCGCGCGTTCATAATGCGCCTGCGCGCCGACGACTGCAAGCCGTTGTTGGGCGGATCTTTCGATGCTAGCATAGTGCTGGCAAGGAGGCCGCGATGCCGACAATTACCGTGCGGAATGTGCCGCCTAAGGTGGTGCAGTCACTGAAAGCGCTGGCCAAGCGTCACAACCGATCGATGGAGCAGGAAGTCCGAGACCTGCTGGAAGGCTACGTGGCCGAACGACGGGCGGTTCTCGACCAGATCGAAGCCGGCTGGCAGGTGCAGACCCGACGGCCAACCGCCGCCGAGATCGATGCCTGGATGGCGGTTGGGCGACCGTGAAGGCTGTCATCGATACGAACGTCGTGGCGTACCTGCTGCTCGGCACCACGGTATTGGTTGAGGAGTCGCGCGCGTGCTTCGAGCAAGTGGCGACTCCGCTGGCGCCGGCTCACTGGGAGGCGGAACTGACCAACGTCATGTGGATGGCCGTACGGACAGGCGTGCTGGCGGCCGCGGACGGCCCCGTGCGTCTTGGGCTGGCCCGGCGGCTTGGCATTGAGTCGGTCGCGACCGCCACGCTTTGCCAAGGAGCGCTGTTGCGCGCAATCGAGTCAGGCGTGTCCGTGTACGACACGCTCTTCGTCGAACTGGCCGCGCGCTCCGCCTGCCCCCTGCTGACCTTCGACAAGGCCGTGCTGAAGGCGTTTCCGAATATCGCTCGCCGTCCTCGTGATCTCGTCGGGCGCTGATCAGTCCGCCCAGACAGTATGACTTCGGTCTATTTGAACGGCTGACCTCCGGCACAATTCGCGGGTTGGTCCGTGGGGGACCAGAGCCGCATACGGCAGCGTCAGCCGTCCGTTCGACCGCAGGTCAGCTATGGCACAGCCTACATCGCTTTTCGTCGGTCTCGACGTCCATAAGGATTCGATCGCCGTCGCACACGCCACAGGCCAGTCGGCCGATCCCCCCGTGTTTGTCGGGGAGATTGGTCCGCGTCAGGCCGACCTCGACAAACTGATCCGGCGGCTGGAGGCGAAGACGCCGGCACTCGTGTTCGCGTACGAAGCTGGCCCCAGCGGGTACGTCTTGCATCGCTATCTGACCGGCAAGGGGTTCGTCTGTCAGGTCGTCGCGCCCTCGCTGATTCCGAAGAAGCCGGGCGACAAGGTCAAGACCGACCGGCGCGATGCGATCGAGCTCGCGCGCTTGCTCCGCTCGGCGATCTGACGCGCGTGTACGTGCCGACGGTCGACGATGAAGCGATGCGCGATCTCTGTCGGGCCCGCGATGCGGCGCGGCTGACACTCAAGAACGCGAAGCTCCGGCTGAAGGCGTTTCTGCTCCGGCTGGGGCGGCACTATGTCGGGCGGGCCGACTGGAATGAGGCCCATCGACGCTACCTCGCGAAGGTCGTCTGCCCCACGCCGGCGCAACAGATCGTGTTTCAGGAATCGGTCCGCGCCGTCGATGAGCAGGTGGATCGGATGCATCGCCTCGAGGCCGAGCTGCTCGAGCGGGCGCCGGCCTGGCGGCTGTATCCGGTCGTCCACGCGCTGCAGGCCCTGCGCGGCGTCCAATTTCTCGTCGCGATCACCGTCGTCGCCGAGCTCGGCGACCTCACGCGCTTCGACTCGCCGCGCCAACTCGTGGCGCCATTACGCGTCTATTCCCCGGCCGCCACTCGCCGGTGTCGGGCCGGCTTCGGTGGCAACGAAACGACGCGATCGCCCGATGCGACATCCTTCGTTCTCAAGTCAGCCACGATACGGGCGACGTCGAAATCGAAGGCGGCGGCGTGGGCTCGACGGACGGCGCGAATCTCCTCAATGATTTCATCTTGATCTTGAAGATCATCGTCAACGCGGTCATTCGGTACGACCATAATCAGTCCTCCAATAACTCTTCGGGCGTGCAGATCACCGGCGCTTCGAACCCGGCGGCCGCGCAGACATCTGCAATGCGGTTTCGAATCGCGGCGTTCGCAATGTGCCGACAATTCCAGGTCAGGAGATAGTCCATTCCGTGCGCAGCGGCCACGTGTAGTGCGTCTTCGGTCGCTTCGCGCGGGATCGCCCCTTCCGTCACGAGACTCGCCGCCAAGACTGAGGCCGACTCGGTCAACTCCAGCCGCGGTATGTCGTTCAGGGTGACCAGCCGTCGCGCCGCCGCTTCGACATCGCCTGCGGCCGCCTCGTCGATGACGAGCCTCGAGACGTAGAGTTCGAACCGCATGCGCCGGCGAGTCCACCAATCGACCGTGATCTCTTGGTGCGCCACCACCCGCAAGTTACGCGATGGCCGCCCTGTGAGGTAGCTGATCACCGTGGTCTCCAAATACACGCTCGGAAGGCTGGACATTATAAAGGGAGCGTAGCACCGACGGTCGGCGCCTGTCTCGACCGCGGTAGCACGGTCCAATCGCCATCGTCGCCGGTTTGGATACCTGCCAGCGCGAATAAGCGGTTCCACGGATACGAGCGGGCCTGGCGTCTATCCTCAGACCATGATCGACCATCCTCGTCGAGCGCCTCGTCGGTCACGTCGCGACAACGAAGCTGAAGCACTTCAAAGGCCGAGGCAAACCGAAGCCTGTCTCCGTCATCTGCGTCAACATCTGCGGCCTAGATCGTGACCCCGAACCGCCGCGCCAGGATCAGGGCGCACGCCATCGACAGCACGCCGTAGACGATCATCCAGTGCGCGCGCCAGCCAAGCACATCGAGCCCTGGCTCGGGATACGCCACCGTGATGGCCGCAATGCGGCCCTCGCCTGGCAGGAGCGGCTCGGACGGGTAGAGCAGCTGATCGGCCAGGCCCGCCTGCATGCGTTTGGGCGAGCGCCGTGCCCGGAAGGAAGACACCAGCAATGACTTCGTCACGGCCCGGTCGCCGTCGCGAATGGTCAGTGCGTAAGTGCCCTCCGCGTTGGGCACGATGCGCCACAGCACCTCGTTGGACCCCAGCAACCGCACCGCGGCGGTGTCGATGCGAATTCCGTCCGGCGCGTCCATGACCAGCGCGTCGGCGGAGACGTCCGCCGAGGACGCCGTCTGCCGCAGCTCCACCTTGACGATGGCCGGCACACCGGGCGTGAGTCCTTCGTACCCGTAGAAGCCCTGTAACTGCGCGACCACGAGCACCAGCGGGATGGCCATCCAGAGCAGCGGCACCAGGGACAGGCGCAGGTAGTGGGCGTTGCACACCATCACCTCGCCGAGCGCCCGCAGCACGTTCACCGGGTCGTCGCCGTAGAGGCGGATCTCGAACAGCGCCGCGTGGATGCCCCGCTTGGTGTTGGCCAGGCCCTTCTGGTTGGACGTGCGGGCCACCACCAGCAGCATCACCACGGCCGTGACCAGCGACACGATCAGCAGGCTGGCCACGGGCGGCCATCTCATGAGCGGGCCGAGGGCCGCGTCGAACGCGGCCGTGAGCGCGCCGTTCACCCACGCCAGCGCGCGGTCAGGAAATGTAGCCAAGCCCCTTCAGCTTCTTCTTGATGTCTTCCTCGGAGTCGGAGCCCTCGAACTTGGCCAGTTCCTTCTCGATCACGTGCGTGACGAACTCGTCCACCGACGAGTAGCCGGCGAGGTCGGCGTAGCGCTTGACCTTCGCCAGCAGGGCCTTGTCCAACTTGATGTTCGATCCAAACATGTCAGTGCTCCTTGGCGCGGCGCTCCCCGGCGTTGCCGGGAAACCCGTCGATCCCGAATTCCGCGAGAATCGCCGCCGCCAGGTCCTCAATCGTCGGCGCCTGACGCCGCAGCGGCCGGCTGGCCAGCAGGATGCCGGGCACGGTTTCGTGATCCATGCAGTGATCGCCGCTCCACGCGCTCGTGTTGTCCATGAAGACGTCCACCGGCAGGCCGCCCAGCGCCGACTCGTCGGACCCGCGCGTGCCCTTCGCGTATCCCACCACCAGGTCGGGCGCGATGTCTTCGTTGCCAGCCAGGTGAAACACCTCTTCGCGCCGGTACATCTTGGTGATGGCCGCACTGCCGGTCTTCGGATCGATCGCGCCGAGCAGCCGCTCCGCAATCTCGCTCACCAGCGCCGCGCGGGCGCCCGGCTCCACGATGCCGTCCCGCTCGCGTCCCTTGACGTTCACGTACAAGCCGTTCAGGCCGAGCGCATAGGCGCGCGTGCGGGACCAGTCGACGTTGCCGAAGAACCCGGGGTCGTCGCGCCGGTTCGGATCGATCAACGCCAGGTAGCCGTGGTCGCGAAGCCAGCTGTTCATGTGGAACGCGCGGCGCCACGACGTGAAGCCATGGTCCGACATCACCACCAGCAAGTCGTCTGGGCCGAGCGTCGCAAGCGTGTCGCTGACGATGGCGTCGAGGCCCCGGTAGAGTTCGTCGACCACGTTCGCGTTGGGACTGTCGGTCACGGCATTGTAGGCAGGGTGATTCGGATCCCGCGCCCGCCACATCATGTGCGACACCTGATCCACGTTGCCGAAATAGTAGAAGAGCAGGCCGTCCGAAAACCGGTCGAGCACGTAGCGATATTGCCGCCGGTTCTCGTCGGCGGCCAGCCGCGCCTGGGCGAGGAACTCGGCCTCGGTGAGCACGCCGGTCTTCAGGCTCTTGGTGTCTTCGGGCATGCCCTGCGTGTAGAAACGTCCGGTCGCCTCCGCCAGTTCCGCGGCGTAATCGCCTGGATGCGACACCGGCATGGCCGGATTCATGGGATCGATATTGACCGGGCTGGCATACAGCTCAAAGAACGGATCGAGACCCTTCAGGTAGAAGCGGACCTCGCCGCCAATCGACTGCGTCGGCACGAGCGAAAAGCTCACGGGCACCCAGTCGCTCCATTCGCCCACGCCCAACAGGAGCTCGTCGGTGCCAACGGTGATCTTGACGTGGCGGTTGGCCTGGTCGAGGTGCGCCGTGAACTCGGCGCGCACCTTCTCCGGTTTCTTCAGGAACGGATTATCGGGCCCTTCGAGCGACGCCCGGACCTGGCCGTCCCGGACCTTGACCGCGTGCACGACGCCGCCGGACAGTGACTGGCCAACGTAGGCATACGGCTCGGAGGTGTAGAACGCGAACGTGCCGTAGGTGCCGGTCAGATCCGGCGTGCCCATGCCACTCAGCTCGCGAGTGGCCGTGCCCGACGGGGGGAAATTGGCGGGCATGCGGATGATGGTGGTGGGCACGCCACGCGACTCGAGGACCTCCCAGAACGGCTGGCCGTGGCGCAGTGATTCCACGCGGCCGCTCGACAGCGGCACCTGCCATCGGCCGACGCCGAGCGTCCGGGCGCCCGGCTCCGTCCGCGTCGTCGATAGGTACGGGAGCATCGTCTTGGGATCGCGATGCACGAAGTCGAAAATGCCGTGCCCTCCGGGGTCGAGACCGGTGATGAAGGTCGACCACGCCACCGGACTTTGCGGGGGAATGGTGGTGCCGAGCGACGAGAAGCCGCCGCTCGCGGCGAGGCGCGCGAACCCGGGCAGGCGGCCGGCGGCGATCATCTGGCGGGTCAGGTCGTGGTCGAGACCATCAAAGCCCAGCACGATCACCTTGCGCCCCACCGGCGCGCGCGACCCGCACGCACCTGCGGCGATGGCCGCGACGAGAGCCAGCGTCAACACACCATAGGCCGCGGTCCGTGGCAACGCCATCTGAGTCATCTGCGTCATCTGCGGCCCCTGTAACCTGCGGACTCGGCGTTCATGCGAGTCCGGCCATGGGACGGCCATCCATATGGGGCGGTGGGTCGATGCCGAACAGGCGGAGCGCCGTCGGCGCGATGTCGATCAGCGAGGGTTCCTCGGTCGTGATGGTGCGGTTGCAGAAGAACACTCCGGGGACCAGGCGCGGATCGATGCAATGGTCGCCACTCCACGGTTTCAGATTGTCTTCGAACACCGGTCCCGACACCATGCCCGTGGCGCAGTCCCACGACGTGCGGTAGCCGGCGTTGTAGCCGATGATGAGGTCGGGCGCGTTCTCGAGGTACGGGCCCGAGTACAGCGCGGTCGTGTCGAACGCCTCGTTGACGCCGACCGCCGCCTTCTCGGTGTCGGCGAGGTGGCGAAGCTTGCCCATGATCTCGGCCTTGAGCGCGGCGGCCTCGGCTCCCGGAGGGACAATGCCGCTCGCCTCGCGGCCTTGCAGGTTGAGAAACATCCCCGTGAGGCCAAGCGCGTAGGCGCGCGTGGCGCTCCAGTCCACATCCCGCAGCCACTCGCTGCTGCCATCGGTGCCGGGCTTGAGCGTCAGGTAACCTTCGCGAAGCAGCCACTGGTTGAGGTTGACGCCGCGGCGGAACGAGCTGAAGCCGTGGTCCGAGATCACCATGAGCACGTCGCCATCCCGCATCCGCGCGCGGACGCGACCCACCAGCGCATCGTTGTGGCGGTAGAGCTCGCGAATGGCGTCGCGGTGCGGCGCCTGCTCGCGGCCGCGACCGGCGGGGTGTCCGGGATCGATGTCGCGCCAGAACATGTGCTGAATGCGATCGGTGGCGTCAAAGACACACACCAGGCAGCCACGGCGCAGGCGATCGAGCGACGCAAAGAACATCGACTCCCGCTCGCGGTCGATGTCGTAGGTCTGCCGCAGGAACGTCCCATCGTCGGTGACGCCTTCGTTGAGCGCCCACGTGTCTTCGGCCAGGCCGAGCGTGGCAAAGGACCCCACGCGCTTGGCGAGGTAGGTGGCGTAGTAGGAGGGATGCGAAATCGGCATCGCCGGCGCGTCAGGGTCGAGGTTGATGGGCGAGACGTACAACGAAAAGTGCTCGCCCAGCTCGGTGACGAGCAGGCGCGTCAGGCCTTTCACGGTGATGCCGGGCATCGCGGAAAAGGTGAGCGGGATCCAGTCGCTCAGCGTGCCGGCCTGGAGCGTGACCGAGTGTTCGCCCAGTTCCACGTGCACCTGGCGTGACCCGCGATCCAGGCGCGCCCGCAGGGGCAAGGTGAGCGGGGGCGTGCCGTCCAGGAAGGTGTTGTCCGGCCCGTGCAACGTGGTCGTGACGCAATCGTTTGCGACCGAGACCGCAAAGCGCAGCCCGCCCTCCTTGAAGGCCTGGCCCTGGGGCCGTGTCGTGTAGAGCAGGAAAGTGCCCTGGGTGCCAAGCAGATCGGGCACGCACATCGCGCTCAGTTCGGCGCCGTAGAAGCGGTCGGGGGGGAACGTGATGGGCACGCGCAGCACCGTGCTCCAGATGCGATGCTCCCCGAGGATCGTCCAGAACGGCTTCGACTTCCGCAGCAGCCGCAGTTCGGGCTTGCGCAGGGGAATCCGGTAGCGACCGATCTTCAGGAACCGATCGACCTTGCCGATGCGGGCCGACGACAGCATCGGCAGGTAGGTGCGGCGGTCGCGATCGAGAAAATCGAAGATGTTGTGCCGCGCCGGGTGCGAGCCGGTGCTGAACGACGACCACGCCACCGGCGACACCGAGGGAAAGGTCGTCTTGAGACGCCGATAGCTGCCGGTGGCGGCGAGCGCGCTGAAGTTGGGCAAGATGCCTTCGCGCATGAACTGATCGGTCAGCTTCGGATCCTGGCCGTCGAGGCCCATCACGATCAGCCGGGTGATGGATGCCTTGGGCGGCGCCGGACTGGTGAGGGCCCGCCACAAGGCACGGAACGGCCAGGCCAGCAGCGTCACCAACACGACGAGGATCGTGGTGACGAGCACGAAGGCCGACGACATCAGCGCGAAGCCGGCGCCGGGGCCGATGTATGCTAGGGCCGGCGTGGCGCTGCCAAGCAGCACGAGCAACGCCAGCGTGAGGGTGGTCAGGAACTTCAAACGATCACTCTAGGCGGGCCGAACCCGTTTGGCAACCGACGATGGCTCCAGTGTCCTTTCTTCGCCGCCTTCGACGCGGCCGTCCGATTGTGGTGGTGTCCGGCCTGCCGCGGTCGGGAACATCAATGGCGATGAAGATGCTCGAGGCCGGGGGGCTCCCCCTCTTGACCGACGGCCTTCGGCGCGCCGACGCCAGCAACCCCAACGGCTATTACGAGTTCGAGCGCGTCAAGCAACTCGACAAGGCGGGTGACACCGCCTGGCTCGCGGATGCGCGCGGCAAGGCCGTGAAGATTATCTCGTTTCTCCTCACTTACCTGCCCGAGTCGTACGATTACCAGGTCGTCTTCATGCGGCGTGACCTGGGCGAGGTCGTCTCATCGCAGAACAAGATGCTCGACGCCCGCGAGGAGGATCGTGGGGCCGGCGACGACCGCACGATGGCGCTCTACGCGCGGCACCTGGAGCAGGTCGAGCGCTTCTTGCGGCAACGGGCGTGCTTTTCGACCGTGATGGTGGACTACGCCGAGGTCCTTGCCGACCCCGGCGGGCAGGCGGCGCGCATCAACCGGTTCGTCGGCGGCCGCCTCGACGTGGATCGGATGGTCGCCGTGGCCGAGCCGGCCCTCTACCGTAACCGCCGGTTCCATAAACCATGATCTGTGACGCGCACGTGCATTTCTTCTCACCCGGCTTTTTCACGGGTCTCGGGGCCACACCCGAGAAACTTGCAGGGATTGGCTGGGACGCTCCGGAATCGACGGAGGCGCTGGCGGCGCGGTGGGTGGTCGATCTGGATCGCCACGGCGTCGACACGGTCGGGTTGATCGCCAGCCTGCCAGGCGATGCCGACTCCGTGGTGACAGCGGTGGCGCTCCACCCGTCCCGCTTTGTCGGGTTCTTCATGGTCGATCCCGCGCGCGACGATGCGGTCGCCTATGCGACGAGGGCGCTGGAGCAGGGACTCCGCACCATCTGCCTGTTCCCCGCCATGCATCGGGTGGCGCTTCACGACGAGCGGGTCGCCCGCCTGTTCGAGCTGGCCGCGGCGCGGCCGGGCACCGCGGTGTTCGCGCACTGCGGCGTGCTGTCGGTCGGCATCCGCAAGAAGCTCGGGTTGACGAGCCCGTTCGACATCCGCTTCGGCAATCCGCTCGATCTCCACGGGGTTGCGCTGAGGTTCCCGGCGGTGCCAATCGTGATTCCGCATTTCGGCGCGGGGATGTTGCGCGAAGCGCTGATGGTGGCGGACCTGTGCCCCAACGTGCACCTCGACACCTCGAGCTCCAACTCGTGGATCAAGTACACGCCCGGGCTCACGCTCGAGCACGTGTTCGAAACCGCCTTGAAGGTCGTCGGTCCCCATCGGCTGGTGTTCGGGACCGACTCGTCGTTCTTTCCGCGAGGCTGGAACCGCGAGGTTTACCTGCACCAAAAGGCGGTCCTCGACAGCCTGGGCAGCGCGGCCGCGGACCAGGAGAAGATTTTCGCCGGCAACTTCAAGCGGCTGTTCGGCGCCGCCCCTGGCGCTTGACGCCGGCCACCGGACGGGCGTATGTATATAGGTAAATAAGTACTTAATTACCTATTTAGGTCCGCGCCCGTGGCGCGGACCCGAGAGGGTGGGCCATGCAGATCTCCTCGTGGGTCGTCCAGCACGTGGCCACGCCGATGACGCCGGAACCGCGCGCCGAGTCGGCCGGCCCCGGTGAGGTGATCGTCCAGGTCGCCGGGTGCGGCGTGTGCCACACCGACCTCGGGTTCTTCTACGACGGGGTGCCGACGCGGCATCCCTTTCCCCTGACACTCGGACACGAGATCAGCGGCACCGTCGTCGAGGCCGGCGCCGGCGCCGAGGCGTGGCTCGGCCGCGGTATCGTCGTCCCCGCCGTGCTGCCCTGCGGCGAGTGCCCGGCATGCCGGGCGGGCCGCGGCCAGATCTGCCCGAAACAGATCTTCCCGGGCAGCGACGTGCACGGCGGCTTTGCCAGCCACGTCCGGCTGCCCGCGCGCGGGCTCTGTCCGGTGCCCGACCTGCGCGACCGGGCCATCAACCCGGGCGGCATCGAGCTCGCCGATCTCGCGGTGGTGGCCGACGCCATCTCCACGCCCTACCAGGCCATCGTGCGCAGCGGCCTCGGCGCGGGCGACGTCGCCGTATTCGTCGGCGCCGGTGGGGTGGGCGGCTTCGGCATCCAGGTGGCGGCCGCGCTCGGCGCCGCGGTCGTGGCCATCGACGTAAACCGGGACCGGCTGGCGCAGATGGCGGAATACGGCGCATCACTCACTATTGACCCGGCCGCGATCGAGATGAAGGACCTGCGCAAGCACGTGCGGGCCTTTGCCGACTCGCGCGGCGTGCCCTCCTGGCGCGTGAAGATCTTCGAAACCTCCGGCAGCACCAAGGGGCAGGCGACCGCCTTCGCCCTGCTGGGCCACGGCGGCTACTTGTCGGTGGTCGGCTACACGCCGCAGGCCGTCGAGTTGCGCTTTTCCAACCTGATGGCCTTCGACGCCACCGCGCAGGGCAATTGGGGCTGCCTCCCCGAGCACTACCCCGCCATCGTCGACCTGGTGTTGCAGGGCCGCATCGCCCTGGCGCCCTTCATCGAGCGCCGTCCGCTCGCCTCCATCAACGACGTCTTTGCCGAGCTGCACGCCGGTGGCGTGCTGCGGCGCCTCGTCCTCATCCCCGAGAGCTGACATGATTCTCAAGGACCATGACCTCACCGCTCCACAAACGGCGCCGGGCACCCGCTATGAAGAACTTCCCCTGGTCGACCCGGCGGGCGCCGCCGTTCCCGGGCTGCATGTCGTCCGCCTCACGCTCGACAACCCGTCGCAGCTGAACTCGTACACGACGGAAATGGTCAAGGGCGTGATCCTCGGCATGCGGCACGCGTCGAACGATCGCGCGGCGGTGGCGGTGGTCTTCACCGGGGGCGGCACGCGCGCGTTCTGCACCGGCGGCAACACCGCCGAGTACGCGGAGTACTACGCGGGCCGGCCCGAGGAGTACCGGCAATACATGCGGCTGTTCAACGACATGGTGAGCGCCATCCTGATGTGCGACAAGCCGGTGATTTGCCGCGTCAACGGCATGCGCATCGGCGGCGGGCAGGAGATCGGCATGGCGTGTGACTTCTCGGTGGCGCAGGACATGGCCATGTTCGGCCAGGCGGGTCCGCGGCACGGCTCGGCGCCCGACGGCGGCAGCACCGACTTTCTGCCGCTGTTCGTCGGCATCGAGGCCGCAATGGAGAGCTGCACGCTCTGCGAACACTGGAGCGCCTACAAGGCGCACCGCCTGGGCCTGCTCACCGCGGCGGTGCCTGCGCTCAAGGTCGACGGCCGGTTCGTCGCCAATCCCTTCGTCGTCACCGATCGGTGGCTGGACGAGGGCCGCATCGTCTACGGCGAGATGAAGGCCGGCGCCGCCCGCGATGAGGCCAAGGCGCTGGTCGCGAAGGGCGAGGTGGACCTGTCCCGTCTCGATGCGGAAGTGGATGCGCTGGTGTTCAAGCTGGCCAACACGTTCCCGGGCTGCCTGTCGAAGACCATCGAAAGCGTGCGCAAGCACAAGCTCGAACACTGGGATCGCAACAAGGAAAGTAACCGCGCGTGGCTCGGCCTCAACATGATGACCGAGGCGCGGGCCGGCTTCCGCGCGTTCAACGAAGGCAGCAAGACCTGCCGCGAGGCCGACATGCTGTTGCTGCGACGCCGATTGGCCGAAGGGGCCACGTGGGGCGATGCGCTCACGGAAGAAATCCTCGAGAAGTGCCGCAGATGACCCAGATTACACGGATCAAGGCGTTAGGTGCTCAGGCCCTCAGGCCGTCTATTGGCCCCCTGCAGGCGGAGGACCTCCGTGCGATCGTCCAGCTCGATGCGCAGCTCACCGGCCGCCGCAAGCCGGCGTACTGGAAGACGGTGTTCGGCGAGTTCGTCTCGCCGGCCCGCGGATCGGCGCGCGTGGGACTGGCCGCCCGCGACGGCAAGCGGCTCTCGGGCTACCTGCTCGGCGAGGTCAGGGCCTTCGAGTTCGGCTCGGCGCCGTGCGGTTGGATTTTTGCCGTCGGCGTCGACCCCGCGCAGGCCCACCACGGCATCGGTTCGGCGCTGGTCGCCGAGGCTGGACGCCGCTTCAAACGTGCGGGCGTGGCCACGGTCCGCACGATGGTGCGGCGCAACGACGTGTCCATGCTCGCGTTCTTCCGATCGAACGGCTTCGTCGGCGGCAGCTTCACGCAACTGGAGCTCGCCCTGCCGGCAGCGGAGGGGAGATGACGATGGAGGGCGGTCCACTGGCGGTGACGCGGCTGGACGACGGCGCGATCTGGCGTGTCGCCATCGGCGGCTCGAAAGGCAACATCCTCGATGCCGCGGTGATGGAGGCGTTCACCGACGTCTTCCGGGACGCGAAGGCCGCCGCGCATCTCAAGGCCATCTGCCTCGAGGGGCAGGGCGCGCACTTCTCGTTCGGCGCCAGCGTGCCGGAGCACCTGCCCCCGCTCGCCGAAGCGATGCTGGAGGCGTTCCATGGCGCGCTGCTCGCGATGATCGACAGCGGCGTCCCGGTGCTGGCCGCGGTCCGCGGCCAGTGCCTCGGCGGCGGCCTCGAGCTCGTCTCGTTGTGCCATCGCGTGGTCGCCGCCCGCGATGCGCGGATGGGCCAGCCCGAGATCGTGCTGGGCGTGTTCGCGCCGGTCGCGTCGCTGGTCCTGGCCGAACGCGTGGGCCGGGGCGCGGCCGACGACCTCTGCTTGTCGGGTCGATCGGTCACCGCCGAGGAGGCCCTGGCCATGCGGCTGGTGGACCAGATCGCCGACGGCGACCCCGCCGAGGCGGCGATCGCCTGGGCGCGCACGCACCTGCTGCCCAAGTCCGCCTCAAGCCTGCGCTATGCCGTGCGGGCATCGCGGCTGACACTTCGCGCGCGCCTGGCCCACGAGCTGCCGGCCCTCGAGCGCCTCTACCTTGACGGCCTGATGGCCACGGCCGACGCGGTCGAGGGCCTCACGGCGTTCATGGAGCGGCGGCCGGCGGCATGGAGGGACGCATGAGCGAAGATCCCCGCCTCACCGCCCTCGTCTCGTCGGCCGGCACGCTGTTCCGCGACCAGGCGCTCGATGCGGTGCGCGCGTGGAAGGCGCGCACCGGCGGCCTCGCCGTGGGCTTCCTCCCCATCTACGTGCCGCGCGAGCTGCTGCACGCGCAGGGCGTGCTCCCGGTGGGCCTGATGGGCGGCCGTCCCGACCTCGAGATCATCAAGGGCGACGCCTATTACCAGTCGTACATCTGCCACCTGCCGCGCAGCACGATCGAGCTCGGCCTCAACGGCAGCTATGCTGCCCTCGATGGCTTGATCTTCCCGGCCATTTGCGACGTCATCCGCAACCTGTCCGGGATGTGGCAGATGCTCTTCCCGAAGGTGCTCGCCCACTATCTCGACGTGCCGCAGAACTTCGACCCCGAGATCGGCGGCGCCTTCTACCGCCGCGACCTCGAGGCCCTCGCCACGGCGCTCGCGGAGCGCGGCGCGCGCCCGCTCACGGCCGATGCGTTGCGGGAGTCGATCGCGCTCTACAACGAGAACCGCCGGCTGGTGCGCGAGCTCTATGCCCTGCGCCGGCGCGAGCCGTGGAAGGTGCCGACTCACGAGCTCTACGTCGTGCTGCGGGCCGCCCTGCTGATGCCGGTGGAGGAATCGACGCCGATGTTCGCCGGCTACCTCGCGCTGACCTCGGCCGACGAGTCGCGGCGGCCGCAGGACCAGGCGCGCGTGCTGGTGGCCGGCTCGTTCTGTGAGCAGCCGCCGCTGGCGCTGATCAAGACGCTCGAGCGGTCCGGCTGCTACATCGTGGACGACGACTTCGTGCAAGTGCACCGCTTCATCCGGTCGGACATCCCGGTGGACGGCGATCCGCTGCAGCGACTGGTTGACGCCCTGCTGACCGACGCCGTGGCCAGTCCCACGCGCTACATCGGCGGCGGCGTGAAGGGCGCCGACCTCGAGCAGCGCCTCGCCGAGAGCGGCGCCGAGGGCGTGTTGTTCTGCGCGCCCAGTTTCTGCGACCCGGCGCTGCTCGATCAACCCATGGCGGTGCGCGCGGCCGAGCGCGCGGGCGCGCCGTGGACCGCGTTCAAATACGCCGAGAACAGCGCCCAGTTCCAGGTGATCCGCGAGCAGGCGGGCACCTTCGCGGATTCGATCAAACTCTGGAGCAATGTATGAGCCCTGCACCAACGGCCGCGGCGCCCGCGCGGAAGGATGACAGCCAGCTCCGGCAGAAGGAGATGATCGCCAGGCACTTCGACCGCCTGGCCGCCGCGCCCGACACCGGCGCGCGCACGGCCTATACCTTCGTGCCGGGCAACCTCACCGAGCTCCTCCTCAGCTTCGACGTGCTGCCGGTGCTGCCCGAGATCAACGCCCTGCAATCGGCCATGCGCGGCAAGACCGCGGAGTACATCGCCATCGCCGAGAAGCACGGCCACTCCGAGGACGTCTGCACATACGTGAAGAGCGACATCGGGATGATGAAGTCGGGCAACATCGGCCCCACCGGCCAGCGCCTGCCGAGTCCCGACCTGCTGCTGCTCTCCTACACGGGCTGCTTCACCTTCATGAAGTGGTTCGAGCTGCTGCGCGAGGAGTATCACTGCCCGGTGGCGATGCTGCATGTGCCCTACCAGGCCGACGGCCGCATCACCGACGCCATGCGCACCTACGTCGTCGATCAGCTCAAGCAGGTGGTGATTCCGAAGCTGGAGGAGGTGACCGGCCGCAAGTACGACGAGGACCGCCTCCGCGCGCATTTGGCCCGATCGGCGCAGGCCGAGGATGATCTCGTGTGGGTGCTGCAGTCGGCGAAGAACGTGCCGTCACCCATCGACGCCTATTTCGGCGCGGTCTACTACGTGGGGCCCATCTTCAGCGCGTTCCGAGGCACCACCGACGCCGTGGACTATTACCGGGAGCTGCGGGAGGAGATCGCCGAGCGCATCAGGCTGGGCAAGGGGCCGGTCACGCCCGACGGCGAGGTCGAGCGCGAACGCTTCCGCGTGGTCGTCGAGGGGCCGCCCAACTGGACCAGCTTCCGGCAGTTCTGGAAGATGTTCGCGGACGAGGGCGCGGTGGCGGTGGCGTCCACCTATTCGAAGGTGGGCGGCGTCTACGACCTCGGGTTCCGCCACGATCCCGATCACCCGCTCGAGACGCTGGCCGACTACTGCCTGGGCTGCTACACCAACCTGAGCCTGCCCACCCGCATCGACCTGCTGACGCGATACCTGTCGGAGTACCGCGCCGACGGATTCCTGATCAACTCGGTCAAGAGCTGCAACTCCTTCAGCGCCGGGCAGCTGCACATCCTGCGCGAGGTGGAAGCACGGTCGGGGCGCCCGGGCGGCTTCATCGAGAGCGACCTGGTGGACCCGCGCTACTTTTCGGCGGCCAACATCAAGAACCGGCTCGAGTCGTACTTCCAGATGATCGAGCAGAAACGGCAGACGGTGGTGTCGTGAACTACACCGTCGGCATCGACCTCGGCTCGACCACCACCAAGGCGGTGGTGCTCGGCGAAGACGGCACGGTATTGGGCCGCGGCATCACCAATTCGCGCAGCAACTACGACGTCGCCTGCCAGGTCGCCCTCAGCGAAGCCCTGATCAACACGCGCTTCTCGCTGATCGCGGGCGAGTTCCGCGGCATCGCGCGTGATCCGTCGCAGGCGACCACGCTGATCGGCGCGCTCGAGCGGAAGTTCCGCGCCGAGCAGTACCGCTCGCAGCTGCGCGTGCTCGACACCGAGCTGCGCCGGTTCCTCTCGCGCCTGCTCACCAAGCCGCCGGCGGCCGCCGCCATCGTCGATCGCATCGTCGAGCGGATGCACGGCGAGATCGACGCGCTCTACGCGGAAGGCGCGCGGCGCAAGAGCGACTTCTTCCGCGACCTGGCGGGCAGCCGCTACCTCGCCCTGGCGGAAGACGAGGGGCGCGCCACCGGCGTCAGCTTCGACCTGCTGGCCGGCCTGTTCGACAAGGCCATTCTCGACGTCGAGAACTCCGCCGAGGCGGCGGGGCATTTCGATCAGCACGCGGCGGTGGCGCTCGCCGGCCTGCCCGGCGCGGACCCGGCGCTGACCACCGCGGTCGCGCGCGTGTCGGCGCTCACGCTCGAGCAGATCGGCAGCGTCGGCACCGGCTACGGCCGCCAGCGCCTGCCGTTCCCCGAGGGCCGCATCCGCTCCGAGATCCTGTGCCATGGGCTGGGCGCCCACGCGATGTTCCCGCACACCAGGACCGTGCTGGACATCGGCGGACAAGACACCAAGGCCATCCAGGTGGACGAGCAGGGCATCGTCACGTCGTTCCAGATGAACGATCGCTGCGCCGCCGGGTGCGGCCGCTATCTCGGCTACATCGCCGACGAGATGAGCCTCGGCCTGCACGAGCTGGGGCCGATCGCGATCCAGTCGTCGGCGCCGGTGCGGATCAACTCCACGTGCACGGTCTTTGCCGGTGCGGAACTGCGCGAGCGGCTCTCGCTCGGCGAGAAACGCGAGGACATTCTCGCCGGCCTGCACCGGGCGATCGTGCTGCGGGCGATGTCGCTGCTGGCGCGCTCAGGCGGCGTCAAGGACGAATTCACGTTCACCGGCGGCGTCGCCCGGAACCAGGCGGCGGTGGCGGCCCTGGTCAGCCTGGTGGACGAAAACTACGGCACCCGCACGGTGAACATCTCGGACGACTCGATCTACACCGGCGCGCTCGGTGCGGCGCTGTTCGCGCTGCGCGGCGCCGTGGCCGCCGCTTAGACAACGTACGAAGACGGGTAGGGCACCCCTTTCGGGGTGTACGAAGACGGGTAGGGCACCCCTTTTAGAGGTGCCGGGAGTGCCGGAGAACCGCATGATCACCACCGGAATCGACGTCGGTTCGGCCGCCATCAAGGTCGCCGTCATGGATACCGACGGCCAGGGCGCGGAGCGCCTGCTTAACGCCGTCACTGAGCGCGTGCGAAGGCGCGACTCGCTGGCCGTGGTCGCGACCGCCTACGAGTCGGCCCTGGCCGGCGCGGGCGTGGCGCGCGAGGCCGTCGAGTACGTGGCCACCACGGGTGAGGGCGAGTCGGTGCCCTTTCGCACCGGCCACTTCTACGGCATGACCACCCATGCCCGGGGCGGCCTGTTCCTGGAGCCGGCCGCGCGGGGCGTCGTTGACATTGGCGCGCTGCACGCCCGGGCGGTGCGCATGGACGAGCGGGCCAAGGTGCTCGGCTACCGGATGACGAGCCAATGCGCGTCGGGATCCGGGCAGTTTCTCGAGAACATCGCGCGCTATCTCGGCGTCACGCTCGAAGAGATCGGGCGGCTGTCGAAGACCGGCGACCAGCCTGAGCCCTGCTCCTCGATCTGCGCCGTGCTGGCGGAGACCGACGTCATCAACATGGTGTCGCGCGGCATCACCATTCCCAACATCCTGCGCGGCATCCACCAGTCGATGGCCGGCCGCTACCTGAAGCTGGTCGTGTCGGCCGGGATCCAGGACGTGGTGCTGATCACCGGCGGCCTCGCGGCAGACGAGGGGCTGCTGGCCGCGCTCGCCGACGCCGCCTCCACCCAGAAGGCGGCCGTTGACATCCGCAGCCATCCGCAGTCGATGCTGGCCGGCGCCATCGGCGCGGCATTGTGGGGCGCCTTCCGCGCCCGCCGCCTGGCCGAGCGCGGCGGCCTGCTGGGCCGGAGCGCCGCATGACCCAGTTGCCGCATCACGCCGCCCTGTCCCTCGATGGACGGGTCGCCATCGTCACCGGCGGTGGCGGCGGCATCGGCACCGCCGTCGCCGCGCAGCTTCATGAGGCGGGCGCCCGCGTGATCACCTTCGATCGCGCCAGCCGGCCGGGCCCGCCAGGCACCGATTCGATCCCGTGCGACATGGCCAACGGCGCCGAGGTGGCCGCCGCCCTGGCGCAGGCAGTGAAAGGCGAGGGCCGGCTCGACCTCGTGGTGCACTGCGCCGGCATCACGCGTGACCGCTCGCTGGCGCGCATGACCGACGAGGAATGGTCCGAGGTGATCGAGACCAATCTCGGCTCGGCCTTTCATCTCGTCCGCGGGGCCATTGCGCCGCTTCGCGAGGCCGGGGGCGGGGCCATCGTGCTGGTGGCGTCGATCAACGCGGAGCGCGGCAAGGCCGGACAGGCAAACTACACCGCCAGCAAGGCCGGTCTGATCGGGCTCGCCAAGACGGCGGCACGGGAGTTGGGCCGGCACGGCATCCGCGTCAACGTGGTGGCGCCAGGCTGGATCGACTCGGCGATGACGGCCGCGCTCGCACCCGAATTCCGCCGGCGCGCGCTCGACGAGACCGTGCTCGGCCGGGTCGGCACGCCCGGCGACGTGGCGGGGCCCGTGCTGTTCTTGTGCTCGCCGCTCAGCCGGCACATCACCGGCCAGGTGCTGCGCGTCGACGGTGGACAGCTCATCGGCTAACCCCTCAGGAGACTCCTCATGGACACACTCGATCCCCTCGCCCTCGACGTTGTCGTTCGCAACCTGAACCCGGCGGACCTCGACGCCGTCATCATGCTCGATGCCAAGAACGTTGGCCGGCGCCGCGAGGAGTTCTTCAAGCTGAAACTCAAGCAGGCGCTGTCCGACACCGGCATCACGGTGTCCCTCGCCGCCGAAGTGAAAGGCGCGTTCGTCGGCTTCCTGCTGGCGCGCGTCTTCTACGGCGAATTCGGCGTCACCGAGCGCGTCGCGGTGATGGACGTCATCGACGTCCACCCCGCCTTCCGCGGCCTGCACGTGGCCACGGCGCTGCTGGACCAGCTGCGCACGAACCTCGTCGGGCTGGGCATCGGCGTGCTGAGGACCGAGGTGGGTTGGGAGAACACGGAGCTGCTCGGCTTCTTCCGCCGCGAAGGCTTCGTGATGGCCCAGCGGGTCTGCCTCGATCTCGAGGTCGCGTTCACCCGATGACGCTGAGCAAGTTCTCGCGCTACGCGCTGTACGCCACGCTCGAGATGGCACGGTCCGGCGACCAGCCGGTCACCGTCGGGGAGGTCGCCGGGCCGCACCACATTCCGCCCACGGCGCTGGCCAAGGTCTTTCAGCAGTTGGTGCGGGCGGGCCTGGCCGTGGGCACGCGCGGCATCGGTGGCGGCTACCGCCTCGCGCGGCCGCGGTCCGAGATCACGGTCCTCGATGTCGTGACGGTGTTCGAGCCGTTGCGCCCACCCGGTCACGATTTGTTGCACGCGCGCGCCGACCACGGGTCGGGCGCGCCCCACACCGTCACCTTGCGGCGCCTCTTTGACGAAGTGGACCAGGGAACGAGCGCCACGCTGGCGTCGGTCACCCTCGACACGCTCGTGAAGTAGCCGGCTGAGGCGCGGGTGCCGGGCTGCTGTATGCAATGGCGGCCGCCATGCGCACCCTCATCCTCTTCGTCGCCCTGCTCCTCGTTCCAGCCCTGCCGGCCAGCGCGATTTTCTCCCGATCGTCAAATCCCGGAAGTGGCGCTGATCTGCCGCGTCCCCGGTGGTGAGCCCGGCGATCCAGGCTTGATGACCTACGACCAGGTGACCACGTTCTTCCACGAGTTCGGCCATCTGATTCACGCGGTGTCATCCGGACGGCAGCAGTGGATCGGACTCACGCGCGTGGCGGAGCGCGTCGCGGCGTGGGAGGCGTGGCTGAACCAGGCCACGCCGGCGCCATGACGGGCGGCCCCTGCGCTGAGGCGCCGTAGGGCTCGCGGCCTTCCGCCGCGCGGCCGACCGGCTGATGGCGCTACCCAGGCAACAGGCGTAGGATGGCACCATGCGCCTCCCGCCATGGCTTGGGCGCGAGTTGGCTTCGTGGCAGCGTGACGGCCTGATCACCGAGGATCAACGCCGCGCCATCCTGTCCCGCTACCCGTCCCCCCTCACCGCCGCGCAACTCGCCTCTCGCACGTTCGTCTGGCTCGCCATTCTCAGCGCCGGCGTCGGCGTGGTGGTGCTGCTGGCGCGGAACTGGGCGGCCATCCCGTCAGTAGTCAAGGTCGCAACGGCCACCGCCATTACGGTTGCGGCCTACGCAGCAGCCGCAATCCTCGGCCGCCGGGGAAAGGCGGCCGAGAGCGAGTACGCCGCACTCCTGGCCGCACTCCTGGCTGGCGGTGCGCTCTACGCCGGCGTCGAGGCCACCGGGGCGGACCCCATCAAGACACACATCACGCTCTGGTGGGCGGGTGTACTGGCCGTCACCGCCGGCGTCGTGCCCTCGGCCATCACCGCGGGCGTGGGCACGGCTGTCGCCGTCTGGTGGTTGCTCATCATGGGTGGAACGGGCGAGATGCCGTGGGGATTCCTGCTGGTGTGGCCGTTGCTGGCGCTGGCCGTGCAGCGGGATCGCAATTCCCACGCGGCCGGCGGCGTGGCTCTCGCCTTCGGGTGCTGGTCCTTCTTCGCCGCAATCGCCGCGTGGCCCGAAAAGGGCGCCAATACACCCGCCTTCGTGGTGGCCCTCCTGACCGGGGCATGGCTCGATGCCCTCGCCCATTCACCCGACAGGCGGCGACCCGCCTTCGCGCGCACCACGCCCGCCCTGGGCTTTACCGTCTTCGCGATGACCATGCTGTTGCCGAGCGGGTCGCATCGCGCGGTTCCCGATGCGCGGCTGGAGACGAGCAACGCCTGGTTGATGCTGGCGTTGGTGGCCGCCGTCGCGGCGTCCACGCTCCACATGAGCGCGGTGCGCCCGGCCTGGCGCTGGCGGCCGGTCGTGATCGTCGCGCTCTGCCTCGCCTGGCTGGGCACCTGGCTGGCGCCGCCAGGCGCGCACGAGGCGGGCTCGGTCGCACGCTGGGCTTGGACCCTGGCGTTCAGCACCACGGCGGTAATGGTGGGCAGCAGCGCCATCCGGGAGTACTCGGTCTCGCGCGACGAGGGCGTATTCGCCGTTGGGATTCTGGCCGTGTTGCTGACCATCGCCGTGCGAGCGGCAGACTCGGCGCAGGGCGGCATCGCGGCGCAAGCGGGCATCCTGCTCGCCGCAGCGGGCCTGCTCCTCTGGCTGGCGCGCATGGCACGGCGAGCAGCCGATGCGCCTGCTTGAGTCCATGCGCGCGCCATCCCCCACTCGACGGTCGTACCCATGGCGGCGGCCACGCCAGGCTTGGTCGCCGGAACCGACGCGACGCTTCCTTATCGCCCGGCTGTGCGCTCGCCAGGCGCCAGCTCGCCGAGCGCGCGACCAAGCGCGGCCACCAGGCAGTCGGCATCGTGGTTGGCCAGCGGCATCGGGCCGCGAAGCTTGATGACGTTGTGGTGCGGGCCGTCGGTGCCGGCCAGCACGCCCAGCTCCCGCATCCGCATCACCACCTCGGCGGCCTCGCCGGTGGCCGGTGTCCGCCGGTCCCGGTCCTGCACGAGCTCCACACCGAGGAAGAGTCCCGACCCGCGCACGTCACCGACGATCTCGTGAGCGGCCTGCAGGTCGGCCAGCCCTGCCAGCAGGTGCGCGCCGACGCGCAGCGCGTGGGCCTGCAACCCTTCGTCCTGGGTCGCACACAGCGTGGCCAGCCCCGCCGCGCACGCGGCCGTGCTGCCGCCGAACGTGCTGAAGAACTCCATCCCGTTGTCGAAGCTGTCGGCAATGGCGCGCGTCGTGATCACCGCGCCCATCGGGTAGCCGTTGGCGATCGGCTTGCCGAGCACGACGATGTCGGGGACGACGCCGTGAGCCTCGAAGGCCCAGAAATGGCTGCCCATACGGCCAAATCCCGTCTGCACCTCGTCGGCGATGCACACGCCGCCTGCGGCGCGCACCTGGCGGTAGACCTCAGTCAGAAAGCCCTTCGGCAGGATGATCTGCCCGCCCACGCTGGGGCACGTTTCGGCGATGTAGCCGCACAACCGGCGACCGATGGCGTCGATTCGCGCGATTGCCTCGCCCACGTGGCGTGCGTACTTGTCGCCGGCTTCGGGATCGCCGGTCCGGTAGAGACCGCGGTAGAGGTCCGGGATGGGCGTGGGGTGCACCCAGTCGGGCGCGCCCGACCCGCCCGGTCCCGCGTGCTTATAAGGACTGATGTCGATGAGCGTGGTGGTATGGCCGTGATAAGCGCCGTCCATCACCACCACATCGCGGGCGCCGGTGTGGGCACGAGCCAGACGCAACGCCAGCTCGTTGGCCTCGCTCCCCGACGCCGTGAAGTAGCACACCTGCAGCGGCGGAGGGAACGTTGCGGCCAGGGCCTCGGCGTAGCGCACCGCCAGCTCGTGCAGGTAGCGCGTGTTGGTGTTGAGCGTGGCCAGTTGCGCCGCCACCGCGCGCGTGACCGCGGGGTGCGCGTGACCCACGTGCGGCACGTTGTTGTAGGCGTCGATGTACGTGCGACCGGTCTCGTCGAACAGGTACTGCTTCCAGCCGCGAACAACCTGCATGGGATCGGACGCGTACGACAGACGAACGTTGCCGCCAAAGCGCGTGCGACGGCGTTCGAGCAGCTCGGCGGACGTCGGGTGTCGGACGAAGCGCTCGGAAGCAATGCCGAGCATCAGGTTCGGGTCGGGACAAAGCGCGAGCCACGTCGCGCGCTGGCTCGCCGGCGCCACGCCATTGAAATTGCATGGCACGTCGAGCATGTCCGTGATGACCTGAACGTGAACATGCGGCCACCAATCGCCGTTCTCCGGCGGCGCGCCGACCGCGGCGAACCGCTCGCCGGCCTTCACCAGCTGGCCCGCACGCAGGCCCTCCAGGCTCTGGCGGCTCAAGTGCCCGTAGAGCGTGTAGAAGGTCAGGGCCGCCTCGCCCGGAATGTCGTGCCGCAAGACGATGACCGGGCCGTAGTCGAGCCGGGTCGTGGCGTCTTCGAAGCCGTGGACGATGCCGTCAAACGGCGCGTAGAGCGGCGAATCGGCGGGCAGGGTGAGATCAAGACCGATGTGGACCGTGCGGCGCTCGTCGGTCACCCACCCGTTGCCGAACGCCGGCGCCGCATAGATGAGCCTCGCTTCGTCGTAGCCGCCCGCGCCGATGGCGGCGCCAGCCTCCTCCAGCGCGGTCGACAGGCGGCGCGCGAACGGCTCGGCGGCGTTGTCGGCCGGGTTGCTCGACACGATCGTGCTGCCGGCGCTCAGGTCGAGGCCCAGCACCGTCGTGGTCTTCAGGTCGTGGCCGGTGAGCGGCGCCGCCCGGTGGCCGTTGGCACGCAGCCACTCGACAATGCGCGCGGCATGGGGAACCGCACGCAGGCCAAGGGCGTCGCGGAGGCGATAGTGCGCCAGCCGCGGGTGCACCGCCAGCAGCACCGGCAGCGTGGTGCGGATGGGTGCCTGGCTGATGCCCAGGTAGTCCTGGTCGGGTTGCTCGGCCTGCTGAGCGGCGGCCACGCACACGCTGAGGGCCAAGCGCATCAGCATCAGGCCATGGAGCGCGGCGATTTCGTCATCGGTCAGCGGGTACACCGCGTGATACCCGGCGGCAACCGCCGCGGCCGCGGCCAACGGATCGGGCTTGCCAAGCGCGGCGTAGGCCATGGCAATCGCCACCTCGTTCACCGTGTGGCTCACGACCATGTCGCCGAAATCGACCAGACCGGTCACCGTCTGGGTGTGCGCGTCAACGAGCACGTTGTAGTCGTTGACGTCGCCGTGAATGACGCTCCGGCGCAGCCCCGCCAGGCGCGGGGCCACCGTCTGCTGGTGCACGGCCGCCACCTGCTCGACCAGCCGGCGGAGCCCCGCGTCGGTGACCAGCGGAAGGCGCTCGGCGACGATGGCGGGTGCAGTGGCCAAATCCCAGTGAAAGCGCCGATGCAACGCGGGATGATCGAAGCCGGCGAGCGCGCGGTCCATCAAGCCTACGGCGCGACCCAGATTGGTCAGCAGCGCGTCGCTCTGGCGCACGGTGCTGCCGAGCGGGCGGCCGTCAATCCAGGTGATCAGGCGAACACCGTGCTCGCCGTGCCGCCCGAGGTCGTGGCCGTCGCGAGTGGCGACCACGGTCGGTGCCAACCCGGTGACGGCGAGCAGCCGCATGGTCGCGTTCTCGGCCTCGAGCAGGTCGCGGGTTTCAGCCGCGTTGGCGACCTTCAGCACCAACCGGCGCCCGTCGGCGGCGTCGAGGCGGAAGTTCTGGTCGCGCTCGCTCGGCAGCGCCGCGGCGGTGGCGGCAATGCCGAACAGATCCTGCGCTACCCGTTCGGCATCGTGCAGCGTCAACCGCGGCGCGCGTAAGAGCAAGGTCATGCCTGGGTCACGGTCCGGCGGCGGCCGTTACTTCGGCACCGGCTTGATTGCCGGGAACAGCGCACCCGCTCCGTTGCCGGCCGAGTTGGCGGTCGTGATCGGCGTCACCGGCGGCGGCGCCTGAGCGACCAGCGCCACGGTGGCGAGTGAAAGGACGAGCGATGTGAATGCGATCCAAGTGCGTGTCATGTTCCTTGTCCCGACTCCCGACTCCCGACTCCCGGCGGTTCACCTCCCCCTAAAGAGGTAGTCGAGCGCGAGGTTGGTCATCACCTTGACGCCGACCGGCAACGCCGACTCGTCGGCGAAAAACAGCGGCGAATGATTTTGCGCCACCTTCGTGTAGTCCTGGTCACGGGGTGTCACGCCGAGGAACACGAACAGGCCCGGCACCTTCTGCTGGAAGAACGAGAAGTCTTCCGCGGTGCCGGTGAGCGGACCCAGGCGCACGTTGTCGGCGCCGACGGTGCGGCGCAGCGTCGGCAACATGCGCTCGGTCAGCGCCGGATCGTTCCGTGTAACCGGATAGCCCAGCGCGAAATCAACCGTCGCCGAGCCGCCGGCAGCCTCCGCGTAGTTGGTCGCGATCGCCCGAATGCGCTCGTGGATGCTCGTGCGGACGGTCTCATCGAACGCCCGAACGGTCCCCTCGAGCTCCACCATCTCGGGCACGATGTTCGAGCGGTTCCCGCCGGTGAAGCGGCCCACGGTGACCACCGCGGGCGCCTCGGTGATGTTCACCGTGCGGCTGATGATGGTCTGCAGGCCCATCACCACCTGCGAGCCGATCACGATCGGATCGATGCCGCCCCAGGGCACCGCACCGTGCGTTTGGCGGCCCTTGATCTTGATCACGAAGGTGTCGCCGCTCGCCATCAACGGCCCCGGCCGATAGACGATGGTGCCGGCCGGAAACGGAAAGACGTGCAGGCCGAACACGGCATCGACCTTCGGGTTGTCGAGCACGCTCTCCTTGATCATCTGCTCGGCGCCACCGGTCTCGCCGGGTGGCGGACCCTCTTCGGCCGGCTGGAAGATCACCTTCACCGTGCCCGGCAGGCGATCCTTCATCCGCGCCAGCGCGGTCGCGGCGCCCAGCAGGATCGCCATGTGGTTGTCGTGGCCGCAGGCGTGCATGACGCCGACTTCCTGGCCGTTCCACTGCGCCTTGGCGGTGGACTTGAACGGCAGGTCGCCCTGCTCCGCCACCGGCAGCGCGTCCATGTCGGAGCGCAGCGCCACCACGGGGCCCGGCCGTCCGCCGCGCAGCACGCCGACCACGCCGGTGGTCGCCACGCCCGTCGTCACCTCGAATCCGAGCTTCCGCAGCTCGTCGGCAATGATCTTCGACGTGCGCGTCTCGCGGTTCCCTAACTCGGGGTTCTTGTGGAAATCCCGCCGCCACGCCACCACCTGAGGGTTGAGCTCGGCCGCGAGCCGGTCCACATCGGCAGCTAACGGATTGGCGGCCGGGGCCGTCTGAGCCTGCATGGGGATCGGCAGCAGGGTGAGCGCGACGACGAACAGTGCTTTTTTCATAAGTGGTGGAGGCAACCGCCTCATGGGGATGCCTGCGGGGATTCTACTCTCATGAACGACCTTCGACTCGGCCTGCGGCTGTGCCTCCGCCACCCCGTCCTTTCGCTGGCGGACAACGCGAGCCGGGTGCCAGCCGATACTCTCGCCTGGGCGCCTAAATCTTCTTGCCCAGCCAGGTAAACGGGCCGCCGGTGGTCTTGTCGGTCAGCTCCTTGCCGGCCACCTTGGTGCTCAGCTTCCACACGAAGTCCATCTCGGCGTGAATGGCGCTGAGCGCCATGCGGCTCTCGATGATCAGGAGCATCGATCCGTAGAGCATGAAGAGTGATCCGAGGAGCCCGAGCACGACGGCGATCCATGTGAAGTTGCGGGCGGCCGCCGAGACGACGGCAATGGCCACGCTGGACGAGACGAACACGCCCAGCGCCGTGTAGAACGCCGTCATGGCGCGTTGGATCAGCCGGGCGCGGGAGGTCTGGCGGTCCAGTTGCGAGAAAATCAGCTGCCGCTGCTCCTCGAACAGCTCGTCTTTCACTGAATGCAGGGCCAACTCCTGGAAGCGCTCCGAGAGCAGACGCACGCGGTCGATCACGCGTCCCAGGCGGGTGCTGGTCGAGAAGATCAAGGCGCCACAGGCCGAGATGAGCACCGCCGGGGTGATCATCGCCGCCAGGATCGCGAGCGCGTTCTGCGGAGCCTCGAGCCTTGTGAGCCAGTCCATTCCGGACAGTGTACGACTAGAATTGACGAATCATGAAAGCCATCCTCGCGCGTGAATTCGGCGGTCCCGATGTCCTCAAACTCGAAGAAGTTCCGGACCCAATGGCCGGGAAGGGCCAGGTCAGGGTCCGTATTCATGCGATTGGCGTGAACCCGTACGACACTTACATGCGCGCGGGCGGCTATGCCATAGCCCCGGCCCTCCCGTTCACGCCGGGCGCGGACGCCGCCGGCGTCATCGACCAGGTCGGCGAAGGCGTCAGCGGGTGGGACGCCGGCGACCGCGTCTACATCAGCGGCACGGCACTCGGCAAAGCCCACGGCGCTTACGCGGCGCTCGCCGTGTGCGAGGTGGGCCAGGTCCACCGGCTGCCGGCCCGAATCAGTTTTGCGCAAGGGGCGGGGCTGTTCGTGCCGTACGTGACGGCGTGGCGGGCGCTGTTCGGTCGCGCCAACGCGCGCGCCGGCGACACGCTCCTCGTGCACGGCGCCAGCGGCGGGGTCGGCGTGGCCGCCACCCAGTTCGCGGTCGCGGCGGGCCTGACGGTCATCGGCACGGCCGGAACCGACGAGGGGTTGAAGGTGGTGACGGCGCAAGGCGCGCACCATGCCTTCAATCACCGCGGTGACGGCTACCTGGATCGCATCACCAGCGTCACCGGCGGGCGCGGGCCCGACGTCATTCTCGAGATGCTCGCCAACGTGAACCTCGATCACGACCTGACGATCGTGGCGCCCGGCGGACGGATCGTGGTGATCGGCAACCGCGGCCGCGTCGAGATCGACGCGCGCAAGATCATGTCGAAAGACTGCGCGGTGTATGGCCTGGCGCTGTGGGGCATTCCGCCGGACGAAGTCCGGCGCGCGCACCAGGCGATTGTCGCGGGGTTGGAAAGCGGCGCCCTCAACCCGGTGGTCGGCCGGGAAATGCCGCTGGCCGACGCCGCCCGGGCGCACATCGAGGTGATGCAGCCGGGAGCGCACGGGAAGATCGTGCTGATCCCGTAACTTCTAACAGGAGATTAGGAGATCAGGAGAAATCCTGTTCTTCTGATCTTCTGGTCTCCTGTGAAAACTCCTGATCTCCTGTGAACTCCGATCAGGGCTTGCGGGCCAGCTCTTCGTCGATGATCTGCTTGAACGCCTCGAACGGCTGCGCGCCGATCAGGGCGCGGCCGTTGATGTAGATGGTGGGCGTCGAGTTCACGCCCATCTTCTCGCCCTGTGCCGTGCCCGCGCGCACGGCATCGGCGAACTTGCCTGAGTCCAGGCACTGCCCAAACTTCGCGGCGTCGAGGCCCAGGCCGGCCGCTGCCTGCTTGAGTGCCGGCACTTCGAGCGCGCGCTGGTTGGCGAACATGGTGTCGTGCATCTGCCAGTACTTGCCCTGCTCACCGGCGCACCGCGCCGCCTCCGATGCCTTGAATGCCTGCGCGTGATTGGGCAGGGGGAAATCCTTGAACACGATGCGAACCTTGTTCCCGTAGACCTGGCGAACTTGTGTGAGGGTCGGACCGACCCTCGCGCAGAACGGTCATTGGTAGTCGGAGAATTCCACCAGCGTCACCGGCGCCGTGGCTTCTCCGAGTGCGGGGTCGGTGTTGTCCACCGCGACGCTGTAGCGCGGCGGATCGAGCATCACCTTCACGGCGGCGCTCTTGCCCTTCAGTTCCTCAACGAGCTGGGCGCGCGCCTGGAGTGTGCGTTGGCTGTCGAGGAAGTCCTTGATCTGGCCGCGCAGTTGCTCGATCGTGCGCCCCTGCGCGCGCTCGCGGTTGGCCTCGAAAAACTGGACGATCTCCTGCTCGGTCACCGGCACGGCGCGCTTGACCGAGTCCTGCGACACGTAGGCGTCAACCGACAGGCTGGCGGCCTTCGCCGCGTCCTCGATCAGGATCTCGCCCACCACCTGATCCAGCATGTTGCGCCGGTTCTGGTAGAGCAATTGGGTGACACGCGCGCGCTCGGTGGCGTCGAACTCCTCCCACTTGGCGTCGAGTTCCTTGAGCGTGACCTTCCGCCCCGCAACCTCGGCCACGACCTGATCCGGGTTGGACGCCGGAGCCGGTTGCGCCTGGGCCGCCACGTTGGACGACTCGGAGCACGCGGTGACCACCACGCCCAGGATGAAGACCAGCGCGTAGCCTCGGACGGCGCCTGACAATCTCATTCGCTCAGCTTATCATCGGCGCCTGGAATGGGAGCCATCCCGGGCGCCGCCTCGTCCTTGCGCCGGTAGCCCGGACAGGACAGCACCGGCAGCGACGGGTACTTGAAGAAGCCCGGATCGGTCAGCGCGCGCTCGCACAGGTAGAACGTCGAACGGCCGCCCTCGACGGTGCGGGAAGACGCGCAAGTGGCGCACAGGCCGGGAAACGGGGATGGCATGACGGGCCAGTGGTTAGTGTAGGCCGCCGGGGCATGACCTTTGCTAGAGTTGGGGTAATCATGAACAGGCTGTCCTCCATTGTGCTCGCCAGCGTCTTAGTCTCCGGAACTGCCGTGCTGGCGACGTCCGCGCAGGATCAGCCGATCTTCAAATCGGCCGTGCGCACGGTGCCGATTTACGCCACGGTGGTGGATGGCGGCGGCCGCCTGGTGCCGGACCTCGAGCGCGCCGACTTTGCCATTCTCGACAGCGGCAAGCCCGCCGACGTGACGCTGTTCTCGAACGACTCGCAGCCGTTCAGCGCCGTGGTGATGCTCGACACCAGCGCCAGCATGACCGCCAACCTGAAGCTGCTCAACCGCGCCGCGGAGCAGTTCCTGCTGCGGTTGCTGCCGGTGGACAAGGCGCAGGTCGGCGCGTTCAACGACAAGATCCAGTTGAGCGGCACCTTCACGAACAACCGCGACGAGTTGATCGGGGCGCTGAACGACTTGTATTTCGGCAACCCCACGCGCCTGAACGACGGCATTGCCGCCGGCCTCGACGCGCTGCAGGGCATTGAAGGCCGCCGCGTGGTGGTGGTGTTCACCGACGGCGAAGACACCTCGAGCCGCACCGGGTTCAAGACCGTGCTGGAGCGCGCCCGCGACGAAGAGGTGATGGTGTATTCGATCGGCCTCGAGTCGGAGTATTTCAACGGCATGCGCGTCGTGAAGTCGCGGCCGTCACGAGACCTGCGCAAGATTGCCGATGAAACCGGCGGCGGCTACTTCGAGTTGCTGAAAACGGCCGACCTGGCGCCGACCTTCACGCGCGTGGCGCAGGAACTGCGCAGCCAGTACCTGATCGGTTTTGCCCCCGCCTCGCTCGACGGCAAGGTGCATAAACTGGATGTGAAGGTGAACCGGCCGGGAATGACCGTGCGGGCGCGTAAGAGCTATCTCGCCGCGCCCGACACCAAGTCCTAGAAGAGGGGCCACTTGGTAGGACGGCGGGCCTATTTCAGAAGTTCCAGCACCCGTTTCCAGTCGGCTTTCCGCAGGAGATCGGCGATCAACACCTCGTTGCCGCGAAACCTGACGGTCATGGTGCGAACCGCGGCCGGGCTTTCGGAGGCCACGGCCGAGGCCGTCACGCCGAAGGCCGCACCGGATCGGCCGCGCACCTCCGGGGTTGCGAGGGTGCCGAAAAACACCACTGTCTCGGCCGGGGCGAACCGCTCCTCGGTGCCCTGGGCGGTCTTGCCCCGATACACGTTGGCTGGGACCGTGATCACGGCAACCGCCCCATCAACCGTTACTTGTTTTGACACCGCGGGCTCAATCGACGAGGCCACCGCGAACGCGTACGCCGGCTGGTTGAAATCCACGTCGATGGTGACGTGGCCTTCGGCGTCGATGCGGGCGCCGGCCACGCCTTCGTCCGACAGCCCGACGCCGTCCACGTCTTGAGAGCGGCCCGTCCGCCTCGCCTCGGCCAGCGCCCGTTCGTACTGCGCCTCGGCCCGCCGCTGCGCGGCGTCAATCGTCGCGCCGATCTGGGCCATGGCCCGGTTGGCGCGGGCCTGGTTAATCTCGTTGAGCGGGTTGGCCATCACCTCGATGGTGCGCTCGCCCGGCTGCAGCGGCCGCACCATCCACGGCACGGTGGTCGAGTTGTTCGCCGGCACCGAGTTGGTGTCGTCGGTGTCTGGGAACGGCAGGGCCGGCGCCAGCGCCGCGCGCACGACCGCCATGACGCGATCGACGTCGGTTGCCTCCTGCGCCATCGCCGGCGACGCCATTGCCAGAGCCACGACCAGCACGAAGGCGGCCCGCCTTCGCTCGCCCACGCAGCGGTGGCGAGCTACGGCGCGGCACCTATTCATCTGTTTCTCTCCAGAAGGCTTCGAGCAGGTTAGCGGCGACCTGTTGTCGGTACTCCCCTGTCGAACGGATATCGTCGATCGGGGCAATCTCCTGCCGAAGCGCGGCCTGCGCGTCGGCCACCGATCCGCCCCCGGAGAGCACGGCCGCCGCGGCGGTCGCAAGAACCACCGTCGGCGCCACCGAGCCAATCGCAATGCGCACCTGTCCGGTGTGGCGTCCGGCTTCTTGACCACCGTAGCCTTGGCGAAGGTGGTCAGCCGGACCTCGCACGCCGGCCATCATGATCTTCGAAATGGCCTGGGCCCGCCGCGTGCCCACCTTGCGCCACCACTGGCGGCCGGCGATGGGAGGGATTTCGATGGCGGTAATCAGCTCGTCTGGCCGCCGCACGCTGGTGCGATAGCCCGTGTAGAACCCGGCGAAGGGGACGCGGCGCTCGCCCGAGGTGCTGCGGAGCACGATGCGGGCGGCGGCGGCGGCCAGCACCGGCAGCGTGTCGCCGGCCGGCGAGGCATTGGCGATGTTGCCGCCGAGGGTGCCGCGGTTCTGAACCTGCGGTCCACCCACTTCGCGGGCCGCGGCAACCAGCATCGGTACCCGCCTTCTCACGAGCGCCGACGTGATGAGGTCGGTGTAGGTCGCGAGTGCGCCGATGCGCAGGACGGGCTGGTCGATGCGGATCCCCCGCAATTCATCGAGCCCCCACAGATCCACGAAGCGACGCTGCTCCAGCGTGCCGAAGTGCAGGCCCACGAACACGTCGGTGCACCCGGCAATCGGCGTCAGCGTGGGGTCGTCGGCCAGCATGGCCAGCGCCGCCTTGAGGGTGCGCGGCCGCTTCAGCGAGAGGGACCTAGCGTCGGTTGGCACGCCTGCTCCTCTTCGCCGCTTTCCGTCTTGGCGGAAGGCCAGCCTCCACCGACCGGAAGATGCTCATGTAGCCGGTGCAGCGGCACAAGTTGCCGGCGAGCGCGGTCTTGATCTCGTCGCGGGACGCCCCGGCCTTGAGCGGCAGGGCCGCCATGATCATGCCCGGCGTGCAGATGCCGCACTGCGCGCCGCCGTGCTCGACAAACGCGTTCTGCAGCCCCTTGCCCGATCGCGATGCCGCGCTCGCCCCCTCGATCGTGACCACGCGGCAGCCCTCGACGTGCGCCACGGGCACGAGGCAGGAGTCCACGGCGACGCCGTCCACCAGCACCGTGCAGGCCCCGCACTCGCCTTCGCCGCAGCCTTCCTTGGTCCCGGTGAGCCCGCAGTCTTCGCGCAGCACGTCGAGCAGCCGCTTCATCGGCTCGACGTCGAGGCGCCGCTTCCTGCCGTTAATGGTCAGGTTCATCGCCGCGCCTTGATCAGCCGTTCGGGCGTCGCGGGAATCGACCGGATGTCGAATCCGCAATGCCGGAGAGCGTTGATCACCGCCGGCGCGGGGCCGTCAATCGGCATTTCACCGACGCCCTTGGCGCCATACGGCCCATGGGCGTACGGACGCTCGAGCATTTCCACGTCGATGACCGGCGCGTCCATCGGCGTGGGGATGATGTAGTTGGTCAGCTGGGCGTTGGCCATGCGGCCATCGCGCATCACCACTTCCTCGATTAACGCATAGCCGATGCCCTGCGCGGTGCCGCCCTCAATCTGCCCTTCGGCCATCACCGGATGAATGGCCTTGCCGATCTCCGCCACGGCGGTGACTCGCATTGGGGTGACCTCGCAGGTGACGGGATCGACCTCCACCTCGACGACGTTGCAGCCCCACGCGTAGCTGCCGTAGGCATCCCCGCGATAGAGGTCGTCGTCCCACGTCAGGCCCGGCGGCGGTTCGTACTGGGCGGTGACGGTGAACGAACCGTGGCGCTTGAAATACCCCGCGGGAGTGAGCGTGCCCAGCCGCTTTCGCATGTCGCGCGCGCACCGCTCGAGCAGCTTGCCGACGATCATGCACGTGCGCGACGCCACGGTCGGGCCGCTGTCGGGCACGAAGTCGGTGTCCACCTGGTGCACGTCGATGGCCTCGTACGGCAATCCGATCGCGTCCGCGACAATCTGCGCATGCATGGTCCGCGTTCCCTGGCCAATCTCGGTGCTGGCGACGAGGATGCGGGCGCCGGTCGCGGTCAGCTCGAGTGACGCCTTCGAGGCCAGCTTCACCTCGCCACCGCCGGTGAAGCCCGAGCCGTGGAAGAAGAGTGACAACCCGATGCCGCGGTTGGTGCCGCGCCACTGGCGGCGCTTCTGCTTGAAGCCCGACCGCTTGACCGCCGCGCGCAGCACGGGCAGGGCGCTGGCATCGCTTCCCAGCTTCTGGCCGGTCGCGGTGGTGTCGCCGGGACGCAGGGCGTTCAACTCGCGAAGCCGGACCGGATCCATTCCAAGGGCCTCGGCCACGCGATCCATGTGCGCCTCGACGCCAAACTGCGTTTGCGGCGCGCCGAAGCCCCGGAACGCGCCGTTGGGCGGCGTGTGGGTCATCATGGCGCGGCCGCGAATGCGGATGTGTTCGCACCGGTACGGACCGGCCGCGTGGATGACGCCGCGGGACAGCACCACCGCGCTCAGCGTCGCGTAGGCGCCGCCGTCCATCACCACGTCCACGTCCATCGCGGCGAGGCGCCCGTCGCGGGTCACGCCGGTTCGGTGCCGGATGATCGACGGGTGCCGCTTGGTCGTGGCCAGCAGGTCCTCGACGCGGTCGTAGATCATCTTCACCGGCCGCCCGCTCTTCATCGCCAGGACCGCGGCGTGGCAGGCGAGCAT
Organism: uncultured Acidobacterium sp.; assembly: GCA_964355095.1. Lineage (GTDB taxonomy): Bacteria > Acidobacteriota > Vicinamibacteria > Vicinamibacterales > UBA2999 > 12-FULL-67-14b. Next base: position 53,241 of record CAYHCX010000016.1, read on the forward strand.
CGACGGGTACTCTTCCTTGCCGCCGAAGCCGCCGCCGGTTTCGGTCTGGATCACGCGCACCCGCTCGGGCGCGAGTCCGGTCAGGACCACGAGCGCCTTGTGAACGTAGTACGGGCACTGGAGCGAGCCGTAGACCGTGATCTGCCCCGCCCCAGGCACAGCGATCACGCCGTTGGTTTCGATGTAGAGCTGCTCCTGGTGGCCGGTCCGGTATTCGCCCTCGATCACGAAGTCGGCATCGCGAAAGCCGCGATCGATGTCGCCCTTGTCGATCGCGATCTGCTTGAAGCACACCTTCGACACTTCGGGGTCGTAGTTGGGCGCGTGCTCGCGGTAGTCGATCCGCACGCGGTGCTCGACGCCGAACAGCTGACGCCGATCCGCATGCGCAACGAGCAGAATCGGCTCGGCCACGTGCCGCACCTCGCGCTCGGCCAGGCATGGCTGGTCGGCATCGATCAGCGCGACGTGGTTCTTGCCGGGAATGTCGCGGTAGTCGGCGGCGATGAAGCCGGCTGGCAAATCGAGGTGCCGGCTGATGATTTCGCCGCGAGGAATCGTGGAGCGGATGGTCGCCCCGAACAGCATGCCAGGGAACGTCAGGTCGTCGATGTACTTGGCGGCACCGGTGACCTTGGCGTCACCGTCCTTGCGCCGAACATTGGCCCCGACCGCGCGCGCCATCGTCGAACTCTAGCACCCCAGGCACCCTAGGCACACTAGGCACCCGAGGCACCTTGGCTGTTCAGCCCCCGGCCATCGTCGGAACGATCTCGACGACGTCACCGTCGGCGAGCGCGCGCTGATCGACGTTGTGCAGCAGCAGTTCGTGGTTCACGGCGATGTTGTACAGCGGATCGTCCAGTTCGGTGGCGAGGCCGGGGACCATGCGGTCCAGTACCTGCAGGAGCTTCCCGACGGTCGAGACCGCATCGCGGACCACCAGCGTCGCGCCGGTCAGGGGATGCAGGGCGGCGGGAAAGTTAACGGTCACCGCCAAGGGCGCCCACCAACTCCTTTCGCCACGCCTCTTCGGGCGCGCCCTCGCTCGTCAGCCGCGAGATGGCGTAGAAGCGCGACAGCATGGCGTCGAACTCCTGGCGGTCGATGCGCTCGCCTTTGTAGGGACCGGCCGGGTTGGGCTCGTCAAACCAGCGATCGGGCAGCGTGTCGTCTTTCCGCCGCACGCCCAAACGATGGTTGATGAGCCGCTCGACGCCCATTACGTTGAGGCCGCACTGCTCGAGCTCCTGGTCGCTGAAGGCCAGGCCGGTCACGTTGGCGAGCTGTTCGCGGAACTCCTCGATGCCCGGCAGCGACGGGCTGTTGAACAGCCTGGTGGTGAAGCGACACATGCCGACCGAGTCGCCCACCGCGTAGATGTTCTCGCACGCGCGCACCGCGCGCTCCTTGTCCACATAGCTGTTGGGCTCGGCGCTGACCGGGCCGCCATACAGCTCCGACTTGAACACGGGGTTGTCGTTGATGCGCGCGTTGATCTCCAGCGTCGCGCGATTGCGCAGGTGGTCCATGCCGCGCGTGGCTACCGCCAGCCCGAGCGCGAACGCCTTCAGGATGCGGGCGTCGTGCGGGTCGCTTTGGCCCAGGCCCTTCACCGCCATGCGGTACTGCAAGGCTTCCGCCGGGTAGTGCCCCTTCTCCACGGCGCGTGTGCTGTCGGCCAGCGCGGCGCCAAAGCCCTCGCGCGTCGCCATCATGAACAGCAGGCGTTCAATGGTCCCGGCGTCGCCCCACGTCAGCGTGATCCCGCCGGTGTTTGCCGTCGTGATGATGCCACGCTGGAACAATTCGAACGCCCAGGCCAGCGCGGAGCCGGTTGACGCGGTGTCGAGACCGAGGTCGTTGCAGACGTTATTGAGGCGGACGACCGCCGCGACACTGTCGATGCCGAGATTGGGGCCGAACTTCCCCAGCGTCACGTACTCCGGGCCATCGCCCTTGTCGTACTTGTCAGGCGCGGCGCTGTGCAGGTCGTTCAGTGGACGGCAGTTCACCGGGCAACGGAAGCACCCTTCCATGCCGGGACGGAACGCGTCAAAGTGCTCGGCGTCGAGGCCGTCGGTCCACGTCGTTTCCTGGTTGTTCTTCGTACCCATCGCGCCCAGCAGACGGCTCGGCTTGTAGAGGAACGGCGTGCCGGTTTTCGACAGCGCGTTCTTCACCACCGAGGTGGCGAGCAACTTCTGCGCGATGTGCCGATTGTAGGGCTTGTACGGCTTCGCGGTCGGGAACTCGCGCGTCTGCGCCAGCGTGACAATGCCCTTCAGGCGGAGGGCGCCCATCTTCGCGCCCGGGCCGCCGCGCGCGTAGATCGCTTTCGGGCCGGCCATGATGCCGCTGGTCAGGACCTGGTTCTCACCGGCGCGGGTGATGTTGGCCATGGCCAGGTTGCGGGTCCACACCCCACCCAGATCGCGCGCCACCGCCTCGCGCATCTCGATGTTGTCCATCCCCATATAGGGCGCGCCATCGTCAAACGTCACCACGCCGTCACGAATCACCAGCAGCGTCCACGCCGGCGCCTGGCCGTACAACACGATGTGGTCGAAGCCGTTCATGCGCAGGAACGACGGGAAGTAGTCACCGGCGTTCGAGTCGAGCAGCACGCCTGATTCCGGTGACCACGACGTGCAGTTGCCGCGGGCGGCGCTCGGCACCAGGCCGGTCAGCAGTCCCGAGCCGAAGATCAGCGGGATGTCGGGATCGAGCGGCGTGAGCGACTCGTCCAGCAACCGGTGGAGGTAGTACATGTTGGCGCCGCGGCCGCCAAGAACGGTCCGCGTCACCGCCAGCGGCGTGTATGCGGTGTGCAATTCCCGACGCGCAAGATCCACGAACAACGTGGCGCCTTGCGAGGGGAACTGCGCCTCGCGCGGCATCTCGTCCAGTAGCCGGGCAACGCGGTCGCGAACGGGCATGGAACCAGTATAAGAGGGCTTGGGGCTTGAGTCTTGGGGCTTGAGTTTTGGGGCTTGAGTCTTGGGGGGCTTGAGCGTTAACGGCGTAGAATCTCCACCATGCGTAATGTTCTCTTCGCATTGACCGGAGCCTTCCTCATCATGACCACTTCGTCAGCCCAACAGATTCAGCCCGGCGATCGTCCGTCCGGCAACCTCCGCGGGACGCGGTCTCCAGCGGTGGGACGGCACGGCATGATCGCGACGAGCCAGTCGTTGGCATCCGCGGCCGGCCTGAAGGTGCTGCAGGACGGCGGCAACGCCATCGACGCGGCCGTCACCGCCGCCGCGGTGCTCGCCGTCGTCGAGCCGAGCATGAACGGCATTGGCGGCGACCTGCTGGCGATCGTCTACGACGCGAAGACGAAGAAGGTGTACGGGCTCGACTCGACCGGCCGGTCCGCCTACGCCGCCACGCCGGAAGAGTTCGCCAAGCGCGGCCTGAAGGACATGCCGGGCAACGGGCCGTTGACCGTTGATGTCCCGGGTGTCGTCGAGGGCTGGCACCAGTTGCTCACGCGCTTCGGCACCATCACGATCGCCAAGGCCGTGGCGCCGGCCATTGCCCACGCCCGCGACGGCTTCCCCGTGGCGGAGCTGATGGCCAACGAATGGAAAGGCAACGAGAAGCTGCTGGCGCGCGATCCGGTCACCGCCGCGACCTTCCTGCCGTCCGGCAAGCCGCTCGCGCACGGCGACATCTTCGCCAACCCGCGGCTGGCGCGCAGCCTCGAGCTGATCGCGAAGGAAGGGCGCGACGCCTTCTACAAGGGCGCCCTCGCCCGCGCGATTGTCGCCGACCTCAAGGCCCGGAACGGCTTGCTCGAGATGCGCGACTTCGCGGAGCACAAGGCCGACTGGGTGGATCCGATCGGCGTCAACTACCGCGGCTACGACGTGATGGAGATGCCGCCGAGCACGCAGGGTTTCGTCGCGCTCGAGATGCTGAACATCATGGAAGGCTTCGGCATCAAGGCCATGGGCCATAACTCGGCCGACTACCTCCACGTGGTGACCGAGGCGAAGCGGATTGCGTTCGCGGATCGCGGCGCCTACCTCGCCGATCGCGACCACATGGCCAAGGACATCCTGAAGACACTGCTCTCGAAGGAGTACGCCGCCACCCGCCGCAAGGAGATCGACATGGCGAAGGCGGCGGCGAGCTACGCCGCCGGCACCCCGGCCGGCGCCGGCCGGTCCGCGCCCGACTTCGCCGGCCGCGACCTGGGCGACACCATCTACCTGACCGCCGCCGACAGCGAAGGCAACGTGGTGTCGTTCATCCAGTCCCTGTTCAGCAGCTTTGGCGCCGGCTTCGTCGCCGGCGAAACCGGCATCACGCTGCACAACCGCGGCTCCGGTTTCGTGCTGACACCGGGCCATCCGAATCAGATCGGTCCGCACAAGCGTCCGCTGCACACGCTGGTGCCGGCGATGATCATGAAGGATGGCAAGCCGTGGGTGGCGTTTGGCGTAATGGGCGGCGACAATCAGGCCCAGGCGCACGCGCAAGTGGTGGCAAACTTCGTCGATTTCGGCATGCACGTGCAGGAGGCTGGCGACGCCGCGCGCATGCGCCACATGGGGAATCGCCTCGCGCTGGAGAGCGGCATCGGCGCCGATGTGCGCAAGGCGCTCGAAGCCAGGGGCCACACGGTGTCGGACGGCCGCGGCGCCATGGGCGGTTACCAGGCGATTTTCATCGATCCGAAGACGGGCGTGATGCTTGGCGGATCCGATCTCCGGAAGGACGGACTTGCGATAGGTTGGTAGGAGAACTAGGGTGCC